>JAZQBE010000036.1:0-12466 GCA_045545575.1 Shuttleworthella sp.
GTTGAGCGCCTGACAGCCTAAAACAACATAGTAAAACCTAGAAGCCTTGTGCTATGACATTACGTCACAGCATGAGGCTTTTTCTATGTCTTTTCGCCTTGTAATACACCCAAGCAACAGATGCCGAAACGTCCCAGACTCAGCATAAACACAGGGGTTTTGAGCGATGGGGACGGATCGGAATGTTGTCCCGATGAAAGCGATGGTTCGTGAAGGACGTCACGACTAGAGAATGATGGAAAGTGACGGATCGGAGGGGACGGAACGAAAAGCCGGCCGGAAGATGACGTTCAAAGAACTTGTCACTTTTCGACGAAATCACGATCAAAGAGGTTGTCATTCATCATCGAGAATAACGTCTCATGACACTTACCAAGCCTTATGCCATGACGGCACGAGGCTTTTTTGTGAATTTTCCCATATTTTGTCTGGTTTTAGAGCGAATAGTGATATATAATTAACACAATCACGAAAAGCAGTGATATATATATATAAGGAAAATGATAATAAGCGCAACCTGTTGCTGACGAATCTATCTGATCGGGGAAAAGCGCATATGACAATGATGGAAACGAAGAACAAGCCGGCCGGAGGAAGGAACTATCTTCGCCTCGGCGAGATCCTGATCTCGGCGGGCATGCTGACGGAGCAGGAACTGGAAGAGGGGATTGCCCTTCAGAAGGGAACCAACAAGCGGCTGGGGACGGTTCTTTTAGAGAATAACTTCATCACGGAGAACGAGCTGATCGAAGCGCTGCAGATGCAGCTGGGCATCGAATTCATCGACCTGACGAAGGAGATGATTCCGACGGAGCTCGCCCAGATGCTGCCGAAGAATATCGCGAAGCAGTACAGCGTCGTTCCGGTGCGTGTCGTTCGGGACGAACTGTATCTGGCGATGCAGGATCCGCTGAACTTCTATGCCATTGAGGAGGTCCGCAAGGCGGTCCACAAGAGAGTGGTCCCCATGGTGGCGACGGCTTCGGCCATTGAGCGGTCCATCCAGCTGCTGTACGGAAACGAAGGCGCCGCGAAGGCCATCGAGGAGATGCGGGCAGCGCCCGGATCAGCGCGAGCTATTCCACCTGTTCCGTTTCCGGTGCCACGGCCGGCGGGCGGGCCCGATGCCGGAGCAGCGTATTTTGTGAATGTCCATTACGGGGACTGGCCGTCGCCGGAACTGATGTTTGAGAACGCAAGATAAGGAGTACGTCTATGATGGAGCACTATATCATTGTGAAATTCACGGAGGGCACGGATGTCAAAGCCCTTGTGCAGCCCGTGCGGGAAATCTTTGCGGAGACGCTTTCGATTCCCGGCGTTCATTCGCTGGACATCCGGGTTTCCAACTCCGACATCGCCAACCGCTTTGACCTGATGATCATCATCACGATGGAGAAAGAAGCCCTTCCGGCCTACGCGGCTTCCGGGCCGCACATCCGCTGGAAAAGCGAGTACGGCGACCGCATTGCGAAGAAGGCCATCTTCGACTGCGACATTTGAAAAAGTATGGCCAAGAGCCCCTTCATATATTGAAAATGAAGGGGCTTTTGTGGTACAGTTACTTTTAGGTACTGAAGTCCTAATACACAAAAGGAGGATAGATGTCATATGCAATACACAAAAGAAATTGAAGAGATGACGTGTGTGGCGAAGGGCCCGAATCATGGGCCTGCTCCGATTCCCGAAGAGGGAAAATGGGTCCAGGCAAAAGAGATTAAGGACATTTCCGGCTACACACACGGTGTCGGCTGGTGCGCTCCGCAGCAGGGCACCTGCAAGCTGAGCCTGAACGTGAAGGACGGCGTGATCCAGGAAGCTTTAGTCGAGACGATCGGCTGCTCCGGCATGACCCACTCCGCAGCCATGGCGAGCGAAATCCTTCCGGGCAAAACCATCCTGGAAGCGCTGAACACCGACCTGGTCTGCGACGCGATCAACACCGCCATGCGCGAGCTGTTCCTGCAGATCGTATACGGCCGCACGCAGTCCGCGTTCTCTGACGACGGACTTCGCATCGGCGCCGGTCTGGAAGACCTCGGCAAGGGCCTCCGCTCCATGGTCGGTACGATGTACGGCACGGCGGAGAAGGGCACCCGTTATCTGGAAATGACCGAAGGCTACGTCGTAAAGATGGCGCTCGACAAAGACGACCAGGTTTGCGGCTATCAGTTCCTGAGCCTCGGCAAGATGATGGATGCGATCAAGAACGGCATGTCTCCGAACGAGGCCTATGAGAAGAACCTCGGCACGTACGGCCGTTTTAAGGCAGAGGACGGAGCGGTCAAGTGGATCGATCCGCGGAAAGAATAAGGAGGAGGTGCAGCAATGGCTTTGTTTGAAAACTATGAAGGTCGCATGCCCCAGCTGCAGCCCGTTCTTGACAAGTACGGCTTCAAGAGCTTTGAGGATGTGAAGGCTTTTACCAACGGCAAGGGTGTGGATGCTTACAGCATCGTTGAGAGCACGCAGCCGATCTGCTTTGAAAACGTAAAGTGGGCGTACGAGCTCGGCGCCGCCATCGCCATGAAGGAAGGCGCGACGAAGGCTGCGGACGCGGCGAAATGGATCGGTGTCGGTCTGCAGGCATTCTGCATTCCCGGCTCTGTTGCCGATCAGCGTCAGGTCGGTATCGGCCACGGCAATCTGGGCGCGATGCTGCTTGACGAAGAAACCGAATGCTTCGCGTTCCTCGCGGGCCACGAGTCCTTCGCGGCTGCGGAAGGCGCGATCAAGATCGCTCTGAACGCGAACAAGGTTCGCCAGAAGCCTCTCCGCGTTATCCTGAACGGTCTCGGAAAAGATGCCGCGATGATCATCAGCCGCATCAATGGTTTCACCTATGTCCAGACCAAGTACGACTATCTGTCCGCGGATGTCAAAGAGGATCACGCCCTGACGATCGTCAGCAAGACCGCCTATTCCACCGGCGACCGCGCGAAGGTCAACTGCTACGGCGCGGACGACGTCCGTGAAGGCGTCGCGATCATGTGGCATGAAGGTGCCGATGTCTCCATCACCGGCAACTCCACGAACCCCACCCGTTTCCAGCATCCGGTCGCAGGTACCTACAAGAAAGAGCGCTGGGAAGCCGGCAAGAAGTATTTCTCGGTCGCTTCCGGCGGCGGTACCGGACGTACCCTGCATCCCGACAACATGGCTGCAGGTCCCGCTTCCTATGGTATGACGGATACCCTTGGCCGTATGCACTCCGATGCGCAGTTCGCAGGTTCCTCCTCCGTTCCGGCGCACGTTGAGATGATGGGCTTCCTCGGCGCAGGAAACAACCCGATGGTCGGCATGACCGTGGCGGTCGCTGTGGCTGTCCAGGAGGCCATGGCCAAATAAGAGACCGTTTCTGACGTCTGCAAAGGCTCCCGAAGAGATTCGGGAGTCTTTTCTGTTTGCATTTTCGGAACGCGCAGCGCTTCATCCGGTTGAAGCGGACGCAAAAGCGTGTCATAATAAATCTGTACGGCGGCGCGGGTTCGAGCACCCTCTGGATTTACGAATGGGTGCCGGAATGATACTTGGCATGACAGACAATTCTGTCATAATGACGGTAAAGATGCTGAAAACGGCAGGTCTGAGAAAGGAGACTGTAATGCGGGCAAAGGAGTTTCAGGACAGGGATCGATACAAAAAACTGACGCTTCTGCATTCCAACGACATGCACGGGGACTTTCTTGCGGAACATGTGGATGACAAACTGACCGGCGGTGTATCCATGCTGTCGGGGTATCTGAACAAGTGCCGGAACGAGGAGGAAAACGTCCTCTACGTGATTGCCGGAGACATGTTCCGGGGTTCTGTCATTGACAGTGAATTCCAGGGGCTTTCCACGATTCAGATCGTCAACCTGCTTGCGCCGGACGTCGTTACCCTCGGCAATCACGAGACCGACTACGGCGTGGCGCACCTGCTGTTTCTCGAGAAAATGGCGTCCTTCCCCATCATCAACGCGAACCTGTACATCAAGGGGAACGGAACCCGCCTGTTCAAGGCCCACCACATCATTGAAATCGACGGCATGAAGATCCTGTTCATCGGGATCCTGACGGACGCCGTCATCTCCCAGACGAAGGGCGAAAAGCTGATCGGTTCCTTTATCGGCATTCAGGACGCCGCGGAAGAGGTCGGAAAGATCTGCAACGCTTACAACGCCATCGACATCGACTTCACGGTGCTGCTGACCCACATCGGTTTTGAGGAGGACAAGAAGCTTGCGGCGATTCTCGATCCGTCCTGGGGCGTCGACGTCATCGTCGGCGGGCATTCCCATACCTTTATCACGGAACCCGCGAAGGTCAACGACATCCTGATCGTCCAGGCGGGCACCGGAACGGACCAGATCGGCCGCTTTGACATCATGGTCGATACCGACAACAACTGCGTCGCCGACTATAAGTGGGAGGCGGTGCCGATCAACGCGGACACCTGCCCGCGCGATGAAAAAATCGAGCACCTGATCAAATCCATCAAGGAAAAAACGGACCTGAAATATGCGAAGGTCGTCGCCAATTTCGACGCGGAATTAGAGCATCCTGACCGCTGGACGCAGACCGTCCTTGGCGGCGTATTTGCCGATGCCATGAAGGATTCCCTTGGGGTGGACCTGTTCTTTATGGGCTCCGGGTCGGTCCGCAAGACCGCCTTAGGGCCGATCGTCACGTTCCAGGATTTCACGGAATGCTATCCCTACGACGGGAAATCCTTTGGTGTAAAGGTTACCGGCGCCCAGCTGAAGCGGATGCTGCTGCACATTTACCGTGACGACGCGTGGCTGGGGAACCACACCGAGTTCTACCAGCTGTCCCGCGGGATGCATGTCGTCTATTCCAAGTCGCGTCACGAACTGCTGAAGTGTGAACTGAACGGACAGGACATCGACGACAGCGCGCTCTATACCGTCGGCATTCAGGAATTCCACTACAACAGCCTGGAGGACTTTTTCGGCGTGACGCCGGAAGAGGTCGAGGCGAACGGAAAGCGTGTGACGCTGACGACGAGCGACGTTCAGACGCTGCTGGGATACTTTGAAGAAAACAAGCATCTGGGACTGGGGATGGAAACCCGCCTGGAGGTGGTCGACTGAGTGAGGATCGACCGGCTCGGAACAAAGGGGCAGGAAGGCATAAGTGATGGAGGAATCTTTGAACAAGACGAGGGTTCTGGACCGCTAGCTGTCACCGCTTGATGTGTGGGGGATGGCATTCGGCGCCATGGTCGGCTGGGACGTGTTTGCCATGCCAGGGAATACGTTTCTGCCGGTCGCCGGACCGGCGGGAACGATCGCGGCCATGATCGTCGGCATGGTGATCATGCTGATTATCGCTGCCAATTTTTCCTATCTTATGGGGCGTTCGGCGATTACGGGCGGCATTTATTCCTATACCAAGGAAGCCTTCGGAAGAGATCACGCCTTTTTAAGTTCCTGGTTTCTCTGTCTTTCCTACCTGACGATCGTCTTTTTAAACGGTACGGCGCTGTTTTACATCGTCCGGCTGCTTCTGGGCGACGCCGTTCATACCGATTTGCATTATACGGTTGCGGGAAACGTGATCTATCCCATGGAGGTCGTGGTGTCCGCGCTGGTGCTTGGCGGGATCGGCGTCCTGTTCATTGTCGCGAAACCGCTGCTTCAGAGGCTTCATACCGCTCTTGCGGTGCTGCTTTTTGCTGGCATCGCCGTTCTTGCGGCCGTGTGCCTTCCGCACGCTGTCGCCAGCGGCTCCCTTGCGGATTTCGGCACGAACGGCACAGGGAAAGCCTATGCCATATTCAGTCTGGTCATCCTTGCACCATGGGCGTACGTCGGCTTCGAGGTCACTTCGTTCGATACGGCGCACTATAAGTTCCCGATCCGGAAGTCGTGGCCGCTGCTCGTGGTGTCGATTCTCTGTGCCGCCTTAGCCTATGCTTCCATGGCGGCGATTGCTGTCGCAGCCGTGCCGGACGGCGCCGGAACGTGGCAGGAGTACGTTTCTTCCCTGGACCGCTTCAGCGGCATCGCGTCTGTTCCGACGTTTTTTGTGGCAGGACGTTTTCTGGGCAAGGCCGGAATTGTGATCATCGTCGTCACGGCCATCGCGGCGATTCTGACCGGCATCATCAGCGGGTACCGGGCGACGACGCGGATCCTGACGACGATGGCCGAGGACCACATCCTTGCAGAGCAGTTTTCAAAAACGACCTACAGCATCCTGTTTATCATGGTGATCTCCATCGCGCTCGCTTTTCTCGGCCGGAACACCCTCAACTGGTTTGTGGACCTGACGTCTTTTGGCGCCATTGTCGGCTTCGGGTACGCCTCGGCGGCCGCGTGGAAGATCGCGAAGTCCGAGGGGAACACGAAAAGAGTTGTGACGGGCATCGCGGGAACGCTCATTTCCGTGCTGTTCGGCGTGGTGCAGATCGTGCCGAATCTGACCGCCATGGAGGCCATGGGCAGCGAAGCTTTTCTGCTCTTAAGCCTGTGGTGCCTGGTCGGCTTCATTTTTTACTGGCGCACGGTGCGCAACAGCTCCCTGACGGAATACAGCGGCATTTCGTTTTCGGGTGTCGTGCTTTTTATGCTTCTCATCTATTCGTCTTTGATGTGGCTCGCGAAGCGTCTGGCCGGCGGCCGGAGCGTGGAAGAGATGAAGAAGGTCCTGGGCTGGGGCGGCGCGGTCGCCATGGTCATCATTTTCGTGGGACTGGTGGTCATGCTGTATGTGCAGGATTATGTGCGGAAAAAGCATGAGGCGTCCGAGCGCGAGAAGATCCGCGCCGTGGAAGGAAGTCTGGCCAAAAGCCAGTTTCTGTTCAACATGTCCCACGATATCCGCACCCCCATGAACGCCATCATCGGCTATACGAATCTTGCACTGCAGGAGCCGACGTCCGGGCCTCTGCGGGAGTATCTTGAAAAGATCAATCTCTCGAGCCGGCATCTGCTTGCACTGATCAACGACATCCTTGAAATGAGCCGCATTGAGAACGGGAAGATCGAACTGGAATACGTGCCCACGGATCTGTGTGCGCTGTTCGACGGGATGCAGAACCTGTTCTCGGAACAGATGAAGCAGAAGCGGATGGATTTTTCCGTCCACACGTCCCAGGTTCGCCACCGGTACGTGTGGTGTGATAAGAAGAACCTGAACCGGGTGCTCCTGAACATCCTCAGCAACGCCTACAAGTTTACACCCGAAGGCGGAACCGTTTCCGCCGCCCTCTGGGAGACGGACGACGGTGTGGACGGCTACAGCTCCTATGAAATACGGATTCAGGACAACGGCATCGGCATGTCGAAGGACTTTGCCGAGAAGATGTTCCACGCGTTTGAGCGGGAACGCACATCCACGGACAGCGGAATCGAAGGGACCGGTCTGGGCCTTTCCATCACAAAGAGCATCGTGGATCTGATGGGCGGTTCGATCGAAGTGATGACCGCGCCGGGCAGCGGAACGGAAATGATCATCCGTCTGAAGCTGCGCCGGGCGAATCCGGAGGAGATCACCGACACGCCCCGGGAAGAAGCCCCGGAAGAGACCGTCGACTTTGCCGGGAAGCGGCTCCTTCTCGTCGAGGACAACATGATCAACATGGAAATTGCCCGCATGATCCTAGAGCAGCTGGGGTTTGCCGTCGATGCGGCGGAAAACGGGCAGGAAGCCGTGGAGAAGGTTTCGTCCGCCGAACCCGGGACATATGATCTGATCCTGATGGATATCCAGATGCCGGTCATGGACGGATATGCGGCGGCGAAAGCGATCCGGGCGCTGGAGGATCCCGTGCGGGCCGCCGTTCCGGTGATCGCGATGACGGCAAACGCGTTTGCGGAGGACGTGCGCGCGGCGAAGGATGCCGGCATGGACGGACACATCGCCAAACCCATCGACATAGCCGTGATGACGAAAACGATTGCGGATGTATTGAACAGGCAGAACTGAAAGGAGTTTGTGATGACGATCGATATGCTGAAGGAATTCGGCGCAAACACGGAAGCGGGACTGAAGACCTGCATGGGCAGAGAGGATTTTTACCTGCGCATGGTGAATATGATCCCGGGAGACGCGAATTTTCAGAAGCTGTTTGACGCGATGGACGCCCAGGATCCTGTGGCGGCCTTCGAAGCGGCGCACGCCTTAAAGGGGTCGGCCGGCAATCTGGCGCTGACGCCGATTTATGAGCCCGCCTGTACGCTGACCGAGCTGCTTCGCGGCCGGACCGGCAATGACTGTTCGGACTGCCTGGAACTGGCCGCGGCGATCCGCAGCGCGTACGAAAAACTTGTCCGGATCTGTGCGTCCTGAGGATGCGGTTTGGCATTGGAAGAGTGAACGCCATGCAAGCCGGCAGGGCAGAGGACTGCTGATATGATGTATTCTATTATCGGTATCCTGGCGATGATCCTGCTTCTGGTGACTAACCGGGAGCTGTTTGACGGCCGGGAACGGAAACCGCTGACAAAAGTACAACACGATTACCGCCGGTTCCTTCTGGGAATCATGGGCTATCTTATCACGGATATGCTCTGGGGAATTCTGGAAGCGCGCCGGCTGACGGCAATCCTGTACGCGGATACGGCCGTGCATTTTATTGCAATGGCCGCTGCTGTCATGCTGTGGACACGCTACGTGATCTCCTATCTGGGGGAAAAGAACGCGTTCGGAACCTTTCTTTCCCATGCGGGCTGGCTGTTTCTGTGCTTTGAAACCGTTGCCGTCTTCATCAATTTCTTTCATCCGACGCTGTTCTGGTTCGACGAAAGCGGCGCCTATTACGCGGGCACCGCGCGCTATGTGACGCTTGCCATCCAGATCCTGCTGTTTGTCATGACGTCGGTTTACACCCTGCGGATTACCGTGCATAGCGAAGGCTCGGAGCGCCGGCGTCATCTGACGGTCGGCCTGTTCGGAATCGCCATGGCGGTCTGCATCGCGGTACAGGTCTTTTATCCGCTGCTTCCGTTCTATGCCGTCGGCTATATGCTGGGCACCTGTATTCTCCACAGCTTTGTCACGGAGGACGAAAAGGAGGAATACCGCAGGGAACTGGAGGAAGCCGTCGCGCGGGAAAAGATCCAGACGGCGGAGCTTGCCGAGAGCCGGGAAGCCCTGCAGGAGGCTCTTGCCGCGGCGGAACAGGCCAACCGGGCAAAGACGGCCTTTCTTTCCAATATGAGCCACGAGATCCGCACGCCCATGAACGCCATCATCGGCCTGAACAGCATTGCCATGAACGATCCGGGCGTAAGCGGAAAGGTGAAGGAGTACCTGGAAAAAATCGGCACGTCGGCGCAGCATCTGCTGGGAATCATCAACGATATCCTCGATATGAGCCGGATCGAATCCGGGCGCATGACCATCCGCCAGGAGGAATTTTCGTTTTCCAAAGCCCTCGAACAGATCAACACGATGATCAGCGGGCAGTGCAGAGACAAGGAGCTGACCTACGACTGTCAGATCAAGGGTCACATCGACGATTATTACGTCGGCGACGCCACAAAGCTGAAGCAGGTGCTGATCAACATCTTAGGCAACGCCGTGAAGTTTACGCCGGCGGGGGGCGCCGTCCGTTTCGACATTGAAGAGGGACAGCGGTTTGACCGGAAAGCGACGCTGAAGTTCGTGATCAGCGATACCGGTATCGGCATGAGCGAAGCGTTTCTGCCCCATGTCTTCGACGCCTTCAGCCAGGAGGATTCCTCCGCCACAAGCCGGTACGGAAGCACCGGACTGGGCATGCCCATCACAAAGAGCATCGTGGAGCTGATGAACGGGCACATCGAGGTGGAAAGCGAAAAAGGCCGGGGGACGGTGTTTACGGTCATGGTGACGCTGGGAGAATCCGACCGGAAAAGCATCGCGGAGGACAGGGAGAATCTGATTCCGCGGGATTTAAGCGTGCTTGTGATCGATGACGACGAGGTGGCCCTGGAGCACGCGGAAATCGTGCTTGGAAAGATCGGCATTCACTGTGAGACGGCCGAATCCGGCTGGGAAGGCGTGGACAAGGTCCGGGTCCGTCACGGGCGCCGGGAGGACTACGATCTGATTCTTGTGGACTGGCGCATGCCGGAGATGGACGGCGTCGAAACGGCCCGGCAGATCCGCTCCGTGGTCGGAAACGATACGCCGATTATCATCCTGACGTCCTTCAACTGGGAGGATATCGCAGATGAGGCAAAGGCGGCCGGCGTCGACACCTTCGTCGCGAAACCCCTGTTCGCCGGGAGCGTGATGGAGGAATTCCGGGAGGCGTTCCGCCGCAAGAACGAGAAGCTGGAAAAGACGACGGCGGACCTGAAGGGAAAGCGTGTGCTTCTGGCAGAGGATGTGACGGTCAATGCCGAGATCATCATGATGGTGCTGTCCATGCGTGAGATGGATGCCGAGCTGGCGGTGAACGGAAAGGTGGCCGTCGAGATGTTCGCAGGCCGCGATCCCGGGTATTATGACGCGATCCTCATGGACATGCGCATGCCGGAGATGGACGGACTCGAGGCGACAAAACGGATCCGCTCGATGGACCGGGCGGACGCGAAGACGATTCCCATCATCGCGCTGACCACCAATGCCTTCGACGAAGACGTACAGCGCAGCATGCAGTCCGGTTTAAATGCGCACTTAAGCAAGCCGGTGGAGCCGGAGGCGCTGTTTGAGACCCTCGAGGCGCTGATCCGCTGAGGCTTTGACAGGGCGGCATTCATCGTTAAAAAACAGAATACAGGCCGGCGGTGAACCGCCGGCCTGTATTTTTGTGCTGTAAGAAGGAATTGGATCGCCGGGCTTACGCCTCGCGGCCGACGATCTGCTGCTTTCCGGAAAGAATCAGGAAGACAAATCCCAGTGCGAAGAAGATGGCCAGAGACGCCACGGCGATGTTGATCGTACCGCCGGCGAGCTTGACCGCCGCGATTAACGCGGATCCCAGGAAGGAAGCGCCCTTGGCGAAGATGTCGTAGATGCCGAAATACTCGCCGCTGTTTTCCGGCGGGATGATCTTCGAGAAATAGCTTCGGGACAGGGACTGGATCGAACCCTGGAAGCAGCCGACGCCGAAGGCCAGGACGCCGAAGTGCCAGATCGTGGTCAGCGCGAGCGCGTACAGACAGACGGCGAAATAGCCGGCGATGCAGACTAAGATCAAAGGCACGGTGTCAAACTTGCGGGAGAGGCGGGCAAAGACTAAGGAGCCGATCCAGGCAACCACCTGGGTCGCGAGCAGGAAGACCACCTGGCCCACCGTGTTCAGGCCGAGGTCGGTGCCGATGTTGATGCAGTTGTCGATGATGGTGCCGACGCCGTCGATGTACAGGAAGAACGCGATCAGGAAGAACAGCACCTTCTTGTTGCCGGTGGCGATCTTCTTCAAGGTGCGGAAGATCTGCTGAAAGGCTGCGCCGATGGCTCCGCGTGTGCTTTCGACGTAATTGCGCTGCTTATAGTTTTTGATCAGCGGCATGGTGACGATGAACCACCAGATGCCGGTGACGGCGAAGCCGATGATCATGGACAGGCGGCCGGGAATCTTGCCGAGCATGTCCGGACCCAAAACATAGGCGATGAGGGCGACCAGGAAGGGAATGCACGAACCGATATAGCCCCAGGCATAGCCGTAGGAAGACACCTCGTCCATGCGGTCCTCGGTCGTGACGTCATTCAGCATGGAGTCGTAGAACGTCAGCGAAGACTGATATGCGATGCGCGTCAGGACGAAGATAATGATGAAAACAACCCAGCTTGTGGCGAAACCGTTGATAATGCAGCCGACGACGCCCAGCGCGACCGCGGTGGTGAAGAAGATCTTTTTGGTGTCCTTGTGGTCGGCAATGGCGCCGAGCATCGGGCCAAGCAGCGCTACGATCACGGTGACGACCGCAATCGCGATGGAATAGTAGGCCGTCGCGTGATCCCCGGAAATCTGCCCCGGACCCGTGCCGATGGCCAGACTCTTAAACCAGATCGGGATCAGAGAGCAGGCCAGCATCGTAAACGCCGAATTGCCCACGTCGTACAGAACCCAGGATTTCTCCTCTTTCGTTAACCCCTTAAACATAATGCCCCCTTTAATTGTTCCATACAGGCTTCGAACACCCGCATCCCCATAAAACATGGATTAAGTATAACACATCTGAGGGAAGGAAAACATATCCATCCCGATCTTGAATCGCATCAAAGCCGGAGCTGCTCCCCTTGTGTCATCAGCAGATACGGCAGGCCGCGGGCATTCATGTCGTCCATGAAGACGCCGGGATTCCCGCCGTGGATGGCGAACAGCCCGTAATGGCAGGGAATAGCAAGCTTTGGCCGCACGGCGTCGCAGAGCGCGGCAAAATCATGCTCGTTCATGTTGCCGTAGGCGCCGTTGATGGGGCCGATGAGGATGTCGGGCGTGCCGAATTGCGTGATTTCCGGCGCGCGGTCCAGCCGCAGGCAGGTGTCGCCGACCTCCGTGATGAGGTGTCAAGTCGGATCGT
>JAZQBE010000037.1:0-40677 GCA_045545575.1 Shuttleworthella sp.
CCCACGCGCGGTTCGGCCATGAAAAGGAATACCGGGTCACCGTCGACCATGCGGTGACGGAGGATTTCCTCGACCGGATGCGCGCCGGCGTCTGGCTGTCGGAGCTTTCCGTGCGGACCGCGCCCTGCAGCGCGCGCCGCGACGGACCGGATTCGTTCTTTATCGTCCTTCGGGAAGGGCGCAACCGCCAGATCCGGCGGATGTGCGCGGAACTCGGATACCGCGTCCGGGACCTGGTCCGGATCCGCTTCGGAGGCCTCGGCCTCGGGGATCTGAAGGAAGGGCAGTGGCGCGAACTGACAGAGGAAGAAATCCGGCAGCTTTCTGCCGAAGCGCCCCGGAAAACAGAGCATCCGGCGCCGGAACAGAAAAAGACACGCAGGACCCCTTCACGTACGAAAGGCTGAGGAAGCAGAGCATGGAAATCCCGCAGGAACACTACACCATTCCGGAGAGCGCATCGGAAGCCGCGGCGCAGGCCGCGTCCCTTCGCGAGACCATCGCCTATCACAGCGACCGGTATTACAATCAGGACGCCCCCGAGATCACGGACTATGAATACGACCTGCTGATGCGCCGCCTGCGCGCCATCGAGGCCGCCTTTCCGGAGCTCGTCGAGGCGGATTCGCCCACCCAGAAGGTCGGCGGAACGGCGAAGCGCGAGGCCGGCGTCTTAGTGCGCCACAACGTGCCCATGCTGAGTCTGCGGGATGTCTTCTCCCGGGAAGAGGTGGACGCCTTTGTCCGGGAAATGCGCCGGACCTTTGAGGATCCGGAATTTGTCGTGGAATACAAGATCGACGGGCTGTCCATGACGCTGCGCTACGAAAACGGCCGCCTCGCCCTTGCGGAAACCCGCGGCGACGGCATCCGGTTCGGCGAGGACGTCACGGCCAACGCGCTGCGGATTCCGGACGTGCGAGCCCAGCTGCCCGACGGCCCGGAATACCTGGAAATCCGCGGCGAAGTCTACATGTCGGAAGAGGCCTTTCTGGCGGTCAACGAAGAACAGGAAATGCTCGGAAAGCGCCTGTTTGCCAATCCCCGCAACTGCGCCGCCGGCACGCTGCGCCAGACGGATCCGTCAATCGTCGAACGCCGCGGCCTTCGAATGTTCATTTTCAATCTCCAGCAGGTCCGGGGTGCGGCATTTTCCACCCATCTCGAAGCCTATGATTATATGCGTTCCCAGGGGATCCGCACCATCGAGTCCCCCCGGCTGTGTCACACGGAAGACGAGGTCTGGGACGCCATCTGCGCCATCGGAGAGCAGCGGGGAACCCTCGGCTACGACATCGACGGCGCCGTCGTCAAGCTGAACCGCTTTTCCGAGCGGGAGGCCGTGGGCACCACGTCGAAGGTGCCCCACTGGGCCGGGGCCTACAAGTATCCGCCGGAAGAAAAGGAAGCGGTGCTTCAAGACATCGAGCTGACCGTCGGCCGGACCGGCCGCGTGAATCCGACCGCCGTGTTTTCGCCGGTGCGCCTGTGCGGAACCCAGGTGTCGCGGGCGACGCTGCACAACCAGGATTTCATCGACGACATGGACATCCGCATCGGAGACACGGTCCTCGTCTACAAATCCGGCGAGATCATCCCGAAGATCAAAGCCGTCGTAAAGGAAAAACGCCCGGCCGGCGCCGCGCCCTACCGCATTCCCGGCACCTGCCCGGTCTGCGGTGCGAAAACCGTGCGCGAGGAAGGCACGGCGAACATCCTGTGCACCAATCCGGCCTGTCCGGCCCAGCGGGAACGGCACCTGATCCACTTCGCCAGCCGTGAAGCCATGGATATCAAAGGCCTCGGCGCGTCAAATGTGGAAAAACTCTGCCGGAGCGGCTATCTGTCGGACATCGGGGACATTTATCATCTGGCTGAGCACCGCGGCGAACTGATCGAGAACGGTCTTGTCGGACGCGAAAAAAGCGTCGACAACCTGCTTTCGGCTATCGACGGGTCCAAAGCGAACGGCGCGGACCGCCTTCTGTGCGGACTCGGCATCGCCGGCATCGGCCCGGCGGGCGCCCGCGGCCTGATGACGGTCTTTCACAGCATCCCAGCGCTGGCAGAGGCGGACGAGGAAGCGCTGCTTTCCGTAGAGGATATCGGTCCGGCGGCGGTTGCGGCCATCCGGGACTATTTCGCGGATCCGAAAAACACAGAACTGCTGCAGCGCCTCGCGGACGCGGGGGTCCGGATGGAAGCCGAAGAGCACGCGGCGGCCGGCGCCGAACTGGCCGGCAAGACGTTTGTGATCACCGGGACGCTGCCGACCATGGGCCGCAAGGAAGCGGCGGCGCTGATCGAAGCCCACGGGGGCAGGGTCGCCGGAAGCGTTTCGGCGAAAACGGACTTCCTGCTCGCCGGAGAGGCGGCCGGAAGCAAGCTGGCGAAGGCCCAGGCGCTGGGCATCCCGGTCCTGTCGGAAGAAGACCTGCTGCAGCAGCTGAAGAACAACGCCTGACGGCGAGAGATAGAAAAGGAAAAATGGATTATGCCGATTCGCACACAGAACAACCTGCCGGCCAAAAACATCCTGGAACGGGAGAATATCTTCGTGATCGACGAGGACCGCGCCCTGCATCAGGACATGCGTCCCATCGAGATCGCGATCTTGAATCTCATGCCGTTAAAAGAGGATACAGAGCTGCAGCTGCTTCGCCTGATGTCGAACACGCCGCTGCAGGTGAACGTGACGTTTCTCGCGACGGAGAGCTACAGCCCGACCCACGTGTCCAAGTCGCATCTGAATGATTTCTACAAGAGCTTTTCCGAGGTGCGCGACGAAAACTACGACGGTCTGATCATCACCGGCGCGCCGGTGGAGCAGGTGCCCTTCGAGGAAGTGGACTACTGGGACGAGCTCTGCGAGATCATGGAGTGGAGCAAGACCCACGTCACGAGCACGCTGCACATCTGCTGGGGCGCCCAGGCCGGCGTGTACTACCACTACGGCATTCAGAAATATCCGCTGGAGAAAAAGCTTTCCGGCATCTATCCGCAGCAGGTGGAGAACCGCAAGGTTCCGCTGGTGCGCGGCTTCGACGACGTATACTGGGCGCCGGTATCCCGCTATACGGAATGCCGCCGCGAGGATATCCGCTCCTGCCGGGATCTTCTGGTGGTCTCGGATTCCGAGGAAGCCGGCATTCTTATCTGCATGAACGCGGACGGCAGTCAGATCTTTGTGTTCGGGCATTTCGAGTACGACCGGATGACGCTGGACAAGGAATACCGCCGCGACGTGGACAAGGGGCTGAACCCCGACATCCCGGTGAACTACTATCCGGATGACGACCCGGAACAGCGGCCGCTTCTTCGCTGGCGCAGCCAGTCCAACGCCATCTACACGAATTGGCTCAACTACTATGTGTATCAGATGACGCCCTACGACTTCATTGATTCTTCCCGTTTTGTGGGAAAAGGATACAACCGGATCGGATAAAACACCATGGCATTAACGTTCTTGACCGGCAGTGCCGGAAGCGGCAAAACACACCGAATCTACAGCGAAATCATCCGGCAAAGCCTCGCGCATCCGCAGGAGAATTACCTCCTGCTGGTGCCGGAGCAGTTTACGATGGCGGCCCAGGCCGAGATCACGCGCCGTCATCCGGACCACGTGATCATGAACGTGGACGTGCTTTCCTTCAACCGGCTGGCCTACCGCGTGTTTGACGAGCTGGGCATCCAGACGCTTTCGATTCTCGAGGATACCGGGAAAAACCTTCTGCTGCGCCGGGTGGCCTCTGAACACGAGGAGGAACTGGGGCATCTGCGCCGGCTTCTTCGCCGGCCGGGCTATATTGACGAAATGAAATCCCTGCTGACCGAGTTCATGCAGTACCGGATTTCCCCCTCCGATGTGGAGCGGATGACGGATACACCGGGCATCAGCCCTTCCTTCGCGATGCGCCAGGCGGACATCCTCGTGATGTACCGCGGCTTTCTGGAAGCGATGGAGGGGCGTTTTATTACGTCCGAAAACCTGCTGACCATGCTGGCCGACTGCCTGGGACGTTCGGCGTATGCCCGGGGACTGACGGTGTTCTGCGACGGGTTTACGGGCTTTACGCCCCTGCAGATGGACGTGATGGAGCAGCTGCTGACCGCCGCGAAAGAGGTGACCGTGGCCGTCACCATGGATCCCGGGGAGGACGCCTTTTCCGACCGCGGCGAGCAGGAGCTTTTTGCCATGAGCAAGACCCTGGTGCGCCGTCTGACCGCCTGTGCGAAGCGCGCCGGCTGCACTGTGAACGACCCCGTCCGGATCGACGGCCGCCACACGAAAGACGGCACGCCGATGGACGGCCGGTATGCTGCCGGAAGCATGCTGTCCTTTCTGGAACGGAACCTGTTCCGCGACCGTCCGGCCGCGGCGTTTTCGGCCGGCAGTGCGCCGCAGATCCGGATCTGTCAGCTGCACGATCTTCGCGGGGAGCTGTCCTTCGCCGCCGCCTCTGTGCGTGATCTTGTCCGGACAAAGGGCTGGCGCTGGCGCGACGTCGCCGTGATCTGCCCGGATCTGGCCGCCTACGGCAGCTTTGCGGAGGAGATTTTTGGAGAATACGGCGTTCCCGTGTTTACCGACCGGAAATCGGAAGTGCTGTATCATCCGCTCACGGAGCTGGTGCGCAGCGCCTTCGGCCTGCTGACGGAGCGCTTTTCGTACGAAAGCGTCATGAGCTTTCTGCGCTGCGGGCTTTCGGGCTTCACGCCGGAGGAAGCCGACCGCCTCGACAACTATATCTATGCCGCCGGCATCCGCGGCTGGAACGCTTATACGAAGGATTTTGACCGGCTGCCCCGGCAGATGCGCCCCGAGGAAGCGGAAGCGGCGAACGCGCTTCGCGCCCGGTTCGCGGACACCCTGACAGCCTTTGTCGACGCCTGCAAAGGACCGCAGTCCGTCCGCACGTTTTCCGATGCCCTGCGCGGCCTGTTTGCCGCCTGCGGCGCCGAGGCGCAGCTTGCGCAGATGACGCTTCGGAAGGAGGCGGCGCACAGAGAGACGGACGCGGCGGTCTGCCGGCAGATCTTCGCGCGCGTTTGCGAACTGCTTGACAAAACCGACGCGCTGCTCGAAGACGAACAGACGGACGCCGCGGAATACCTTTCCCTTCTCGAGGCGGGGATGGCCGCGATGGATATCGGCGCGATCCCGGCCTCCGCGGATACGGTGATCTTCGGCGATCTGGAGCGGACGCGTCTGGAGGGCATCCGCGCCCTGTTTCTGATCGGCGCGGGAAACAACGCGATTCCGGCGGTGTCCAGAAGCGGCGGTCTGCTGACCCAGGCCGAGCGGCAGGCGTTAAAGGAAGCCGACTGGGAGCTGGCGCCGACGGACCGCGAGAAGAGTTTTATGCAGCGCTTCTACCTGTATCTGGCGCTGACGCGCCCGTCGGAGCTTCTGGTGCTCACCTGGCCGTTATCCGACGCGGAAGGCAAGGAAGTGGCGCCGTCCTATCTGGTCAATACCCTGAAGAACCTGTTTGCGGATCTGCGCGTGGAATACCCCGAGACGGAGGATCCCCTGCTGTTTCTGTCGGCCGAAGAGCCGGCGCTGGACGCGCTGGCCGCCGGTTTCCGGGACACGGCCGCGGGCGAAGGGGTGACAGGTCTGCTGACCGCGCTGTATGCGCGGACCCCGCAGGATGCCCGCGAGCGTCTGCTGGCGGCGGCTGTGCCGAAGACGGCCCCCGCCTCCATCGGTGCGCGCAGGTCCGGCGGCGCTCCGCTGCAAAGCTCGGTTTCCCGGCTGGAACGCTTTGCGTCCTGCCCCTACGCCTATTTTCTGCGCGACGAACTGAAACTGCAGGAACGCAAAGACAGCAGCTTCGCCGTTCCGG
The DNA here is from genome assembly GCA_045545575.1 of Shuttleworthella sp. Classification (GTDB taxonomy): domain Bacteria; phylum Bacillota; class Clostridia; order Lachnospirales; family Lachnospiraceae; genus Shuttleworthia. Next base: position 5,850 of record JAZQBE010000037.1, read on the forward strand.
ATCTGGGCAACGTCTATCACGCGGCGCTCTGTGCCTACGCAGAGGAACTGAAAACACGCCGGCTGCCGTGGAATGCCCTTTCCGAAGAGGAGAGCGAAGCCATTGCCGACCGCGCCTTTGCCGCCGCGCTGGCAAAGGAAGTCCCGCTGCTGTCGGATCCGGACGCGGGCCTTTCCTGGGCTTTTTCGCGTGTGCGGAAAACCCTCGGGCGCACCTTCTGGGCGCTGAGGGAGCAGGTGCGCCGCGGCAGCTTTACGCCGCAGGCCTTTGAGCATTCCTTCGGCGACGAGCCGTCCATGCGCATCGAGCTGGACGGCGGGCACAGCATGCGCTTTGGCGGAACCGTGGACCGCATCGACCTCTGGGAGTCGCCGGAAGCGCTGTACGTAAAAATCATGGACTACAAATCCTCTGCCCGCAGGATCGATTACGGCGCGGTCTATTACGGGCGCCAGCTGCAGTTGCCGCTGTACATGGACGCGGTCATCCGGAACCTGTCCGCGCGCAATCCCGGCCGCAGCGTCCGGCCGGCGGGCCTGCTGTATTACCACATCACGGACCCCGTGCTGAAGATCGATCCGCAGAAAGAGCCGGAGGACCTTCGCGAGGAGCTCCTGCGCGAACTGCGCCCGGAGGGTCTCATCAACGACCGCCCCGAAATCCTGCGCGCCTTTGACAGCCGGCTGATGGAACAGGCGGATGCCGGTGTGACCGGCACACCTTCGAGCGTCATCCACGTGAAACTGACGAAAAACAAAACCCCGGACGCCTATTCCGGCGTCGCGACGGAAGAGGAGCTGCTGCTTCTGCAGCGCTTCGTGCGCCGCCGCCTGATCGAGACCGGAAACGAGATCGTCTCCGGAAAGCGTCCGGCCCATCCCTTCCGCCAGAAGAACCGGACCGGATGTGACTACTGCGCCTACCGGAGCGTCTGCGGGTTCGACCTGCGGATTCCCGGATACCGGTATCAGGAGCAGAAAACGATGAAAAGGGCGGAATTTACGGAATGTGTGCTGCAGGAGATGACGCGGGCGCTGACCGCGGGGCAGACGTCCGACGGCCGCACAGAACCGGATGCTCCGGTGGAGTGAACATGATGAAACGAGAAGATTGGACAGACGAACAGCGCGCGGTCATCGACGCGCGGGGCTGCGATCTGCTGGTGTCCGCGGCGGCCGGCAGCGGAAAGACCGCGGTGCTGACGGAACGCATCACGCAGCTGGTGACGGACGCGGAGCATCCCGTGGACATCGAGCGGATCCTGGTGGTGACCTTTACCCGGGCGGCAGCCGGGGAGATGAAGGACCGCATCGCCCGCTCCATCGCCGAAATCAGCGCCGGGCGGCCCGGGGACGTGCGTCTTGCGCGCCAGGCGGCCCTGGTTTTCCATGCCCATATCGAAACCATCGACAGCTTCTGCAGCTGGGTGGTCCGCAGTCATTTTGACGAGATCGGCATCGAGCCGGACGCACGTGTCGCGGAGCAGACCGAAATCAAGCTGCTGAAGGCAGACGTCGCGAAAAAAGTGATGGACCGCTGGTACGAAACCGGCGATCCGGCGTTTCTGCGTCTGGTCGAGGCCTATTCCGGCATCAACCGCGACGACGCGGTGGCGGAGCTTTTTCTTGCCATCGCCGAAAAAGCCGACAGTCAGCCGGATCCGGCGGGCTGGATCGCCGGCCTTGCGGCGCCCTATGACGCGGCGGAAGAAGAGGGCGAGCCGGACTGGCTCGTCGAAACGGCACACACGGCGCTCGCCCAGGTCGACGTCTTTGCGATGGAAATCGGGCATATGATCGAGCTGGCCTCCCGGCCGGACGGTCCGGACATCTATCTCGAAGCGCTGAACTCCGACGCGGAAATCATCGCGCGGATGGCGGAAGCGACGGATTACGAAAGCCTGCAGGCCGCGCTTTCCGGCATTGAATGGGCAGCCCTGTCCAGAAAAAAGTGCAGCTGCGATCCGCTGCTGAAAGAGGAGGTCAAAAACCGCCGGGATAAACTGAAGAAGCAGGTGACGGCGCTGGCCGGCCGCTTCGCCGAGCCGATTTCTTCGATCCGCGAAGAAATGCGCCACACCGGCGGATACGTGCACACCCTCTGCCGTCTGGCGCTGGATTTTCTGGATGCCTTTGCGGCTGAAAAACGCCGCCGCAACATCATCGATTTCTCCGACATGGAGCATTTTGCCCTGGCGGTTCTGTCCGGCGAAGACGGCGCCCCGAGCGCGCCGGCCCAGGCGCTGGCGGCCCAGTTCGACGAGGTCATGATCGACGAATACCAGGACAGCAACGACCTGCAGGAAGCGATTCTTCGTCTCGTTTCGCGCCTGCCGGCCGGCGGACACAACCGGTTTATGGTCGGCGACGTCAAACAGAGCATTTATTCCTTCCGCCAGGCCCGGCCGCAGCTTTTTACGGAAAAAATGGCTTCCTTCGGCCGCGGGCCCGGCGCGCTGTCGCGGCGGATCGATCTGACGAAAAACTTCCGCAGCCGCCGCCAGGTGCTGGACGCGGCGAATCAGATCTTTGAGCGGATCATGCACGCGGATCTCGGCGGCGTCGAATACGACGAGCCCGCGCGGCTGTATTACGGCGCCTCCGGCTATGAGCCCGAAGAAGACGGCGCCTTCCGGGCCGAGCTCCTGCTGGTCCGTTCCGAAGAGGATGAGGTGATGCCCGAGGACGCGGACGGCGAAGCGGAAGAGGAGCTCTATTCCGACGAGCTTCTTCCGGACGCGCTTCTTCCGGAAGCCGTGATGATCGGAAAACGGATCCGCGAACTGATGGCCGATCCCGGGTTCCTGATTACAGAACGCATAGACGGACAGACCGTCCGCCGGCCCATGCGATACAGCGACGCCGTCATTCTGCTTCGCGCGCCGCAGTCCGCGGGCCGCGCCTACGCCGACACGCTGATGCACATGGATATCCCTGCCTATCTGCCCTCCGCGGACGGCTTCTTTTCCGCGCCGGAAATCCGTGTGATGCTGTCGCTGCTGTCTGTGATCGACAACCCGCTGCAGGACATCCCGCTTGCCGCCGTGCTCCGCTCGCCCCTGGCGGGTCTTACGGATTCACAGCTGTGGGCGCTGAAGAAAAGCGCGCCGCCGGAAATGAGCTTCGTGCAGGCGGTCATGCGGCTTTCGCAGCGCGCGGCGGCCGGCGAAACCGACGCCGAGGCGCGGGCGGCCGTTCCGGAGGAGATTCTTTCGGTGCTGGACGGTTTTTTCGCGCTTCTTTCCGAGGCAAGACAGGACATGGCGGACGTGCCGATCCACACGCTGATTTCGTCGCTGCTGCAGAAAACCGGCTATCTGACCTTTGCCACGGCCATGCCCGGAGGCGCCCAGCGCCGGGCGAACCTGCTGCAGCTTTGCGACGTCGCGGTCCGCTTTGAAAACACGAGTTACCGCGGCCTCCATCATTTCATGCAGTACATCGACCAGATGCGCCGATTCGATACGGATTACGGCATGGCCCAGGTCGCCGAAGCCCAGAATGCCGTGCGGATCATCAGCATCCACAAAAGCAAGGGTCTCGAATACCCGGTCGTTTTTGTGGGCGGTCTTCACCGGAAGATCAACCTGACGGACACGTCCGGAAACATGGTGCTGCACAATGAACTCGGCATCGGTCTGTCCGACGTGGATCCGGAAGCCCGCACGAAGCGCAAAACCGCCTACCAGGCCCGCGTCGCCGAACGGATCAGCGCCGATACGCGGGGCGAGGAGATGCGTGTGCTTTACGTGGCCATGACCCGGGCGAAGGAGAAGCTGATCCTGACCGCCGATCTTTCCGGCCGGGATGCCGAAAAGTGCGTGAAGACCTGGTCCGAACCGGCCGCGCTGTCGTCCTTTGCACGCCGTTCGGCCCAGACCATGCTGGACTGGGTGATGCCGGCGGTCCTGTCGGCAGGAGGCCCCAATGCCGTCGGTCTGCGATGGGAAGACAAAGCGGAGCTTCTGTCGATGCCCGCGGTCCGCCGCAGCGCGGCGCAGAGCCGGACGGACATGCTCGAACAGCTTTCCGCCGGCGCATTGGACCCCGCGGCGGCGCAGGCGCTGTCCGACCGGCTGTCCTTTGTCTATCCGTTCCCGGCATCCGCTGCCCACAAGCTGAAATACTCCGTTTCGGAGATCAAGCACCGGATGATGGAGCTTGCCCAGGAGGACGAAGCGGCGGCGCCGGTGTGGGTTTCGTCGGGCACGCCCTCTGCCGGCGCCCTGCGCGGAACGGCGACGCACCGTGTGCTGGAATGCTTTGATTTTGCCCGCGGGGATTATCGGACGAGCCTCGGCGCCCAGATGGAGAGCATGGTCGCAAGCGGCCGGCTGACGGAAGAACAGGCCGCCCTGGTGATCGTCCCGCTCGTGCAGACCTTTCTGGATTCGGACCTGGCCGGGCGGATGCACGAAGCGGCCGAAAAGGGCCTGTATTATAAGGAGACGCCGTTTTTTATGGGCGGGATGCCGTCGGAGTTTCTTCCGCTCGTCGAGCCGCGCGCGGAAGAGGAGATGATCTTTGTCCAGGGCATCATCGACGCCTGGTTCATCGAAGACGGACACATCGTTCTTGTCGATTACAAGACGGACCGCGTGGCGGCCGAAGCGGAGCTGGTCCGCCGCTACGAAGCGCAGATGCGGCTGTATGCCCGCGCGCTTGCCCGGTCGCGCCATCTGCCGGTGGAAGAGATCGTGCTGTATTCCTTTTCGCTCTCGAAAGCGGTCCGCCTGCCCTGAGGAAAAGGTGAGCGGTGCGAAGTGAAAACTATTCTGAAAAAACTTTCACTTTTGCACTAAATTGTGACAGGAAAATCGAAATTTTTACAGTATGGGCGCGCCGGTTTTGGTATCATAATTACATGTTCAAAAGGCACGAGTCTGCCTGTTTGAAGAAAGGCCTGTCAAAGGGCCGGAGTTTGTTGGTACGATTGTGAATACGGAATCGAGGGCCGGTACAAACAATCGTCGGGCTGGATTTGCCGGGGATCAGTGCATCGCCCGGTAGAAAAGGGGGAAAGGTACATGGCTAAATCAACAGTCAAGGCGCCGAAAGCGGAAACCTATAAGCCGCCGCGCGTCACCTGGAAAAAGGATCTGCGAAAGAATGGTTCGCTGTACGTCCTTTTCATTCCGTTCATTGTTTACTACATCATCTTCAACTACATACCGATGGTCGGTATCCTGATGGCCTTTGAGAAGTATTCCGTCGTCAAGGGCCTGTTCGGGAGTGAGTGGGTCGGCATGAAGAACTTCATCACCCTGTTCACCGGACAGCAGTTCCCGACCGCCATCCGCAACACGGTCTGCATGGCCGTCTTCAACCTGGTATTCGGCTTCTTCCCGGGCATCATCCTGGCGATCCTGTTCTCCGAGTGCCGTGTGCGTCCGTACCGCCGTGTCGCCCAGATCGTTTCCTACATGCCCAACTTTGTATCGGCCGTCGTTGTGTGTGCCCTCGTTATCGAGTTCCTGGGCAACAAGGGCCCGATCACTCTGGTGCTCTCGAAGCTCTTCGGTCTGCCGGAGCAGAACTGGCTGGCACAGACACAGATACCTATTTTCTGGTTTATCTACGCGTTGATCGGCGTCTGGGTCGGCGCAGGTTACGGCTCCATCATCTACACCACCGCCATTTCCAACGTCAGCAATGACCTGAAAGAGGCGGCGGCTCTGGATGGCGCGAACCGTTTCCAGCGCGTCATTCACATCGTCATCCCGACGATCCTTCCGCTGGCGATGATGCTGCTGACGCTGTCTGTCGGTACCGTTTTCATGGCAGGCTGGGACAAGGTCCTTCTTCTGTACATGCCGAAGACCTACTCCGTGGCGGACGTTCTTTACACCTATACATACCGTATGGCTTTCGGTGATACCGTCAACTTCGGTGTGTCTACCGCTTCGGGTCTCTTCCAGTCCATCGTTGGTACAACCCTTCTTCTGACCTCCAACTGGCTGAACAAGAAGGCTACCAACTTCGCACTGTTCTAAATCGGACGCTGTGACAAGGATTATGAAAGAGAAGGAGAAAAAGAATGAGCTTTCAAGATAGCGTAAAAAGATATATGGCCGACGCGAAAAAGCGCCGCGCCGACGCCAAACTGGAGCAGGAAATCGCGAAGATGCGTGAATCCGGCAAGACCGGTATGGTTCAGAACCCCGGCTTCTGGGGAACCTTAGCGGACGTTCTGATCATTTTATTCCTGCTGTTTATCATGATGATTTCCATCGTCCCGCTGTGGCACGTCGTCATGTCGTCGTTCTCGGACGGCAAAGAGCTGCTGGGACACAGCGGTGTTGTCTGGCTTCCGATCGGCCGCTTCAACCTCGGCGGCTACGGTCTGCTGTTCCGTGACCACAGTATCCTGATGGGTTACGCGAACACCCTGCTGTATGTGGTCGGCGGTACGGCCCTCGGCCTTCTGATGAACGCCGTCGGCGGCTACATCTTAAGCCGTGACACCAAGCTGAAGCCCGTGATCACCCTGTTCGTCGTTTTCACCACCATGTTCAACGGTGGTACTGTCCCGACCTACATGGTTATCCGTGCCCTCGGCATGACCGGTACCCGCTGGGCTCTGATCATCCCCGGCGCCACCAACGCCATGTTCATGCTGATGGTTGCGAACTCCTTCGCGGCTGTCGACAAGTCCTACGTGGAAGCGGCCGCCATCGACGGCGCCGGCCACCTGGACACCCTGTTCAAGGTTCTGCTTCCGCAGGCGAAGGGCATGCTGATGGTTACCGCCATCAACTCCGCCATCATGAAATGGAACTCCTGGTTCGAAGCTTCCATCTATGTTCCGACCCAGAGAGACTGCTGGCCGCTGCAGCTGTGGGTGAAACAGTACACGGCTTCCACGACCGACTTCCTGAAATCACAGAACCCGAACTACGACCGGTGGCTGATTCAGTACGCGGTTATCGTTATCGCCACCGCCCCCATCCTGATTGCCTTGCCGTTCTTCATCGGCAAGCTGGAAAAAGGTATGGTTCTCGGCGGCGTCAAGGGTTAAACTTCAATCCTGCCCGATCATTCAAAGGAGACCCCAAAAGGGTCTCCTTTTTCATTGTCCGGCTGTGGGCAAAAACGGAAAAAACGCGGATTTCGCCGGCATACCCCTCGACAATCGGAAGCAGATGTTTTATAATAATAGACGTTTTTTGACAGACATGAGAAAGGTTTTCACATGGCGGACATGAGAAAAACATCTTCATTTACCGAGGAACTGGTTTCCCTGTTTCAGGCGACATATCCCATCTGTTACTGGCGGTATGACGCGGATCTTCAGATGGTCGGCAGCATGGTGCCGATGGATTACAACCTGTCCTCGCTGTTTGAGCTGACGCAGATGAATTCGCTGCGGGAGCATATCGCCTCGAGCGACTGCCGGTACCCGGTTCTGCTGACGGATTCCATGGAGCTGATCTGGAGCTGCGTGTTCGAAAGGGATCTCCAGCGTCACGGACAGGTGAAGTATCTGCATATCATGGGACCTGTCTTTTATGACAGCGTATCACTGCCGAAACTCGACCGCGGCCTTTCAAAGCACCGGCTCCCGATTGCCATCAAACACCGGATGATCGATGCGTTAAAGCACGTGCCGACCGTCTATATGATGCATTTCTATGACTACATTATCATGCTCTATAAACAGATCTCCGGAGAGACGATTCCCGCTTCCCGGATCCAGTATCTGAATGCGGATCAGAAGGGGATGATCAATCCGCCGGAAACCGATAGCGAAGTTGATATCAGTGCGCGCCACGGCACCTGGGAAGCCGAGCAGCGAATGCTGCAGATGGTCGAGGACGGCAATCTCAATTATCAGGCGGAACTGCACAGCCTGTCCATTACCGGGAAAGTCGGCGTGCTGTCGCTGAACGGAACGCTCCGGCAGCTGCAGCACATGATTATGGTATGCGCCGTTCTGATCAGCCGCGCGGCGATCCGCGGCGGCGTTTCTCCGGAGACGTCGCTCAGCCTGTGCGATCAGTATTTTCAGGAGGTTGAAGCGGCGACTTCACTTGAGGAGCTGCGGCAGCTGGGCAGCCGGATGATCGAGGACTATATCCACCGGGTGCACGACTGCCATGCGTCCGATGCCCTGTCCGCGCCGATCCGCCAGTGCTGTGATTATATCCGGTTCCACTACCAGGAAAAAATCACCACGGAGATCCTCGCGGAACACGTGGGTTATTCCTGCAGCTATCTTTCAAAGAAATTTAAAAAAGAGCTCGGCGAATCGCTGACGGATTACATCACCCGCGTCAAAATCGAAAAAGCGACCGAGATCCTGCGCAACCCCAATGTCAGCATCGCCGAAGTCAGCGATTTTCTCGGGTTTGCGTCTCAGAGTTATTTCGGCGTGCAGTTCAAACGCAATGTCGGCATCACCCCGGGGGAATACCAGAAACGGGGTTATATTCCGGAGCGCGGCTAAGGCGGTCGGCGTGCGGACGGATTGTTTTTCGCGCGCGGTTCTGGTAGAGTGGAGAGCGGAGTGCCGGACGGCCCGCATATGCTTAACGAAAGGAAACACAGTATCAATGGCGGATGGAATCGGACCGATCGAAGGACTGCGGATGGAGATCCGCAAGATGAAGGAGATGACCTGGGCGGAACGATGGGTTCAGTTTCGCACCTACTGGCTCTGGAAGACCGTGCTGGCGGTGATCTTTGTGATTGCGGCCGTCAGCCTGACGAAGAACTTCATTCTCGCGCAGCGCGACGTCGTCATTTCCGGCGCGACGGTGAATATGAAAATGACGGACAGCGCCGTGGCCTATCTGACGGACGGCTATATGACGCATGCCGGCGCAAACAAATGGAAACAGGACGTCTGGCTATCCTCCGGCAACTTTATCGAGTTTGCCCCGGAAAACGGGGGCTCCTTTGAGCAGACATACGCCTGGCAGTCGCTGTACGCGATGCTTGCGAACCGGGACCTGGATTACATGATTCTCGACGAAACCGCGTTCGAGGGCCTGCGCCATGAGGGCCTCTACGCGAAGCTGACGGACGTGCTCTCCGCCGGGACCCTTGCGGCGGTCGCGGACCGAACCGAGGAATCGTCGGCCTTCAACGTCTATACGGAAGAAGAGGAGACGGCCCTCTACGGGATCCGGCTCGACGGGCTGCCGGTTCTGGCGGAATACGGCATGCAGCCGGAGGGCTGCCGGCTCGTTTTTGTGACGAACGGACGGAATCTTGCGGAAGCGGACCGTTTCGTTTCCTACCTGCTTTTGAACACGGAAGAGTAGATGCAGACGACCCTGCAGGCGACACAGAAAGGAAAAGGGACGCGCGATGTTTTTGGAATTCTTCTCCCCGGAAGGCAAGCTGATGACGGTGCTGAACCGTTCGACGGAAATTCTGTATATCAATTTCCTCGCCTTTGTCTGCAGTCTGCCGATCTTCACGATCGGCGCGGCGACCACGGCAAAGTATTATGTCACGATGAAGATCGTCCGCGGCAAGCACATCCAGCTGACGAAGAGCTATTTTAAATCCTTTAAAGACAATTTCAAACAGGCGACGATTCTCTGGCTGATGTGCCTGGCGGTCGGGATCTTCATCGCGCTGGACATCCTGTTCGTATACAGCGCGGCGGAGGGCACGCTGCAGCGGGTTATGCTGGTGGTCGTGATCGTCGCGGCCGCGGTTTACGGCCTGCTGCTGCTGTTCGGCTGGCCGCTGCTGGCCCGGTTTACGGTGACGAAGCGTCAGTGGCTGCACAATTCCCTGACCATCGCGGTCTTAAACCTGCCGAATGCGGTCTTCGGGCTGATTCTGACGGTCGCGCCCTGGGTGCTGATCTATTTCTTCCCGCAGTGGGCCGTCGTGGGACTGGCGGTGACCATCGTCTCGGTGTACTACGTCAGCGGCATGTGTGCCCGGATTCTGAAAAAATACGAGCCCGAGGATTTCGTGGATCCGGACGACATCGTCGAGGATGCCACGGCAGACGAGCCGGAGATGACCGGCGGGAAATACTAAAGGCTGCGGGTGCGCCTTTGGCGGACAAAAAGGAGAGTGCCATGATTTACGATGCCGGTGTTCTGGATTATTTTCTGAAACATCAGACGCAGCTGTTCGACGAGCCCGTGGCGGATACGCCCGAAGATGCGGACGCGTTTCTCGATGACTGTCTGGCGGTCGTCGTAAAGAACCTGAAGGAAGCCCGCGCGTATCTGGACGAGGAAATGGACATCACCGGGATGAGCGACCGGGAGCTCTCCGAGATGTCGGAACTGTTCTTCCTGCCCGACGGACGGATTCTGATCGTCGAGGGATAGCCCGAAATTTGTGCATGATGCACAACTCTTAAAAATAATTTCGGTAAAGATTACCGAAATTACCATTGCCACTTTGCTTTTGCTGAGTATAATAACAACTGTAAAGAAAAAATAACTTTTGTTACATACGTTTCAGGATTTTTTCGAAACCGAAAGGAGTTATGAAATGGCTGAGAAGAAGAACACCAAGGTTGTCGCGAAGGCTGCCGAAGTCAAAAAAGAGGAAGTGAAGAAGGCAGAAACGGCTGTGAAGGCGGAAGCGACGAAGAAGGTCGAAACGACCAAGAAGGCTGCCGCGGAAGTGAAGCCGGAAGTCAAGGCTGTCGAAGAGAAGGCTGTTGCCGCGAAGAAGCCGGTTGAAGAGAAGGCCGCTGCCGCGAAGAAGACCGTGAAGGCTGCCGCGAAGAAGCCGGCCGCTGCCGCGAAGAAGGCTGTCAAGGCTGAGAAGACCGTGACCTCTTTTGTAGAGCTCTGGGGCGATCAGTACGATGTGGCCGAAGTGATTGCCAAGGCTGAGGCTGATTTCAAGGCGAACAACAAGCGCAAGACCATTGCCGACATCAAAGTGTACATCAAGCCGGAAGAGAAGGCTGCGTACTACGTTGTGAACGGTGACTATCCGGGTCGCGTGAGCCTGTAAAATCAGACAAAGAAAAGGGAGAACGAACTCCCGCATGTGACGTCGCAGATGCCGCTTCCCTCTCGGGGGAGGCGGTTTTTTTGTCCTTTCTCCGGAATAGCGCCGGTTTGCCGGAGTCAGCCGGCGGATCCGAAGGAATTATTAGCACTCACCAAAAAAGAGTGCTGATTTTTTCTTGCATTTTCTTCTTCGAAGCATATAATAGATATGTGCGGTTATGATACGACCGAAAAACAATGCAAAGGAGAGTGGTTTTTATGAGTACGAAACAGGGCAGTCTTTCCATCAGCAGCGAGAATATCTTTCCGGTCATTAAAAAATGGCTGTATTCGGATCACGATATCTTCCTGCGCGAGCTGATTTCCAACGGATGCGACGCCATTACCAAACTGAAGAAGCTGGAAATGATGGGCGAAGCGGAGCTTCCGCTCGATTACAGGGCAAAAATCACCGTTACGGTGAATCCCGAGGAGAAGTCCCTGACCGTGGAAGACAACGGCCTGGGCATGACGGCTGAGGAGGTCGACGAATACATCAATCAGATCGCCTTTTCCGGCGCGACGGATTTCCTTGAGAAATACAAGGACAAGGCCAGCGAGGACCAGATCATCGGCCACTTCGGCCTGGGCTTCTACTCCGCGTTTATGGTGGCTGACACGGTCGAGATTGACTCCCGTTCCTGGCAGCCCGACGCGGCGGCGGTCCACTGGGTCTGTGACGGCGGCACGGAATATGAGATGGGCGACGGCTCCAAAGAGGGTGTCGGCACACGTATCACGCTGCATCTGAATGAGGATTGCCTGGAGTTCGCAAACGAATACCGCATCCGAGAAATCATCGAGAAATACTGCGCCTTCATGCCGGTGGAGATCTTCCTGGAGAAGGCGAACGCGCCGGAAGCTTTCGAGACGATTGACGCGGCGGACCGGCTTGACACGGACGTGGTCGTGGAAGAGATTCACGAGGACGCAAAATTCGAAGAGCAGGAAACCGAGGACGGCACGAAGGAAATGGTTGAGGTTGCGCCGGCCCGTGACCGCCTGAAGATCAGAAAGCGCCCCGTGCCGCTCAACGACACGAATCCGCTCTGGGGAAAGACTCCGGCGGACTGCACCGAGGAAGAGTACAAAGCCTTCTACCGCAAGGTGTTCCTCGACTATAAGGAGCCGCTGTTCTGGATCCACCTGAACATGGATTATCCCTTCCGCCTGAAGGGGATTCTGTACTTCCCGAAGATCAACATGGAGTATGATGCCATCGAAGGCACGATCAAGCTGTACAACAACCAGGTGTTCATCGCGGACAACATCAAAGAGGTCATTCCGGAGTACTTGATGCTCTTAAAGGGCGTCATCGACTGCCCGGACCTTCCGCTGAACGTGTCCCGTTCCGCGCTGCAGAACGACGGCTTCGTCACGAAGATCAGCGATTACATCTCCAAGAAGGTGGCCGACAAGCTTTCCGGCATGTGCAAAACGGACAAGGAGAACTACGAGAAATACTGGGACGACATCAGCCCCTTCATCAAGTACGGCTGCCTGCGCGACACGAAGTTCTGCGACCGGATGAACGACTACATCCTCTTTAAGGATATCGACGGCAATTACACGACGCTGCCGGAACTGCTGAAAAAGGAGGAAGAGCAGAAGGCGGCCGAAGCGGCAGCCGGCGAGGCCGGGACGGCGGAAACGGCGGAAACGGAAGAGGCGGCTGCGGAAGAGCCGGAAGCAGAAGAACCGGCGGGGGCCGAAGACGCCGCACCGGCGGACAAGCGCCATCCCGTCTACTACGTCACGGACGTCAAGCAGCAGAGCCAGTATATCAACCTGTTCCGCGAGCACGGTTTAAACGCGGTGATCCTGGATCACAACATTGACAGCTCCTTCATCACGCAGCTCGAGCAGCGCAATGAGAACTACCGGTTCCTCCGGATCGACGCGGACTTAAACGATACGATAGTGGAGACGGACGAGGAAGCCTCCGGCGACCTTGCGGCCGAGACCGAAACCCTCGCGAACGTCTTTAAAGAAGCCCTTCAGAAAGACGGCCTTGCGGTGAAGGCGGCCCGGATCAAAAACCACGACGTGGCCGGCCTGCTGACCCAGGACGAAGACGGACGCCGCATGCAGGACATGATGCGCATGTACGGCATGGGCGACATGGGCGGCATGTACACCGGCGGCGAGACCCTGATTCTAAACGTCAACCATCCGCTGGTGCAGTACATCCTGGAACATGAAAACGAAGAGCTGGTGCCCGATTTCTGCAGCCACCTGTACGATCTGGCCACCCTCGCCAATCATCCCCTCGCTCCCGAGGCGATGACAGCCTTCATCGCGCGCAGCAACAAGCTGATGCTCGCGCTCGCAAAATAACAAAAATCGGAACGGGGGTAATAGGAACGGGGGTGAGGCACCCGTTCCGGTTTTTGTTTCTCTGAACGCAAAAGCGGAACGGGTGCCTGACCCCCGTTCCGCTTTTTCCGTCAGCCTTCGGGTTGGATTTTCCCCCGGGCCGTTGACAGCATCAGTTTGATGCGGTTGAGCTGGTTGACCTCCGACGCGCCGGGGTCGTAGTCGATGGCGACGATGTTGGCGCCGGGATGGGCTTTCCGGATGGCTTTGATGACGCCTTTGCCGACGACGTGGTTGGGCAGGCAGCCGAAGGGCTGGATGCAGACGATGTTCGGCACGTTCTGTTCGATCAGCTCGACCATCTCGCCGGTCAGAAACCATCCTTCACCGGTCTGGTTGCCGAGGGAGACGATGTCTTTCGCGCCTTCGGCGGTCTGCTCGATCCGGGGGGGCGGCACGAAGCGGCGGGAGCGGGCGAATTCCTCGCGGGCGGTTTTGCGCAGCCATTCGAGGAAGGAGATGCCGGCGTTGGAAAGACGCGCGCTCTTTTTGCTGATGCCTAAGTTTTCCGCCTTGAAGTTCATGTTGTAAAACGTGTAGAGCAGGAAGTCCGCAAGATCCGGAACGACGGCCTCGGCGCCTTCGGCTTCGAGGACCTTCACCAGGTCGTTGTTGGCGGCCGGATGGTATTTGACCAGGATCTCGCCGACGATGCCGACGCGCGGTTTCACCAGATCCTCGCAGATGGGCAGGGTGTCGAAGTCGTGAATGATGTCGCGGCACATGCTCCGGTATTTCCGGTGGGAGAGCATCCGGTCCTGCGTGATGAAATCGATGACCTTTTCGCGCCATTCTGCGTGCAGGGCGTCCGCGGAGCCGGGCACGGCTTCATAGGGGCGCACGCGGTAGAGGCAGCGCATGAAGATGTCGCCGAACACCAGGGCGTACAGGCCGTGCTGCAGAAGCTTCGGCGAGAGCGTAAAGCCCGGGTTCGGCTCGAGGCCGCTGACGTTGATCGAGATCACGGGGACGTCGGGGTAGCCGGCTTTGATCAGCGCGCGGCGGATAAAACCGATGTAGTTGCTCGCACGGCAGCCGCCGCCGGTCTGGGAGATCATCAGCGCCGTCTTCGACATGTCGTATTTCCCGGACATCACGGCACACATCAGCTGGCCGACGACGATCAGAGACGGATAGCAGGCGTCGTTGTTGACGTACTTCAGGCCGATGTCCACGCAGGTGCGGGCGGGCACGTCGGGGACGACAAGGTCATAGCCGGCCGTGCGGAACGCGGGCGCCAACAGCTCGAAGTGGATCGGGCTCATCTGCGGACAGAGAATGGTGTACGTCTCGCGCATTTCCTTTGAAAATATAACGCGGTTATAATTAGAAGGCACAATCGTGCGCTCCGCGCCGGCGTTTTCGCGCACGCGGATCGCCGCCAAAAGCGAGCGGATGCGGATGCGGGCCGCGCCGAGGTTGTTGACCTCGTCGATTTTCAGGCAGGTATAGATCTTGCCGGACTGCGTCAGAATATCGGCGACGCAGTCGGTGGTGACGGCGTCGAGGCCGCAGCCGAAGGAGTTCAGCTGGATCAGGTCCAGGTTTTCCTGCTTCTTCACGAAGTTGGCCGCGGCATACATGCGGGTGTGATACATCCACTGGTCCATGACGATCAGCGGCCGTTCAAGCTCGCCGAGATGGGCGATGGAATCCTCGGTCAGCACCGCCAGACCGTAGGAGTTGATCAGATCAGGGATGCCGTGATTGATTTCCGGATCCACGTGATACGGACGTCCGGCCAGAACGATGCCGCGGCGGCCGGTTTCCTTCAGGTACTCCAGCGTCTGCTCGCCCTGGGTGCGCATATCCATGCGGAAAATCTCCATCTCCACCCAGCCCTCGTGGGCGGCGTGACGCACGTCCGAAGCGGGGATCTGCGGAAATTCCTTCGCAAAGATTTTCACCAGCTGCTCCGTCAGGATCTCCTCGGAGGTCAGCGCCATAAACGGGTTTAAGAACCGCACGCGGCCGCCGGTGATGTCCTCCACGTTGTTTTTGATGTTCTCCGCGTAGGACGTGACGATGGGGCAGTTGAAGTGGTTGTTGGAATCCGGGAACTCATTGCGTTCGTAGGGGATGCACGGATACCAGATGAAATCCACGCCGCGGTTGGCCAGCCACTGGATGTGGCCGTGGGAAAGCTTGGCCGGATAGCACTCCGATTCGCTGGGGATGGATTCGATGCCCAGTTCGTAGACCTCCCGGGTCGAGCGGGGCGACAGCTGGACGCGGAAACCGAGCTCGGCGAAGAAGGTCGCCCACAGCGGGTAGTTTTCGTACATGTTCAGCACGCGCGGAATGCCCACCGTGCCGTTTTTGGCTTCGACGGACGACAGGGGCTTGTACTGGAACAGACGGCGGTACTTGTACTCGTACAGGTTCGGAATGTGTTCCGGGTTTTTCTCGAGACCGAGGCCGCGTTCGCAGCGGTTGCCGGAGATGAAGCTGCGGCCGTCGGAGAAGCGGTTTTCGGTCAGGACGCAGTGGTTGTTGCAGGCCTGGCAGCGCCGGAGGCTCGTTTCGTAGGTCAGCGCCTGGATCTCCGCGGCGGAAAGCATGATGCTCTGCCGTCCGCTGCAGCGCTCCCGGGCGATCAGGGCTGCGCCGAAGGCGCCCATGATGCCGGCGATGTCCGGGCGGATGGCTTCGATGCCGGAAATGCGCTCGAAACCGCGCAGGACAGCGTCGTTGTAGAAGGTGCCGCCCTGGACGACGACGTGGCTGCCGAGGTCCGCGGGGTCAGAGAGTTTGATGACCTTGTAGAGCGCGTTTTTGATGACGGAATAGGCCAGGCCGGCGGAGATGTCGGAGACGGAAGCGCCTTCCTTCTGAGCCTGCTTGACCTTGGAATTCATGAAAACCGTGCAGCGTGTGCCCAGATCGATGGGATGCTGGGCGAAGAGGGCTTCTTTGGCGAAATCCTTCACCGATGTGTTCAGACTCTTTGCGAAGGTCTCGATAAAGGATCCGCAGCCCGCGGAGCACGCCTCATTCAAGAGAACGGAATCGACGGTGCTGTTCTTGATGCGGATGCATTTCATGTCCTGGCCGCCGATGTCTAAGATGCAGTCGACGTCCGGGTCGAAGAAACGGGCCGCGTAAAAGTGCGCGACGGTTTCCACCTCGCCCTCGTCTAACTGCAGGGCGCTCTTTAAAAGCGCTTCCCCGTAGCCGGTGGAGCAGGCATAGGCGATGTGCGCCTCGGGCTCCATCTGGGCTGCGATCTCGGCCATGGCCCGGATGGCGGTCTTCAGCGGGCTGCCGTTGTTGCCGGAATAGAACGAATACAGGAGCGCGCCGTCCTCGCTGATCAGCGCGGCCTTTGTCGTGGTGCTGCCGGCATCGATGCCGAGATAGCAGGCGCCCTTGTAGCCGGAAAGCGGCGCGGTGCGCACGTGGCTCTTCCCATGGCGCGCTGCAAATTCCTCGTAGGCCGCCCGGTTCGCGAACAGCGGCTCCATGCGGGCCACCTCGAACTCCATGACGATATCGCTCTCGAGCTTCGTCACAAGCGTCTGCAGCGTCGTCTGTTCCCTTTCGTGGAACAGAAGGGCGCTGCCGATGGCGGCGAACAGGTGCGAATTCTCGGGAAGGATCGTGTGCTCCTCGTCGAGACGCAGCGTTTCGATAAACCGCTGCCGCAGCTGGTCCAAAAAGTGAAGGGGGCCGCCTAAGAAGGCGACGTGTCCGCGGATCGGCTTGCCACAGGCCAGGCCGGAGATGGTCTGGTTGACCACCGCCTGGAAAATCGACGCGGACAGGTCTTCTCTGGTCGCGCCTTCGTTGATCAGCGGCTGGATGTCGGATTTGGCGAAAACACCGCAGCGGGCGGCGATGGGATAGAGCGCCTGGTAATCGCGGGCATAGGTATTCAGACCGGCGGCGTCCGTCTGGATCAGGGAGGCCATCTGGTCGATAAAGGAGCCGGTACCGCCGGCGCAGATGCCGTTCATCCGCTGCTCGACGTTTCCGCCTTCGAAATAGATGATCTTGGCGTCCTCGCCGCCGAGCTCGATGGCGACGTCCGTCTTCGGCGCGGCGTGGCGCAGCGCGGTGGAGACGGCGACGACTTCCTGCTCGAAGGGGACGTTCAGGTGCTTGGCGAGCGTCAGACCGCCGGAGCCGGTGATGACCGGACAGACGGCGGTATCTCCGGCGGCCGAAAGCGCGTCGGAGAGCAGATGATGAAGGGTTTCGCGGATGTTGGCGAAATGCCGCTGATAATCCGAATACAGAATGGAATCGTCCGCGCCAAGCAGCGCGACCTTGACCGTCGTCGAGCCGATGTCGATGCCGAGACGAAGCGGCTTTTCATTTGATGTTTCCCGGGGTGCAAAAGACATAGTCAGATTCTCCTTGGTTTGCGATCCTACTTAATATAATGCAAACGGCGGTGAATCGCAAAAACAATTTGACCGCTTTGTAGCACTGTGAAATCTCTGCAGCCGCGGTTGCCGATTTTGCCCGGATGGTGTAGACTGTAAAAAATATGCCGCCGGCTGTCTGCGTTTGTCATAGGAGTTGCGCATGCTGGATAAACTTGAAAAAAAACTGGGGCGCTATGCGATCCCGCATCTGATCCGCTATCTGCTGGGCGGATACGTGATCGGCTATCTGTTTTATTACGGCGCCCAGCTTACGAACGTGAATTACCTGGGGTTTATGACGCTTGAGCCCTACGAAATCCTGCATCGGTTCCAGATCTGGCGCCTGCTGACCTGGGTGATGATGCCCCCGTCGACGAGCCTGTTCTGGGCGCTGATCATGATGTTCTTTTATTTCCAGCTCGGCACGATCTTAGAGCAGAACTGGGGAACGTTCCGATTCAACGTCTACATCTTCGGCGGAATGCTGTTTACGATCCTGGGCGCCTTTCTGCTGTACGGCATCGGCACCCTCGTGTACGGCGCGCCCGTCACGGGCATCGGAAGCTTTTTCTCCACGTCCTACATCAACATGACCATCTTCCTGGCCTTCGCGATGATGTATCCGGACATGGAGGTGCGGCTGTATTTCATCATCCCCATCAAGATGCGCTGGATGGCCCTGGTGTACGCCGTGCTGACGGTCCTTTCCTTCGTGATCACATCGTGGCCGGGGCGCGTGGCGATCGCGGCGTCGCTGCTGAATTTCCTCATTTTCTTCTTCGCGACGAAGAGCTTCCGGCAGTACGATCCGCGGCAGATTAAAAAGCAGCACGACTACGCGAAAAAGGTGCGCGAAGCCCGCCGGCAGCAGGAGGAAGAACGAAGAAGACGCGCCGCGTCGCTGCGTCCGTCGCAGAACAGCGCGTCCGGCAGCGCCATGGCCCGGCACCGGTGTGCCGTCTGCGGCCGCACGGAGCTGACCAATCCCGAGCTGACCTTCCGGTTCTGCTCGCGGTGCAACGGCAATTACGAATACTGTCAGGACCACCTGTTTACCCATAAACACGTCGAGTAACACGCAGATAAAGGAACGGATTCCATGGAAGAGAACAGAACCACAACACCCGCAGCAGAAGAAAACACAGAAGAAACCGCCGGCACGAAATCCCGGCATTTTATCGAGCAGGAGATCGACCGGGATCTCGCGAGCGGACGCTTTGACCACGTCTGCACACGGTTCCCGCCGGAGCCGAACGGCTACCTGCACATCGGCCACGCGAAGTCGATCCTGTTAAACTACGGCCTCGCGAAGGAGTACGGCGGCGAATTCCACATGCGTTTCGACGACACCAATCCGACCAAGGAAAAGGAGGAATTCGTCTCCTCGATCCTGGAGGATATCCGGTGGCTCGGCGCGGACTGGGGCGATCACCTGTATTTCGCGTCGAATTATTTCCCGCAGATGTACGAGGCCGCCGAAAAGCTGATTCAAGACGGCAAGGCCTACGTATCGGAGCTTTCCGCGGAGGAGATCCGAAGCACCCGCGGCACGCTGACCGAGCCGGGCACGGACGATCCGGGCCGCGGCCGCAGCCCCGAAGAGAGCCTCGATCTGTTCCGCCGGATGAGGGCGGGCGAATTCGCCGACGGCTCGCTGGTGCTGCGCGCGAAGATCGACATGTCCTCGGCGAACATCAACATGCGGGATCCGGTCCTCTACCGCGTGGCGCACATGACGCACCACAATACCGGCGACGCGTGGTGCATCTATCCGATGTATGATTTCGCCCATCCCATCGAGGACGCCATCGAGGGAATCACCCACTCGATCTGCACCCTTGAATTTGAGGATCACCGGCCGCTGTACGACTGGGTGGTGCAGAACGTGGGCTACGAGATGCCGCCGCGCCAGATCGAATTTGCCAAGCTGTTTCTGACCGGCGTCGTCACCGGCAAGCGCTACATCAAGAAGCTGGTGGAAGACGGGAAAGTCGACGGCTGGGACGATCCGCGCCTGGTGTCCATCGCGGCTCTGCGCCGGCGCGGCTATACGCCGTCGTCCATCGCGAAGTTCGTGGAGCTGTGCGGCGTGTCGAAGAGCAACGCCTCCGCGGACATGGCGATGCTGGAGTACTGTATCCGCGAGGATCTGAAGATGGCCGTGCCCCGCATGATGGCGGTGCTTCATCCACTGAAGCTGGTCATCGACAATTATCCCGAGGGACAGACCGAGGAGCTGACCGTGGCGAACAACGCCGAGAATCCCGAGCTCGGGACGCGTTCCGTCCGCTTCAGCCGCGAACTTTACATCGAGCAGGACGACTTCATGGTCGAGCCGCCGAAGAAGTATTTCCGGATGTTCGTGGGGAATGAAGTGCGTCTGATGAACGCCTATTACGTGACCTGCACGGGGTATGAGACCGACGCGGAAGGAAACGTGACCGTCGTGCACTGCACCTACGATCCCGAAACGCGCGGCGGCGATTCCGCCGACGGCCGCAAGGTGAAAGGGACGATTCACTGGGTGGACGCGGCGTCCTCGGTGCCGGTGGAGACGCGGCTGTACGAGAGCCTGATCGAAGAGGGCAAGGACGTCTACAACGAGGACGGCAGCTTCAATCTGAATCCGCACTCCTTGGAGGTCTGCGAAAGCCGGGTGGAAGCAGCCCTTGCGGAAGCGAAGGTGTACGACCGGTTCCAGTTCGTGCGCCAGGGCTTTTTCTGCGCGGATAACCGCGATTCCGCGCCGGGCGCGCCGGTGTTCAACCGCGTCGTTTCCTTAAAGAGCTCCTTCAAGCTTCCGAAATAGAGGACAAAAAACAAGCCGGAGCGGCTGCTCCGGCTTGAAATCTTTGCTTGTGTCCGCGCATCGCGGGCCGCAGGCACTGTGGATGGATTACTGAAGCTTCTCGTTCAGTGTTTCCAGATCCCGCACGATCTGCAGGACGTGGCCGAGCTGCTCATCCGTCAGATTGGCGGTGATCAGCGTCGCTTTTCCTTCGCGCTCGAGGATGTAATCCGTGGTGCAGCCGAAGAAATCGGCGAGCTTGCGGATGATCTCGACGGAGGGAGTGATGTTGTTGTTCTCCCAGTTGCTGACGGACTGCTTGGAGACGCCGATGCTTGCGGCCAGCTGCATCTGGCTGTAATGACGTCCCTTGCGCAGATTGCGGATTTGAGTTCCTAACATAGTTTCACCTCACCCATATAAAAATATAAACGATACGCTTTCGATGAAAAGTTCATTGAAAGCATTGGCACAATGCTATTGTATGGGATCATGGTAAAAAAAGCAAGAAAAAGATGCAAAAAGGAGGGGATGGTTTTGAAACTGATTTCCTGGAACGT
The DNA here is from genome assembly GCA_045545575.1 of Shuttleworthella sp. Lineage (GTDB taxonomy): Bacteria > Bacillota > Clostridia > Lachnospirales > Lachnospiraceae > Shuttleworthia. The sequence continues at coordinate 26,922 of JAZQBE010000037.1, forward strand.
CAACGGCCTGCGGGCCTGCGTGAAAAAAGGGTTTGAGGATCATTTCCGCGCACTGGACGCGGACATGTTCTGTCTGCAGGAGACGAAGCTGTCCGAGGGCCAGATCGACCTGGACCTGCCCGGCTATCAGCAGTTCTGGAATTACGCCGAAAAGAAGGGATACTCCGGAACCGCCGTTTTTACCCGCATCGCGCCGCTGTCGGTTTCCTATGGGATCGGCGTGGAAGAGCACGATCACGAAGGCCGCGTCATTACGCTGGAATTCGAGACGTTTTACCTCGTGACCTGCTATACGCCTAACGCCCAGAACGAGCTGGCCCGCCTTGATTACCGCATGGCCTGGGAGGACGCGTTCCGCGCCTATCTGCACGGGCTCGACGAAAAGAAGCCGGTCATCGTCTGCGGCGACTTAAACGTCGCGCATCAGGAGATCGACCTGAAGAACCCGTCCTCGAATCATCACAACGCCGGGTTTACGGACGAGGAGCGCGGCAAGTTTTCCGAACTGCTCGACAGCGGTTTTACCGACACGTTCCGCTATTTCTACCCGGACCGGGCCGGCATCTATTCCTGGTGGTCCTACCGGTTCCATGCCCGGGAGAACAACGCCGGATGGCGCATCGACTATTTCCTGGCCTCCGACCGCCTGCGGAGCCGGCTTGAGGACGCGAAGATCCACACCGGCATCGAGGGCTCGGACCACTGCCCGGTCGAGCTGCTGCTGAAGGACGAATAAGAAGACAAAAAACCGGCAGGAGAGCGTCAAACGCTTTCCTGCCGGTCTGTTTTTGATGGTTGAAGGCTTCCGCCGCGGGCGGAGAGCTTATTTCTGAAGCTCGGCGTATTTCATGGCGCGCACCTGCAGCGGCAGACCGAAGAGGGTGATAAAGCCGCTGGCGTCGTGGTGATCGTACAGATCGCCGGTGGTGAAGCTGGCGAGGGACTCGCTGTAGAGGGAGTAGGGAGACGTCGTGCCGCACTTGATGATGTTGCCTTTGTACAGGCGCAGCTTCACTTCGCCGGTGACATACTCCTGGGTGGAGGCGACAAAGGCGCAGACGGCTTCACGCAGCGGGGTAAACCACTTGCCTTCGTAGACAATCTGGGCGAGTTTGTTGCCCATGTCCTTCTTCGTTTCCATCGTGGCGCGGTCTAAGACGAGCTCTTCGAGCTGGGCGTGGGCTTCCATCAGGATGGTTCCGCCCGGGGTCTCGTAGACACCGCGGGACTTCATGCCGACGACGCGGTTTTCGACGATGTCGATGATGCCGACGCCGTTGGCGCCGCCGAGAGCGTTGAGCCGGCGGATGATCTCGGCCACGGAGAGGGTTTCGCCGTTTAATGCGGTCGGCACGCCTTTTTCAAAGGTCAGGCTGATCTCGGTGCTGGCGTCGGGCGCCTTTTCGGGCGTGACGGAGAGCACGAGCAGGTGGTCGTAATTCGGAGCGACGGAGGGATCCTCCAGCTCAAGGCCTTCGTGGCTGATGTGCCACAGGTTGCGGTCGCGGCTGTAGCTCTGGTCGGTGGAGAAGGGCAGGTTGATGCCGTGGGCGCGGCAGTAGTCGATTTCGGCCTGGCGGGAATCCATTTTCCAGTTGGCGTCACGCCATGCGGCGATGATCTTTAAATCCGGCGCAAGGGCCTTGATGCCCAGCTCGAAACGGATCTGGTCGTTGCCCTTGCCGGTGGCGCCGTGGCAGATCGCGGACGCGCCTTCACGGCGGGCCACTTCCACAAGACGCTTCGCGATGCCCGGACGGGCCATGGAGGTGCCGAGCAGATATTTGTTCTCGTAGACGGCGCCGGCCTGGACGCAGGGGACGATGTATTCTTCGGCAAATTCGTCCGTGATGTCTTCAATATATAATTTCGAAGCGCCGGACGCGAGGGCGCGCTCGTTTAAGCCGTCAAGCTCTTCTTCCTGGCCGCAGTCGATGCAGCAGCAGATGACTTCGTAATCGTAGTTTTCCTTCAGCCACGGGATGATCGCTGTCGTATCAAGACCGCCGGAGTATGCAAGAATAACCTTTTCCTTTGCCATGGGATGTTTCCTTTCAAAAGTCCTGTAAAATCGGATACTTCGGGAGTATACAACAGGATCCGTGGAGATGCAAGTGTAAAAATATACATAAAAGATGAATAATAACCCGAAGCGGACATAAAAATGACGAAAAAGCGCTGAATAATTCAATGTGCACAATGAAAAAAGATACATTTCGGCGCTTTCTGTGAAGGTTTTTGCTTTACGAACGGCCGGCTTTGTACTATGATAACAAAAACGTACCGCGCCCGGCGGCGTCCGGACGGGGGCAGATTGCGATTTGTTTCATATATCAAAGAGAAGTGTTATGACAGAGGACATCATCATCCGCACCATGCGTGAAAGCGACTGTGACGCGGTGCACGCGCTGTGGATGACCATCCGCGGCTTCGGGATCCGCACCATCGACGACTCCCACGAAGGCGTCCTGTGGTTTCTCCGCCGCAATCCCACCACGAGCATCGTCGCGGAAGCCGGCGGGCAGATCGTCGGCACCATCCTGTGCGGGCACGACGGCCGACAGGGCTGCTTTTACCACGTCTGCGTCCGCGAGGACATGCGCCGGCGCGGCATCGGCCGCGCGATGGCGACAGCCGCCATGCGCGCGCTGCAGGAAGAGAAGATCAACAAAGTCACGCTGATCGCCTTCAAGACCAACGAAGCCGGCAACGGCTTCTGGCACAGCGAAGGCTTCCGCCTGCGAGACGACATCAACGTGTACGAGTTTTCCTTAAACGACGAGAATATCGCGCGGTTCAATGCGTAAGGAGAGAATCATGAGTTTTCAGATGACAGACGGAGGCGTAACCTCCGCAAAGGGCTTTTTGGCCGCCCACGCCGCGGCGGGCATCAAATACAAGGACCGCACCGACATGGCGCTTCTGTACTGCGAGGCCGGCTGCGAGAGCGCCGGCACCTATACCACGAACGTCGTCAAGGCGGCGCCCGTGCTTTGGGACCGCGCCATCACGTCTGAAGACGGTCCGGTGCGCGCGGTGGTGATCAACGCCGGCGTGGCGAATGCCTGCACCGGCCCCGAGGGCCTTGCCGCCTGCCGCGAGGAGGCGGAATGCGCCGGCGCGGTGCTCGGCATCGATCCCATGAGTGTCTTAGTCGCCTCCACCGGCGTCATCGGCATGGATCTGCCGACGGAGAAGATCAAGGCGGCGCTCCCGGGGCTGGCCGAAGCGCTCGACGCGTCGCGCGAAGCCGCCCACGCGGCCGCCCGCGCCATTATGACCACGGACACAAAGCCGAAGGAGGCCTGCGCCGTGGTTGAAATCGGCGGTGTGCCGGTGACCATCGGCGGCATGTGCAAGGGCAGCGGGATGATTCATCCGAACATGTGCACGATGCTGTCCTTTGTGACGACGGACGCCGCGATCGACAAAGTGCTTCTGCAGGAGGCGCTGTTCGCGTCCGTGCGCGATTCATACAATATGATCTCCGTCGACGGCGGCACGTCCACGAACGACACCTGCGTCGTCCTGGCCAGCGGCCTGGCCGGCAATGCGAGGATCTGCGACAAAGACAGCGCGGACTACCGGGCCTTTGCCGAGGCCCTTGCGGCGGTGAATTTAGCCCTCGCGAAGCAGATGGCGGGCGACGGCGAAGGCTGCACGGCGCTGCTTGAAGTACATGTGACCAACGCGGCAACCGAAGACGAAGCGCGCACCCTGGCGAAATCCGTCGTGACCTCGAACCTGACGAAGGCGGCCATCTACGGCCACGACGCCAACTGGGGCCGCATTCTCTGCGCCCTCGGCTATTCCGGCGTCTCCTTCGATCCGGAAGCGGTGGACATCACCTTCGCAAGCGAAAACGGGACGGTCGAGGTCGTCAAAGGCGGCCGCAGCACGGGCTACAGCGAGGAGCTGGCCACGAAGGTGCTGTCCGCGGAAGCCGTGCTCGTCACCTGCGACATGAAGCAGGGAGAAGCCGAAGCGACAGCCTACGGCTGCGACCTGACCCACGAATATGTGACCATCAACGCGGATTACCGTTCCTGATGCGGCCGCGAAACGGAAAAGAGGATTTCATGACAAAGACGGCAAACCAGAAGGACCGCATCGCCGAGGCGATGGGCAAGGCGGAGGTGCTGATTGAGGCGCTTCCCTATATTCAGCGGTTCAACCGCAAGATCATCGTCGTCAAATACGGCGGAAGCGCCATGGTCGACGAGGAACTGAAGAACCACATCATCCAGGACGTGACGCTGTTAAAGCTCGTCGGCTTTAAGCCGATCATCGTCCACGGCGGCGGCAAGGAGATCAGCCGCTGGGTCAGCAAGTCCGGCGTGGAGCCCCGCTTCGTCAACGGCCTGCGCGTGACGGACGCCGATACGATGGAAATCGCCGAAATGGTGTTAAACCGCGTGAACAAGAGCCTGGTGACTTTAGTCGAGCAGCTCGGCGTCAAGGCCGTCGGCATCAGCGGCAAGGACGGGCATCTGCTGAAGGTCCGCCGGCGCACCGTGGACGGTGAGGATATCGGCTTCGTCGGCGAAATCGACGAGGTGAACCCGGGCATTCTTTTTGACATGCTCGAGAAGGATTTCCTGCCCATTGTCTGCCCCGTGGGCCTCGACGAGTCCTTCGAAACCTACAACATCAATGCGGACGACGCGGCCTGCGCCATCGCTGCCGCGGTCGGCGCCGAAAAGCTCGCGTTCCTGACCGACGTGGAAGGCGTCTACCGCGATCCGGAGGATCCGTCGACGCTGATTTCCGAGATGACGCTGACCGAAGCCCGCGAGATGATCGAAAGCGGCATCATCGGCGGCGGCATGCTGCCGAAGCTGTCGGGCTGCATGGAAGCCATCGAAAACGGCGTATCCCGCGTGCATATCTTAGACGGCCGCATCGCCCACTGCCTGCTGCTCGAGATCTTTACCAACCGAGGCATCGGCACGGCGATCATCGACGACCGACAGGAGAAATTCTTCGTATAATATATAAAGGAGCGGTTATGAGTGAACAGCAGATCATCGCCGAGGCGGAAGCGTCCCTGCTTCATGTCTACAACCGGTTCCCGGCCGTGTTCGAACGGGGCGAGGGATGTTCTTTGTACGACGTGAACGGGAAGGAATACCTGGATTTTGCCGCCGGCATCGGCGTCATGGCCTTAGGCTACGGCGATCCGGAATACACCGAGGCCGTCGGCGCACAGCTGCGCCGGCTGACCCATACCTCGAACCTGTTCTATACGCCCCAGGTTGCCGAAGCGGCCGAAGCCGTCGCGAAGGAGAGCGGGATGGACCGTGTCTTCTTCACCAATTCCGGCGCGGAGGCCATCGAGGGCGCGCTGAAGGCGGCGAAGAAGTTCGCGTACACCCGCGACGGACACGCGGGCCACACCGTCATCGCCATGGAGCATTCGTTCCACGGCCGCACCGTCGGCGCGCTGTCGGTGACGGGCACGGAGCACTACCGCGAGCCCTTCTATCCGCTGATGGACGGGGTGCGTTTCGCGCGGTTCAACGACCTGGAATCCGTGAAGGCGCTGATGGACGAAACCGTCTGCGCCGTCATCGTCGAGCCCGTCCAGGGCGAGGGCGGCCTGATTCCGGCCGATCCCGCGTTTCTTGCGGGTCTGCGCGAGCTCTGCGGTCCCGAGGGCGCGCTGCTGATCTTTGACGAGGTCCAGTGCGGCATGGGACGCACCGGGCAGACCTTTGCCTGGCAGCATTACGGCATCCGCCCCGACATCCTGACCTCCGCGAAGGCCCTCGGCGCGGGCGTGCCGGTGGGCGCCTTCATGCTGACGGAGGAAATCGCCAAAGGAAGCCTTGCGCCCGGCGACCACGGCACGACCTACGGCGGCAATCCGCTGGTCTGCGCGGCGGTCACCGCGGTGGCGAAGATCATGGAAGAGCGGGATCTGTGCGGACACGTCCGCGCGATGACGCCGGTGCTCGAAGCGGCGCTCGACGAACTGCAGGCGGCGTATCCGCAGCTCATCAAGGGACACCGCGGCCTGGGTCTGATGCAGGGGCTGGTGCTGACCGTTCCGCCGGTTTCCGTCGTGAAGGCGGCCTTAAACGAAGGGCTTGTCGTCCTGACGGCCGGAAGCGACGTGCTGCGCCTGCTGCCGCCGCTGGTGATCACGGAAGAGGAGATCGCCGAGATGAAGCGCCGCTTAGGCCGCGCCTTCGACGCCGTCTTAGCACAGGCGTAAATTCAAAGGGGGCGGAATCCTTTGACATACCCCTTGGCTTTTTCAATTCAATGCATCAAAGCGCTGACGCTTTGGTGCATTTTTTGTTGCACGGTGCGCCGAATGTGATATAATGTCTTAGTGTTTATGCAGAGGAGGGAGTGCAGAAAACGGAATTTTTTGTGCGAATTGCGTAAACACAAGACAAAAGAGCGCTTTTCGCGCCGGCTGCGGCAGTAAAACAAGGGACGCCGCCCCCGGACGCAAAGAAGCACCAGGAAACCTTTTAGGAAAAGGAGGAGTAACATGAAGTTTGACAAGACAAAGCTCCTTGCACTGTCAATGGCCGCCGTGATGGCAGTCAGCGCAGTGGGATGCGGCGGCAATTCCGGCAATACCCCGGCGCCCGCGGCAGACAGCACGGAGCAGACCGAGCAGACCGAGCAGCAGCCGGCAGCCGAAGAATCCAATCTGGCTGCGGATGTCTATGCAGAGTATGATGCCAGCAACTGGACCGAGGAGTCTGACGCCCTGTACGCCGAGACCCTTGGCAGCTACATGGAATACTATGAGAAAGCAAAGGAAGTCGACAACCTTTCCGAGCGTTTTGCCCTGATGGCCGTTTCCGAAGCGAAGATGCTTGAAGAAGCCATCATGATTCCGCTGTCCACCCGTGGCGGCAACTATGCGATTTCCCGCGTGGTTCCGAACACGGCCAACACCACCCTTTGGGGCAACGACAACGACCGTTTCCACGACCTGCTCATCTGCACGGAGCCGATGATTCCGGCCGACCGCGACGCCGTCAAGGAAATGTGGGTTCAGCTGAAGGGTACCGGCACCTTCCTTGATTCCGCCCGCGCTTATGTCACCGAGCACGGCTACGAGCTGAAGGACGAGTACAACTACATCTACAACTCCGATCCGAAGACCTGGGATGCGCTCGGCACCTCCCGCGCGGCTGATTCCGAAGCCATCGTCAACACCTATGACGGCCTGATGGAATACGACGTTGAAAACGTACAGCAGCCTGCTCTTGCCACGGAGTACAGTGTTTCCGAAGACGGTCTGACCTACACCTTCAAGATCCGTGAAGGCGTGACGTGGGTCGACTCCCAGGGCCGTGAGATCGCTCCGGTGACCGCGGACGACTTCGTCGCCGGCATGCAGCACATGATGGATGCCCAGGGCGGCCTGGAGTACTTAGTCGGCGCCGACGGCTGCAACATCAAGAACGCGGATGCCTACATCAGCCGTGAGATCACGGACTTCGCCGAAGTCGGCGTCAAGGCCGTGGACGAATACACCCTGGAGTACACGCTGGAAGCTCCCTGCTCGTTCTTCATGACGATGCTCGGCTACAACGTATTCGCTCCGATGAACCGCACCTACTATGAGTCCCAGGGCGGCAAGTTCGGCGAAGAGTTCAGCAGCGAAGACGAGACCTACCTGTACGGCACCGACAAGGACCACATCGCTTACTGCGGTCCGTATCTGGTAACCAACGCCACCGCCGAGAACACCATCGTGTTCGAAGCCAATCCCTCCTACTGGAACAAGGACAACATCAACATCCACAAGATCACCTGGAAGTTCAACGACGGCAAGGATGCCACCAAGGCCTACAACGACACCATGAGCGGCGTTGTCGACGGCTCCGGCTTAAACGACGAAGCCATCACCGCCTCCAAGAAGGACGGCAACTTTGACAAGTATGCCTATGTGAGCGCCACCGACGCGACCTCCTTCATGGGCTTCATTAACATCAACCGCAAGGCGTTCGCGAACTTCAACGACGCCACTGTGGCCCGTTCCGAGAAGACGGCCGACGAAGCGGACCGCACCACTGCCGCGATGCAGAACGTGCACTTCCGCCGCGCGCTGGTGACCTCTCTTGACAGAGGTTCCTACAACGCCCAGTCCGTCGGTGAGGATCTGAAGCTGAACAGCCTGCGCAACTCCTACACCCCCGGCACCTTCGTTTCCCTGGAAGAGGATACCACCATCCAGATCAACGGCGAAGACGTGACCTTCCCGGCCGGCACCTTCTACGGCGCCATCATGCAGGCCCAGATCGACGCGGACGGCATGCCTGTCAAGGTATGGGATCCGACCATGGACGGCGGCATCGGCTCCACCGACGGTTTCGACGGCTGGTACAACGTGGAATACGCGAAGAGCGAGCTTGAAACCGCCATTGCCGAACTGGCAGAAGAGGGCGTGACCGTGGACGCAGACAACCCGATCTACATCGACGTTCCGTACTTCGCGGGCAGCACCACCTACACCAACCGCGCGAACGTCTTCAAGCAGAGCTTCGAGAGCTCCCTTGACAAGAAGGTCATCGTGAACCTGGTCAAGTGCGACTCCGCGGACGACTGGTACTATGCAGGATACTATCCGGATTACGGCTACGAAATGAACGCCGATATCATGGATGTTTCCGGCTGGGGCCCGGACTATGGTGATCCGCAGACCTATCTGGATACCATGCTTCCGAACTACGCCGGCTACATGGTCAAGTCCATCGGTATGTACTAATCCGGCCGCAGGGTGAACCTGCATCGGAAAGCCCATTCAAAGGATGGAATAAGAGCGGGAGGACGGGCCCCATGGCCTGTCCTCCCTCATCTCATGTTTTATGCATCGCGTTGAAGTGCTGATGTGTGGAACCGATCGATTTGGAAACAAACAGACAGAATCAGCAAGAGGGTCATTATGGGAAGTTACCTCATTCGAAGAATTCTGCATGCGCTGGTCTCGGTCATCGTCGTGGTGGGCATCGTCATGGTGATGATCTATTCCCTGTTAAACCGTGATCTGATTTTTGCACAGGACAGTGTGTTCAAAAACCTGGGCAACAACCAGAAGACGGTTTACAAATACCGCATGTGGGAAGAGTACGGCTACATCGACTATGTAACCTACGCGGATTATATCAATATGCTGACAGCTGAAGGCGAGATCGATGAGGAGACCCGATCCTCTGTCAACACCTTCGGAAAAACGGAGGCGGACGATTCTGCACAGGTCAAAGAGTATGTGCAGAAGTTTTACGACTACTACCAGAGCCGCGGCTACAGCGTGCGGCGCTTAAAAGCGGTGATGGCATCCCCGAAAAAGTATGCCAACGGCGGACAGCAGCAGCTGTTTGCCTATAAAGACAAGCCCTTGGCCACCCGGCTGGTGAAATATCTCACCGGGCTTTTTACGATCGACAACATCCACAAAGTACCTGCGGAGACCGACCTTGGCAAGCGCGGTCTTACGTTTACGCTTCGTGATCCTGTATATGGCGGGAACAAGATTTCGCCGGCCGTTTTAGGCAACGGCACCACGCACAAATACCTGCTGTGGTTTGATAAGATGTTCCCCTACTTCCATCAGAACCTGCTCACCTTAAATCTGGGCAAATCCTACGCGGTCAACGCCGGCGTGGACGTCTTTACGACGATGACCCAGACCCAGGGCTCCTATGTGATCTCCGAGATCACCTATCCCACGGGTCTGCTGGAGAAATCCGCCGATGATCTGCACACCGCGCTCTACGCGCCGGGCTCCCTTGCGGCGAACGTGACGCTGTCCGGCCGTTTCAACGACGATTACACCAGTGTCCAGACGGTCAAAGCCGGCATGTCCAAGATGGGCTATTCCTTCGTGATCGGCATCATCGCCATGCTCCTGGCCTATCTGCTCGGCGTTCCGCTCGGCATCGCCATGGCCTTAAACAAGGACAAGCTGATCGACAAGATCGGCACCGTTTACATCGTTTTCATCATCGCCGTGCCGTCCTTAGCCTACATCTTCCTGTTCAAGGCCCTCGGCGGAAAGGCGGGCCTGCCGACCACGTTCAACATGGAATCCGCCAGCAAGCTCATGTACGTGCTTCCGGTGATTTCCCTGGCGCTGCCCACCATCGCCAACCTGATGAAGTGGCTGCGCCGCTACATGATCGACCAGATGAATTCGGACTACGTCAAGTTCGCCCGTTCCGGCGGCCTGTCCGAGCGTGAGATCTTTACGAAGCACATCTTAAAGAACGCGGTCATCCCGATCGTCCACGGCATTCCGGGCAGCATCTTAGGAGCTTTGGTCGGCGCCATCATCACCGAGCGCGTGTACGTCGTCCCCGGAGCCGGCAACCTGCTCACCACGGCCATCAACACCTACGATAACGGCGTGATCGTCGGCGTCACCCTGTTCTACGCGGTGCTGTCCGTCACGTCCATTATCTTAGGCGACGTGCTGATGTCCATGATTGATCCGAGAATCAGTTTCTCGTCGAAGGCGAGGTAAGCGATGACAAACGATACCACATTATTTACCGTCGACGGAATGTCGGATGAAGAGCTGTTTGCGCCGGTGAAGAACGACGAGCTGGAATCCGAGAAGATTACAGCCCCCCGGTACTCCTACTGGAAATCCGTTTTCCGCGTGTTTTTCGGCAAAAAGATCAACATCGTGATCTTAAGCCTGCTGCTGGTCGTGCTGCTGTTTACCTATATCTATCCGATGGTAACGACGTACGATCCGTTCGCGAACCTGATGGACCAGACCACCAAGCACTTAACGCCCACCGGTGCCTTCGCGCGCTTCGGCCCGGGCCTGCGCTGGATCCTGGGTACCGGCAAATCCGGCCAGTCCACCTTTGACGCAGTCTGGTACGGCGCGAAGATTTCCATCTCGCTCGCCCTGGTCTGCGCGGCCATCAACATGACCTTAGGCGTCCTGGTCGGCGCGATCTGGGGATTCTCCAAAAAGGTCGACATGGTCATGATGGAGGTGTACAACATCATCGGCAACGTCCCGTACGTCCTCCTGATCTCCGTGCTCGTGCTGCTGTTTTCGCCGAGCTTCTGGACGATGGTATTCGCCCTGACCGTCACCGGATGGCTGCCCATCGCGTACTTCATCCGTACGCAGGTCATCATTATCCGCGACCGCGACTACAACATGGTGTCCCGGTGCTTAGGCACCCCGATCACCCGCATTGCGACGAAGAATATCCTGCCGTTCATGACCTCCGTCATCGTGACCTACCTGGCCATGGAAATTCCGTCCTATATTTCCTACGAAGTGTTCTTAGCCTACATCGGCATGGGCCTGTCGGACATGTCCCTGGGCCGTCTGATCTACGAATCAGAAAGCGCCATGGTCACCCCGGGCTGGGGATTCGAATTCTGGAGCCCCGTCGCCCTGGCATCCATCATCACCGTCGTCCTCTACGTTACCGGCCAGAACTTAGGTGATGCTTCCGATCCACGCACTCATATGTAAGGAGATAGTATGGACAACCGCAAAATCATTCTTTCCGTCCGAGACCTGGAGGTCAAATTCCGGGTCCGCGGACGTATCCTGACGGCGATCCGGGGGATCGACCTGGATATTTACGAGAACGAATCCATTGCCATCGTCGGTGAGTCCGGCTCCGGCAAATCCGTTTTCACCAAAACCTTTGCCGGCATGCTCGACAGCAACGGCTTTATCAGCAACGGTACCGTCATCTTTAACGACGACGAGCTGTCGGACACCCGGGTTGCGCTGGACAAAAAGGGCCGCAGCCTGTACGAGTCCGCCAAAAAACGGCTCGATGCCGACGCCCCGCTTTCCTACGGCGCCGAGGCGTGGAAGAGCATCCTGACCCTCGAAGCCGAGCAGAAGGCGAAATCCACCCTTTCCGACGAGGAAGAGCTGCAATTCGACGACCAGCTCGCGAAGCTGGCCTTTGACCGCACCGAGGAATTCAACCGCAAGCAGACCCTCGATCCCCGCAAAGAGAAGGACCTGATCAAGGAATCCGACGCGAAGATCGAAGCCCTCGACAAAGAAATCAAAGCCGTCGAGGAAGAGAAGAAGAAGCTGGCGCATCTGCACGCGGAAGAGCTGAAGGCCGACACGGCCTGGCAGCAGAATTACCACAAGCGGATGGAGGAACTGAAGGCCGAGCATCAGGCCGCCGTGTCCAAGCCGCTGTCCGCGGAGCTTTCCGAGGAAAACGCGCTGATCGCGAAGGAAATCACCTTAGCCATCGGCCGCTACCCGTTCCGCCGCCGCGTCAAGGCCTACCGTCAGATTCTCAAGGATTTCCGGGAAGCCCGCCGTCTGGGCGTGGATCTGTCCCAGCCGGAAAACCGCGAGCAGATCTTCGGCAAGAGCGCCCTGTATGTGCGCTTCACCCATGAAGACGACAAGATGCTCTACGGTGAAGGCGTCCTTGACATGTCGAAGATCACGAACCCGGACGACTGGACCCAGATCCGCGGTTCCAAAATCGCGACGGTCTTCCAGGATCCGATGACGTCCTTAAACCCGATCATCACCATCGGCGAGCAGATCACCTCCGTCATCTTAAAGCACCAGAACTGCTCCGAGGTCGAGGCGAGAAAGCGCGCCCTGATCCTGATGAAGCAGGTGGGCATCCCGAACGCGGAGAACCGTTTCGACGACTACCCGTTCCAGTACTCCGGCGGCATGCGCCAGCGTATCGTTATCGCGATCGCGCTGTCCTGCCAGCCCGAGATCCTGATCTGCGACGAGCCGACCACGGCCGTTGACGTGACCATCCAGGCGCAGATCCTGCAGCTGTTAAAGGATCTGCAGGAAGAATACAACTACACGATCGTCTTCATCACCCACGACCTCGGCGTCGTGGCGAACGTGGCCGACCGCGTGGCTGTCATGTACGCGGGCCAGATCATCGAGATCGGCACGGTGGAAGAGGTCTTCTACGATCCCCGCCACCCCTACACCTGGGCGCTGCTTTCGTCCCTTCCGCAGCTGGCGGAGCGCGGCGTGGAGCTGTACTCCATCACCGGTACGCCGCCGTCGCTGTACAACAAGGTCGTCGGCGACGCCTTCGCACCGCGGAATCCCTACTGCATGAAGATCGACACCATCGCCGAGCCGCCCATGTTTCCGATTACCGAAACCCATGCGGCGAAGACCTGGCTGCTCGATCCGCGCGCGCCGAAGATGGAAAAGCCCGCGATCATTCAGAACATCCACGAGAAGCTGCTGCGCTCGCTGAATATCGTGGACACCGGCGGTGTGGAAGACCAGTCCGCCCGGTGGCAGGCGCAGGAAACCGTAAACACCAGGGAACCGGCGGAAGAAGCCGCGTTCGATGCAGCACAGGAAGGAGGAGCGCGCGATGAGTAAAAACGAACAGACCAAATCGCAGTCCCATTTCCCGGAGCACGGACGCGTCGACGAAACCGGCCGTGAGATCCTTCTGGAAGTCAAAAACGTCGACATCACCTTCGGAAGCGGCGATACCGCGGTGAAGGCGGTCAAAGACGCCAGCTTCAACATTTACAAGGGCGAAACCTTCTCCCTCGTCGGCGAATCCGGATCCGGCAAGACCACCATCGGCCGCGCCGTCATCCGTGTCAACCCCTGTTCCGGCGGCGAAATCCTCTACAAGGGCGTCCGCATTTCCGGAAAGATTCCGCGTTCCCTGGACCGCGAAGTCATCCGCAACATCCAGATGGTATTCCAGGATCCCGCCGCGTCCTTAAACGAGCGCGCGACGGTGGACTACATCATCTCCGAAGGCCTGTA
>JAZQBE010000038.1:0-5436 GCA_045545575.1 Shuttleworthella sp.
ATTTCCGGAAGTACGTTCAACCGGCTAAAAGATGATATCTTTCCAAAGTTGAAGGAAATCGCATCCATCCAACAGGCACTGCTTGATGCAGCTTAATGATTATGCAGGATGAGCAATTTACACCAATAATAGGACTTGACCAAGCCAACACAGCATAGATAGGAAAAAACAACAAAGAGGAGGGAAGTTTCATGCAATTATCACTGATGACGTTTTCCATGATGAAGGACGAGATGCTCCGCAAGGCTACCATCGACACGCTTTGCCAGATCGCCAAGGCGTGCGACGTCCGCTCGCTGGACCTGATGGAGCATGAAGTCAAAATGCTCGGCGGTCCGGAGAAGGTTTCCGCGACGCTGATCGCGCACGGCGTGCGCCTCGGCAGCCTGATCGTCAGCCCGCCGTTCTACACCAAGCCGCGCGAGGTGGAAGCCTACATCCACAACATGCTTGAGATGGCGAAGACCCTCGGGACGGACACCCTGATGGTGGTGCCCGGCGGATCCATGGGCAAAGAGCGCAGGATTGTCGCGCAGATGACGCGCGAGCAGGCTTTAAAGCTGGCGATCCACCACTTCCGCAACGCCGTGGAGCAGGCGAAGGCCTACGGCATCAAGGTCGGCTTCGAGAACACCCCGCAGGATTTCAAGCCCTTAGCTTCCGCGGAGGACGTCAAAAAGGTGTTGGATCTGACGCCGGGCCTGGGGCTGATCCTGGACATCGGCAACTTCCGTGTCGCGGACAAAAACTGCGACGAGCGCGCGATCTATGAGGATCTGAAGGACTACATCATCCGTGTACACGTCAAGGACGTGGTGATCGTCGAGAGCGCCCGTTTCCGCGGCGAGCCCTGTGTGGGCGGCGGCGCCATCCGCGCGGTGATGACCGGCAGCGGCATCATTCCGGTGGCGGATCTGCTTGCGCGCCTGCGCGCCGGCGGCTATGACGGCGATCTGTGCATCGAATACGCCGCGCCGGACGACGTCAGCGGCATCGGGCATGCCGACGTGGTGCGCCTGTATGCCGACGCGATCCGCGGCATGTGGGAAGGCACCTGGCAGACGGCGCCCCAGGACGATTTCCCGGGCCTGAACAAAAAGGTTTCCCGCCTCTTCTTCGGCACAGCCATTGCGCCGATGCTGATGGGCAAAAACGTCAACACCTTGCTGGACGCGGCCTACGCCGCCGGCATCAACGCCTTCGACACCGCCCGCGGCTACGGCATGGCGGAGAAATCCCTGGGCGAATGGATCGCGGCCCGCAACAACCGCGAGCGCATCGTCGTGCTGTCGAAGTGCGGAAACGCGGGCCTCGGCGGCAAAGTCAACGTGAACCGCGAGGTCATTGAGAAAGAGCTGGCCAAGTCCTTAAAGACCCTCGGCACCGACTACATCGACATCTACCTGCTGCACCGCGACGATCCGAAGACCCCGGTCAGCGAGATCATCGATACGCTGAACGAAAAAAAGCGCGAAGGCAAGATCCGCGTCTTCGGCGCCTCCAACTGGACCCACGAGCGTATCGCCGAAGCCAATGCCTATGCCGAGGCCCACGGCCTGGACGGCTTCACCGCCGCCAGCCCGAACTTCGGCCTTGCCCAGCAGGTGGAGGACCCCTGGGGCGGCGAGTGCGTCACGATCTCCGGCCCGGAAAATGCCGACGCCCGCGCTTGGTACGCGGCGAATCAGATGCCGGTGCTGGCCTACTCCAGCCTGGCCCGCGGCTTCTTCTCCGGCAAGTTTAAGAGCGGAGATTACGAAGGCGCGAAGCAGGTGCTCGACCACGCCGGCCAGAAAGGCTATCTCTGCGACGAAAACATGCGCCGCTTAGCCGTGGCCGAAGAACTCGCCGAGCGCGACAATGATACCGTCGCCGGCATCGCCATGCGCTACATCTTCAGCACGCCGATGAATGTCTTCGCGCTGGTATCCAGCACCAATCCGGTCCGTATGCGTGACAACATCCGCTCGGCGCGGGAGCGGCTGGACGCGGCCGACGTCGAGCGGCTCGAAAAACCGTAAAAAAGCGGAACGGGGGTCAGGCACGCGTTCCGGTTTCATCGAAAAGAACGCCCGTTACCGTCTGCCGGAAAGGGAGTCCTGCCGTCGATGGTTCATTTTGCACACAGAATCGAGAGTATACATGGCATCGCAAATTACTACTTCAGACATGCAGTCTGCATCCTCCCGCGTCATTCATTATCTCATGGAGCGCATCGCCAACCGCGAACTGAACATCGGCGACCGTCTGCCGCCGGAGCGGGAACTCGCGGAGATGCTGGAAGTCAGCCGCGCTTCGGTCCGCGAGGGCCTGCGCGTGCTCAATCACATGGGCTTCATCGACAGCACGCAGGGATCGGGCAACTATGTTTCCGAAAACTACACCTCCACGGTGCAGGAAATCATGTATTTGATGTATCAGCGCGGCGATGTGTCCTATGAGGACATCACCGTGTTCCGCTGCACGCTCGAGCAGCAGGCGCTGGATCTGGCCATGGACCGGATCACCGAAGCGCAGAAGAAGGAACTATGCAGCCTGGTGTCGCAGATGGATGCGCCCGCGGATGACAAAGTCCTTTTCGATCTCGATCACCGCTTCCACACCGTGATTTCGGAAGCCTCCCGCAATCCGCTGATCCTGATCAACTTCAAAGCGCTGACGGCGATCATTTACCATTACATGGACGAATCCTACCACAGCATCGTCAGTCAGACAGCCAGCGGATTCCCCACGCTGCAGCGGTATCATCACGACATCGTCGACGCGATCCTCGCCGGCGACCGGGAAGCCGCCCGCGCGGCGATGGAGCATCATTTCCAGCTGCTGATCCGCAGATAAAACCATTTGAAAAAATGAATTCTGCCATTGACTGGTCTGACCAATTGTAGTATACTACGTCCAGCAAACAGAAAAGAGAGAAAATCGGGTCCGAGAGGAGCCGATTCCTCTTTCGGCCAATTGGTCAGACCAATAGCGGAACGGGTGCCTGACCCCCGTTCCGATTTCCCCCTCCTAAACCGGAACGGGTGCCTGACCCCCGTTCCACTTTTTCGAAGAAAGGAAGAGACATCATGGCAAAGGTTCGATATGAGGACATGGAGCGGTACGTCGCGAATCTGTGGCAGGCGGCCGGCGGATCGAAGGAAGATGCCGAGGTGATGGGCCGGATTTATAAGAACGAAACGATGCGCGGCCAGGGGCACCATGACATCCACAATTTCCTGTCCCGCTTAGACCGGGTCAATGACCGTGTGATTCATATCGAGGCGAAGCCGGAGCTTCTTTCTTCCTTTGGCGGCATGGAATGCTGGGAAGGCAACTATCAGACCGGAGAAGTGCTGAATACGTTTATTATGCAGCGCGCGATTGATCTGGCCCAGGAGCACGGCATCGGGCTGGCGACCGTGCGCCATTCCAATCATTATCTGGACAGCGCGCCATACACGGAGATGGCGGCGAAGCAGGGATGCATCGGCATGATGATGGCCAAATCCTTTGCGGCGATTGGCATGCCGGGCATCAATAAGCGTCTGGTCGGACAGGCGCCGGTGGGATACGCGTTTCCGACCGGAGAGGAAGATCCGGTGATGCAGGATATGTGTATGGCGGTCATCGCCGGCGAGCCTCTGGCGATCAAAGCGAAGAATCATGAGACGGTGCCTCCGAACTGGGGTCACACCATGGAAGGAAAGCCGGCGGAGACGGCGGAGGAGCTGATGCGCGGCATCAAGTATCCCATCGGTCTGCACAAGGGCTTCGGCATGATCATCCTGGAGGAACTGCTGACGGGCGTGCTTTCCCTGGGCAGTATCTTAAATGAAGGCAATGAGAATTACTTGACGGACCACTGCACCTGCCACACCGCCATCGCCATCAAGACGGATGCGCTGATGAGCAAAGAAGTCTACGAGCAGCGCAGCAGCGACCTGATCCATCGGATCCGCACCATGTCGGAAGGCAAGGCGCACATCCCGGGCGACCGCAGCTGGGCGGCGATCAAAGACAGCGAGGCGAAGGGCTATGCCGAGCTTGAAGATGAATTCATCACACAGATGAACGAATACGCCGCAAAATACAGCTGTGATCCGATTCCGGTGATGACTGAATAAAAGAAAAAAGCGGAACGGGTGCCTGACCCCCGTTCCACTTTCGGAAAGGAAAACGGATGAAAATCCTGGTATGCAACGTCGGAAGCACGTCTTTTAAAGCCAAGCTCTATCAGATGCCCGAGGAAACCGTGCTGGCCGTCTGCTCCATCGAGCGCGTCGGAAGCAGGGACGACGGCATCTTCCACTATGAAAACCGCGTCAGCGGCGAAAAACTACACACAAATCAATGCGCGATTCCGGACATCCGCAGCGGCCTTTTGCTGTTTCTGGAAGCGCTGACCGACGACACTGTCGGCGCCGTCAAAGAAATCAAAGAAATCGAGCGCGTCGGCTTCAAGGCCCCGTGTTCGAAAGGCTTTTCCGGCGTTTTCGAACTGACGGACGAGGTGCTCGCGGGCATGGAAGCGTGGATTCCCATCGCGCCGCTGCACAATCCGGCCTACATCACCTCGATCCGCCAGATGCGCGAGGTGCTTCCGGACGTACCCTTCATCGCCTCTTTCGAGACCGGCTTCCACCGGACCATTCCGCTCGAGCGGCGCATCTACGGCGTGCCCTACGAATGGTACGAGAAATACCAGGTTGCGCGGCTCGGCTACCACGGCGCGTCCCACAGCTACATCGCATCCGTACTGACAGAGCGCTTCGGACCGGCGTACAAAGCCGTCTCCTGCCACCTGGGCGGAAGCTCCTCCGTCTGCGGCATCAAAGACGGTCAAAGCGTCGACACCAGCTTCGGCATGACCCTGCAGACCGGCCTGATCCACGCGGCGCGCACCGGCGACCTGGACTGCGATCTGACGGATTACCTGAAAAGCGTCGGCTTAAGCGAGGAAGAAATCCACGAAGGCATCGTCGGAAACGGCGGTCTGCTGGGCATCTCCGGCGTCAGCAGCGACCTGCGCTACGTCGAAGAAGCCGCCGATGGCGGGAACGAACGGGCACAGCTGGCCATCGACGCCTTTGTTGCCGGCATCGTCCACTACATCGGCGCCTTTGCCACGGACCTGGGAGGCCTCGACGCCCTCGTCTTCACGGCCGGCATCGGCGAGCATTCCGCGCGGATCCGGCAGGAGGTCTGCCGCCGCCTGTCGCTTTTCGGCGTGCGTCTGGATGAAAAGGCCAATGCCGGCGTGCCCGAAGACGGCGTGATCTCCGCGCCGGAATCGAAGGTCAACGTGCTGGTGATTCCCACGGACGAAGAAAAAGGCATCGCACGAAGCACATACAGGTTTTGAAAGACGCAGAGCTGACGGCGATGCAGGAGAAGGCGTTTTTGGCGGGACGCTCTCGCTCCGGACCTCGCAGCAGCGGACGCTAAGGCTCC
>JAZQBE010000039.1:0-19632 GCA_045545575.1 Shuttleworthella sp.
AGAACATCGGGATCCACACGGTGTCGGAGGACCAGGAGCTTGCGGAAGCCTGCGTGCGCAAAATTCTCGAGAAGGTGGAGGGGAGGCCCCTCACGGTTCTCGTGGAGACCTGCGACGCCTACGGCGATACCGCCCGCCTGCGCGACCTCTTAAACCGCTTCGCGGACGATCAGCTGGCTGCTCTTTGGGACATGCACACGACGACCGTGTTCTCGAAGGAGGATGCGGAGACCACCATCACGAACCTGGGCGCCTATGTCCGCCACGTCCACATCCATGATTTCCGCATGGAGGACGGCATCGCGGTGCCCGAGCTCATCGGGGAAGGCAGTCTGCCCATGCAGGACCTCATGAACGCGCTCCGCTCGGTCAACTACGACGGCTTCGTCTCCCTCGAGTGGGATCCGGAGTACATTCCGGGCCTCGAGGACATCGAGATCATTCTGACCCACTACGAGAACGCCATGCGCGTCTATGAAAATACAAAGCGCGGCCGCCGCCACCACTACTGGAACAACCAGCACACCGGCAAATATGTCTGGAAGAAGGGGACGCTCATCGACAAGACCTTCCCGCAGGTGCTGGATACGATGGTCGAGGATTTCCCGGACCAGCTCGCGATCAAGTTCACGACGCTGGACTACACGAGAACCTACGCTCAGTTCCGGGACGACGTGGATGAGTTCGCACGCACCCTGGTCTCCCTGGGCGTGAAGCCGGGCTCCAAGGTCACGATCTGGGCGACCAACGTGCCCCAGTGGTTCCTGACCTTCTGGGCCGCGACCAAGATCGGCGCAATCCTGGTCACCATGAACACCGCCTACAAGATCCACGAGGCGGAGTACCTGCTTCGCCAGTCCGACACCCACACGCTGGTCATGATCGAGGGCTACCGCGACTCCAACTACCGCGAGATCATGAACGAGCTCTGCCCGGAAATCAAGGACGCGAAGCCGGGCCGCCCGCTCCACTGCCGCCGCCTGCCGTTCCTTCGGAACGTCATCACCGTCGGCTTCCGCATGCCGGGCGCGCTTACCTGGGATGAGTCCCTCGAGTACGCCTCCCGGACCCCGATCGAGGAGATCCGCCGCATGGCAGCGGCCGTCGACGTGAACGATGTCTGCAACATGCAGTACACCTCCGGCACGACGGGCTTCCCGAAGGGCGTCATGCTGACCCACTACAATATCGTCAACGACGGCAAGAGCATCGGCGACGGCATGGACCTGTCCACTGCCGACCGCATGATGATCCAGGTGCCGATGTTCCACTGCTTCGGCATGGTGCTTGCGATGACGGCCTCCATGACCCACGGCGCGACGATCCTGCCGATCCCGTATTTCAGCCCGAAGTCGTCCCTGGCCTGCATCAACAACGAGCGCATCACCGCCTTCCACGGCGTCCCGACCATGTTCAACGCCATGCTCGCGCATCCGGATTTCGACAAGACCGATTTCTCGCACATGCGCACCGGCATCATGGCCGGCAGTCCCTGCCCGATCGCCGTGATGCAGGACGTGGTGAACAAGATGCACATGCCCGAGATCGTCATCGTCTACGGACAGACCGAGGCTTCCCCGGGATGTACGATGAGCCGCACGACGGATCCCCTGGAGGTGCGTGTCGCGACCGTCGGCCGCGCCTTCCCGGAAATCGAATGCAAGATCGTCGATCCCGAGACCGGCGAGGACTGCCCCGACGAGGTGATCGGTGAATTTGTGGCCCGCGGCTACAACATCATGAAGGGCTATTACAAGATGCCGAAGGCCACCGCGGCGGCCATCGACAAGGACGGCTGGCTGCACACCGGCGATCTGGCCTGCCGTACGCCGGAAGGCAACTACCGCATCACCGGCCGCTTAAAGGACATGATCATCCGCGGCGGTGAAAATATCTACCCGAAGGAAATCGAAGAATTCATCTACACGCATCCGAAGGTCAGCGACGTGCAGGTCATCGGTGTGCCGGACGAAGCGATGGGCGAAGAAATCATGGCCTGCATCATCTTAAAAGAAGGCGAGACCATGACGGAAGCCGAGATGAAACAGTTCGTCCTGGACCATATGGCCAAACACAAGGTGCCGAAGTACATCGACTTTGTGGACAGCTTCCCGATGAACGACGCCGGAAAGATCCAGAAATACAAGATGCGCGAAGCCGCCGTCGAAAAACTCGGGCTGCAGAAGGCAGCGGCGGTGGTGACGGCGTAGAAAACCGGAACAGGGGTCAGGCACCCGTTCCACTTTTTCAGGAGCACAGCATGAGCAACACTTCAAACGGAAAACAGAAGACATTTGTGACCGTCGACGGCAATGAGGCCTGCGCCTATATTGCCTACGCCTTTACCGAGGTGGCGGCGATCTATCCGATCACACCGTCGTCCCCCATGGCGGCGAAGACGGACGTGTGGTCGGCAAAGGGAAAGAAGAACCTGTTCGGCCAGACCGTACAGCTGGTGGAGATGCAGAGCGAGGCGGGCGCCGTGGCGGCCGTGCACGGGGCGCTGGAAACCGGCGCGCTGGGCACGAGTTTCACGTCGTCCCAGGGTCTGATGCTGATGATCCCGGTGATGCACCGGATTTCCGGGCAGCGCCATCCGGGCGTGCTGCACGTGGCGGCGCGGACGGTCGGCACCCATGCGTTCTCCATTTTCGGCGATCATTCGGACGTGATGAACTGCCGGCAGACCGGGTTCGCGATGCTTTCCACCGGCAGTGTCCAGGAGGTCATGGACTTAGCCGGCGTCGCGCATCTTGCGGCGATCAAGGCGCGGATTCCCTTCCTGCATTTCTTTGACGGCTTCCGCACCAGCCATGAGATCACGAAGGTCGAGCAGATGGATTACGAGGATCTGCGCGGCCTGCTTGACATGGACGCGCTTGACGCGTTCCGCGCTCATGCGCTGAATCCGGAGCATCCGATGCTGCGCTCGACGGTGCAGAACGGCGACATCTTCTTCCAGGTGCGCGAGGCGAGCAACGCGGATTACGCGGCGCTGCCGGACATCGTGGAGGATTACATGTGCCGGATCAGCGAGATCACCGGCCGGGACTATCATCTGTTCAATTACTACGGCGATCCGGACGCGGAGCGCGTGATCGTGGCCATGGGTTCCGTGGCCGGCTGCGTGGAAGAGACCGTCGACGCGCTGCGCGCAAAGGGCGAGAAGGTGGGCTTTGTTCAGGTGCATCTGTTCCGTCCCTTTGACATTTCCCGCTTTGTGGACGCGATCCCCGCTTCCTGCAAATCCGTGGCGGTCTTAGACCGCACGAAGGAGATGGGCAGCGCCGGCGAGCCGCTGTATCAGGATGTCTGCACCGCGCTGCGCGGACGCGCCGATCTCACCGTCGTGGGCGGCCGTTACGGTCTGTCTTCGAAGGACGTGACGCCGGCGCAGATCGCGGCGGTATACGAGAACCTGAAGGCCCGGACACCGCTGAACAGCTTTACGATCGGCATTACGGACGACGTGACGCACCTGTCCCTGGAGGAAAAGGGTCCCATGTACCCGGAAAACAGCGGCACAAAAAGCTGTAAATTCTGGGGCCTCGGCAGCGACGGTACCGTCGGCGCGAACAAGAACACGGTGGAAATCATCAACGACCACACCGACAAGTTTGCCCAGGCCTATTTTGAATACGACGCCAAGAAATCCTACGGCATCACCAAGAGCCATCTGCGTTTCGGCGATACGCCGATCCGCTCGTCCTATTTCGTCAAGCAGGCGGATTTCGTGGCGTGCCACAACCCGACCTACGTCCAGAAATACGACATGGTCGGCGAGATGAAGACGGGCGGTACGTTCCTGTTAAACTGCCCCTGGAGCGCGGAAGAGCTGGAGTACCATCTGCCGGCGAAAATGAAGCGTCAGATCGCGGAAAAGAAGGTCCGCTTCTTCATCATCGACGCGGAACGGATTTCCGAGGAGCTGGGACTGGGGCACCACTTCAACATGGTGCTGCAGTCGGCCTTCTTCCACCTGATGCCCATCATCCCGATCGACGAGGCTGTGGGCTACATGAAGGACGCCGCCACAAAGACCTATTTTGCCAAGGGCGAAGACGTCATCGCCAAGAACCTCGCGGCCATCGACGCCGGTTCTGACGGTCTGGTGGAAGTAGAGGTTCCGGTCCACTGGGCGACGGCGGAAGATATGCAGATCGAGCGCCCGGCGGTTCCGGAGGTCGTCACAAAGATCCTGGAGCCGATCAACGCGCAGAAGGGCGACGACCTGCCGGTCAGCGCTTTTGCCGATTACAAGGACGGCGTCATGAACATGGGCATGACCGCCTTTGAAAAACGCGGCATCGCGACGCAGGTGCCGGTGTGGGATCCGCGCAAGTGCCTGCAGTGCAACAAATGCAGCTACGTCTGTCCGCACGCCGTCATCCGCCCGTTCCTGTTAAACAAAGAAGAAACCGCCGCCGCGCCCGAGGGCTTCTTAATGAAGCCGGCGGTGGGCAGCCAGGCCTCCGGCCTGCAGTTTACGCTGCAGATCAGCACCCTGGACTGCACCGGCTGCGGCAGCTGCGCCAACGTCTGTCCGGCGAAGGATAAAGCGCTGGTGATGACCCCGGTCGACGAGGTGCCGGCCGGCACGGCCGCCTGGGAATACGCGCTGTCCCTGTCCGACAAGGGCGATGTTTACGATCCCTATTCGGTGAAGGGCAGCCAGTTCCGCCAGCCCCTCGTGGAGTTCTCCGCGGCCTGCGCGGGCTGTGGCGAGACGCCCTACGCGAAGCTTCTGACCCAGCTGTACGGCGACCGTGTCTACTGGGCAAACGCCACCGGCTGTTCCCAGGCCTGGGGCGGTGCGATGCCGGGCATCCCCTACACCACAAATCACCGCGGCTACGGTCCGGCCTGGTCCAATTCGCTGTTTGAAAACAACGCGGAATTCTCGCTGGGCATGGTGCTTTCCGTGCGCCAGCAGCGCGAGGCGCAGAAGATCCGGCTGGCGGCCTATCGTGAAGAAACCGCGGACGATGCCGTGAAAGCGGCCATCGACCGCTGGATGGATACCTACGACGACATCGACGCCTCCGCACCCGCGACGGACGCCCTGGTGGCGGCGCTTTCTGCCTGTGATGACGCGGACGCGAAGACGATCCTGCGCTATAAGGACCAGCTGGCAAAGAAGACCTTCTGGATGTACGGCGGCGACGGCTGGGCCTACGATATCGGCTTCGGCGGCCTCGACCACGTGGTGGCCAGCGGCGAGGACGTCAACGTCCTGATCGTGGACACCGAGATCTATTCCAATACCGGCGGCCAGTCGAGCAAGGCGACCCAGGTCGGTGCGGTCGCGCAGTTCGCGGCGGCCGGCAAGAAACGTCCGAAGAAGGATATCGGCGCGATGCTGATGACCTACGGCCGGGTCTACGTGGCCCAGGTGGCCATGGGCGCCGACAACAACCAGCTGATCAAGGCCGTCAAGGAAGCCGAGCAGTTCAAGGGCCCGAGCATCATCATCGCCTACGCGCCCTGTACCGGCCACGGCCTGCGCTGCGGCATGGACAAGGTGCAGGACGAGATGAAGCGCGCGGTGGAAGCCGGCTACTGGTTCCTGTACCGCTACAACCCGGAAAGCGAACCGAAGTTCCATCTCGATTCCAAAGAGCCGAGCCTCGACTACGAGGAATTCCTGGACGGCGAAGTCCGCTACGCCTCCCTGCGGCGCACTTTCCCGGAAAACGCGAAGGAACTGTTCGCCGAAGGCGCACGCTTAGCCCGCGAGAAGTACGAGGCCTTAAGCAAAAAGTAAGCGGTTCTTCCGAGACATCAACTTGCGGGCAGCCGGAAACGCAAATCCGGCGGGAAACCCGCAGAAAGGCACAGATATGCCGCATAACGACTATCGTTTTCAGGAATATGTGCTTCCGCCCGTGATGGAAGATCAGAAAAGCGGCGCTGTACGGCGCCCGCCGGCAGCCGCGGGCGGACCCGTCTCTCTGGCGGCTGTCCGGGAGCTGTCCGTTTCCGAGCAGCAGGAGCTGTTTCGAAGTCTCGCACAGCAGCTGGCGGCGGCCGGCATCGATCCGGAAGCCGAGCTGGCCTCCATCCCGCGGATCCGCGAGGAAAAGGACGAAATCGGCGGCATCTTAAAGCAGCAGTACGCGATCTCCCTTCCGGACCGCATGCTGCAGGAGGTGGAGGATACCGTCTGGCGGATCACCCAGCAGATGCACCAGCCCCTTTCGCCCCGCTGGATCTACGAAATGTTCCGTGAACAGTACGTGGAGTACCACCCGGTCTTCACGGCCGTTTCCTGCCATTTCCGGCAGGAGGACGGCATCATCGCGGAGATGACTCTGGAAGCAAAGGGGCAGCAGTACACCATGACTGCCCGCGGAAACGGCCGCCTCGACGCCGTCAGCAACGCGCTGAAGGAGTTCTTTGACATCAGCTACGAACTGACGGAATACGAAGAACACACGCTGTCGAAGGGATCGTCTTCCCGGGCGATCGCTTACGTGGGTATCACCTGTCAGGATGTAATGTACTGGGGCGCGGGCATCGACGAGGATATCATCCGCGCGTCGATTCTGGCCCTGTGCTCGGCCGTCAACCGCCTGCCGCAGCTCGCGGCGGAGCCCGCGCATAAGGACGACCGGCTCGTGGCGATGCAGAATTACATCCAGCACCACTACCGCGACATCTCCCTGTCCTCCATCGCCGCGGCTTTCGGCCTGTCGGAAACCTATATTTCGCGCTATATCCGCGACAAGTCCGGCAAGACCTTCGGCGAGCACGTCACCGGCGTGCGGATGAAAAAAGCAAAGGCCATGCTGCGCAACAGCAGCATGACCGTCGAAGCCATTGCCCAGTCGGTGGGATATCCCAGTGTAGAGCACTTCAACCGCATGTTTAAAAAACGATTTTCCATGACACCGATGCAGTATCGGAATTCGGTGTAAACATGATCCTTTTTCAGGCGTGAACCTTGCAGGTTCGCGCCTGTTCTATTATAATGGAAACTTAGCAGACAAAGCCGGTATCGGCAAAGAGCAGCCATTACAGGAGAACCATCATGGAAAAAGAACAGTTACTGGAAGTGTACCGTCATTCCCTGGCGCATATCCTTGCGAAGGCCGTCATGGAAATGTTCGGCAAAGAGAACGTGCAGATTGCCATCGGGCCGCAGATCGCGGACGGTTTTTATTATGATTTCCTTCTTCCCCGCAACCTGACGAAGGAGGATTATCCGGAGATCGAAAACCGCATGCGGGAGATCTTAAAGCGCAAGGAGGACTGGACCTGCAAAGAGGTGACGAAGGAGGAGGCTCTTTCGCTGTTTGCGGATCAGAAGTTCAAGGTCGAGCTGATCAACGATCTTCCGGAGGACGAGAAGATCACCGTGTACTGGACCGGTGACGACTTCTTCGATCTGTGCCGCGGCCCGCACGTGGAGAATTCCGCGTCGCTGCTGTCGGCGGCGTTCTGCGTCCGCTCGGTGTCCGGTGCCTACTGGCGCGGCGACGAGCACCGCGACAGCCTGCAGCGCGTGTACTGCTACGCGTTCCCGACGAAGGACGAGCTGAAGGCCCACATCCACCTGATCGAAGAGGCGCTGGAGCGCGACCACAAGAAGCTCGGACCGCAGCTGGAGCTGTTCATGCTGCACGAGACCGCCCCGGGCATGCCCTACTGGCTTCCCCGCGGCTGGAAGATGTACAACGTGATGCTCGAGCACTCCCGCAAAATCCAGGAGGAGCACGGCTATCAGGAAATCTCCGGGCCGATCATCAACAATAAAAAACTGTGGCTGATTTCCGGCCACTGGGCGCACTATCAGGACAACATGTTCATCATCCCCGGCCTGGGCGAGGACATGAAGATGTCCGTGGACGCGGCTGACACCTTCGCGGCAAAGCCGATGAACTGCCCGAACGCGATGAACGTCTTCGCAAGCCGCCCGCGTTCCTACCGCGAGCTTCCGATCCGCTATTCCGAGATGGACGTGATTCACCGCAAGGAGAAGAGCGGCCAGCTGAACGGTCTGTTCCGTGTGCAGGAGTTCCGTCAGGACGACGACCACACCTTCGTGACGGAGGAGCAGATCGAGTCCGAGATCGACGATATCTTAAGCATCGCCGATCAGATCTACAAGAGCTTCGGCGTGACCTACCGCGCGGAGCTGTCCACCCGCCCGGACGATTTCATGGGCGACATCGAGGTGTGGAACCACGCGGAGGATTCCCTGCGCCGCATTCTCGACAAGAAGTACGGCGAGGGCAATTATGAAGTGAACGAAGGCGACGGCGCCTTCTACGGCCCGAAGATCGACCTGCAGATGAAGGATGCCTTAGGCCGCGAATGGCAGGTGGGCACCGTGCAGCTTGATTTCCAACTGCCTTTAAACTTCGGCCTGCAGTACACCGCCAGCGACGGCACCTTAAAACAGCCTGTGGTCATCCACCGCGCGATCTACGGTTCCTTTGAGCGGTTTATCGGCATCATCATCGAGAACTTCAAGGGCGCGTTCCCGTTCTGGGTGTCGCCCTATCAGGTCGGCGTCGTGCCGATCCGCCCGGAGCACAATACCTTCGCGAAGCGCGTGGCGGACCGTCTGGCCGCGGCCGGCATCCGTGTGGAGGCCGATTACTCCGACCGCAACATGAACGAAAAGATCAAGGGATTCAAGCTGATGAAGGATCCCTACATCCTGGTCATCGGCGACAAGGAAGCGGAGTCGGATACCGTTTCCGTCACCATCCGCGGCAGCAAGAAGCAGCTGCACGGCGTGGCGGTGGATACCTTCATCGAGGCCTGCCGTAAGATGAATGACGAGTGCAGCCTTGAGCTGATGGAAGAGATGTAATGAGAAGCAAAGCAGTCAAAGCCGGCATGGGTTATACCATCGGAAATTTCATGGTCAAGGGGATCCAGTTCCTCGCCATGCCGCTCTTTGGCCGCCTGATGACTACCGAAGAGTTTGGCGTCTACAACGTTTTTGCGTCGTACGACGCCATTTTGTTTGTCTTTCTGGGCCTCTGCGTGCACGCGTCTTTGCGCAGCGCCAACCAGGAGTACGATGGGAAACTGGACGCCTACGCATCTTCGATTTCCCTGATCTATGTGGTTAATCTGGCCCTGTTCGCTCTGCTTCTGGCCCTCTTTGGACGGCCCTTAAGCGGCCTGCTGGGATTTGACCGGCTGGCGCTGTGGCTTCTTTTGCTGCACAGTTTCGGCTCATCTTTGCTCTCCCTGTATAACGACCGCCTGAGCATCGCCTACAATTATAAGGAATATATCGGGCTGTCTTTGTGCAACGCGGTGGCCAATGTGCTGATTTCCCTGGCTTTGATGCTGACGGTGTACAGCGGCGCCCGGGATACAGGGCGGATGCTGGGGGCCTCCTGCGCCATGTTTGCTGTGGGCGTGTACATCCTGATCCGCCTGTGGCAGCGCGCCCGGCCCCGGTATGACCGGGAATACTGGAAGTTTGGCATTACCTACAGTCTGCCCATCATTCCCCACGGCATTTCCAACGTGCTCTTAGCCCAGTTTGACCGGATCATGATCCGCTCCATGGTGGGCGATCACGAAGCCGGTCTGTACAGCATGGCGGCCAACGTGAAACTGATCCTGCTGGTGATCATGGAATCCGTGGCCAATGCCTGGAGTACCTGGTTTTTCGACCGCAGCCGGGTGGCCAAAGAGAATGCGGCTTCCGTTCAGACGGATGCCGGTACGGTAAACCGATCCGCATCGAACCGGGGAAACCCCGACGAGGGGGAAATCGAACATCCGACAGCTGACGCAGAGCCTGGGGAAGGCTTATCTCACGGAGGCGTGCTGACTAACCGGGTGCCTGCGGGAATCAGCATTCCCGATGCTGCCGTGCTGCTTGCCGCCGGGTTTGCCTTTCTGACCATCGGTCTTTGTTCCGTGGGACCGGAGGTGATCCTTCTGGTGGGCGGAATGAAGTATTACGAGAGCCGGTTCGTGCTGGTGCCCATGCTGCTGGAAGTGTTCGCCCTGTTTTTATACAACCTGGTGGTGCAGAGCGAATATGTGGCAAAGCGCACCGGCTATGTCATGGCCGGAACCGTGGGAGCGGCGGGCTTAAATGTGGTGCTGAACACCATCTTCATCATGCGGTACGGATATGTGGCCGCCGCCTGGACCACCCTGTTCTGCTATGTGTTGTATCTGATCTTTCATCTGATCGTTTCCCGGCGTCTGCAGGGGTACGCGATTCTGCCCGCCAAGGGGCTGCTGCCCTTTGCCCTGGCGGTGATCGCCGTTGCGGCCTGTGACTGCCTGCTGCAGAAACAGTGGATCCTGCGCTGGGTGCTCTGCGCAGTGGCGGATATTCCCATCGGCCTGTGGCTTTTAAAGCGGATGAAAACAAGATGAGTGCAGGAGGAGAAGAGCGCTATGAGGCTTCTTGAAAATGAAATCAGCGTATCCGCCCGGGGACATGAGGTGCACCTGATTGCCCTTCCTGCGCTGGAGAAAACCGGTTTTGTCCGGGCGGCCTTTACCACCCGGCAGAACGGGGTGTCCGAAGGCCCCTATGCCTCCCTGAATCTGGGCCTGGGCAACGCGGACAGTGAAGAGAACAAGCGGGAAAACTACCGCATCGCCGCAGAGGGCATGGGATGCACGGAAGACGACGTGGTTTTATCCCACCAGTTTCACACCACCACGGTGCGGGTGGTGACGGAAGAGGATCGGGGAAAGGGCACGGTAAAGCAGCGGGATTATGAGGACGTGGACGGTCTGGTGACTGACGTGCCGGGGCTTCTTTTAATGACCCTGCATGCAGACTGCACGCCCCTGTATTTCGTGGATCCGGTGCATCAGGCCATCGGCCTGGCCCACTCCGGATGGCGGGGAACGGTGCAGCGCATGGGGGCTGTGATGATTCAGACCATGGCCAAAGAGTACGGCACGGATCCGAAGGATGTGATTGCCGTGATCGGACCCACCATCAGTGTGCGGCACTACGAAATCGGCCCGGAAGTGGCAGAAGCGTTTGAAAACGCATTCGGAGCAGATGTCTGTAAAGAAAGAGACATCCTGCGCCCGGGAAAAGGCGACCGGTCTTTCCTGAATCTGGAAGCGGCGAACCGTCTGATCTTAGAAGCAGCCGGCGTGCCCAAAGATCAGATCTCGGCCAGCGGGCTGTGCACCTATGAAAACGCCGACCGGTTCTTTTCCCATCGCGCCGTGGGCGGCGGAGAGCGGGGAAACTGCGCCGCCATGCTGGTGATCAAAGGCTAAGCCGATAGAATTCGAAAGACGTGTACAGATGAATTACATTCAGGCTAATTACCATACTCACACCCCGCGCTGCAATCACGCGGTGGGTTCCGACCGGGACTACGTGGAGGCGGCTCTGGCGGCGGGCATCCAGACCCTGGGCTTTTCGGATCACATCCCCTGGAGCACCTCCGTGCCCTATGAGTTCTGCAAAACCGTGCGCATGCACATGGACCAGGCGGAGGAATATGTGGCTTCCATCCGCCACCTGCAGAAGGAATATGAGGGGAAGATCCGCATTCTCTGCGGTTTCGAGGCGGAATACCTGCCCTTTCAGTTTGAGGAGCAGATGGCCATGTCGGACCGGCTGGGGGTGGATTATCTGATTTTAGGTCAGCATAACCTGCAGGCTTTTCAGGGACTGTACGCCGGCGCGCCCACGGATGACGTCGCGGTGCTGAAAAACTATGTGGACACCGTCATCGAAGCCATGGAAACAGGACGATTCCTGTATCTGGCCCACCCGGATCTGCTGCGGTTTACGGGAGATGAGGCGGCTTATCACCGGGAGAATCTGCGGCTGTGCCGGAAGATGAAGGAACTGGGCATCCCCCTGGAAATCAATCTGCTGGGTACGGGAACGGACCGGCATTATCCCTCGGATCGGTTTTTTGCCATCGCGGCGGAGATCCAAAACGATGTGATCATCGGCATCGACGCCCACGATCCGGCCCAGATCGCCTACAACGAAGCCTATGAAAAAGGCATGGCCATCGCGGAGAGGTTCGGCCTGCATGTGATCGAGAATCTTGAAATTGAGACGAAAGAAAATACCGGCGGATCTGGCGATTGAAGTGCATCAAAATGTCGATGGATCCCATGAATCAAAACGGTAAAAACCCGGCGGGCAGTCCCAAAGAGGGCTGACCGCCGGGCTTTTGCTTTCATACCTTGCTGTTTCAGGAATGAGATCGTTGGAGCGTCCGGTATTCCTGTGGCGTCTGTCCGAAGCGGTTTTTGAAGGCATGGCGGAATTGGCTGCTGTCAAAGTAGCCGGTGCGTTCCGCGATTTGGAAAAGGCGGTGGAGGCCAACATGCTTCCTGTGCCCGGCATGGGCAGCTTCTACGACATCATCGGCTGGGGCAGCTCCATCATCCTGGGAATCTGGTGGCACTACACTTTCTACGGCGACCGGAAGGTGATCGAGGACAATTACGACGCCGGCTGCCGTTATCTGGAACACCTGAAAACCAAGGTGACGCCGGAGGGCTTTATCAGCCACGGCCTGGGGGACCGGGGAAACCACCCTGGGAGAATACTGGGAAGAGAATCCCCGCAGCCACTGCCACGACATGATGGGACACATCGTTTGGTGGTATTACAGCGGTCTGGCGGGCATCCGGCCTCTGGCGCCCGGATTTGCAAAGGTGCAGATTACGGGGCCAGCAGCCCCTTCAGAGCGGCGGTAAACAGATCTTTCATCATTTTCTCCGCGGGGGTGTCCTGAATTTCGCTGAAGCCGTCCCGCATCAGCGAAAACCGATTGGTCATGCCGGCCATGAGGTTCATGATTTCTTCAGCGGCGGTCTCCGGAACCACGTCTGCACGAATGGAGCCGTCCTGGATGCCGAGGCGGATCAGAAAGGAAAACTGCTGAAGGGCGGAGCGGTACTGCTGGATGCTTTGTCCCGGACAGTCCTTCCGCCTGGAGATCAGGGTTTCAAATTCGGCGATAAGACGCAGGTGCTGTGGGTGGCGCTCATACATGTGGATGGTGCTCAGTACGTGGGCAAGAAGAAGTGCATAGCCGCTTTTATATTTCTCTGGTCCGACGCTTTCCTGCTCCAGTTCGGTTTTCCGTTCCTGGTCGAAGCGGGAGAGTACCGCCTGGACCAGCTCCTCTTTGTTCTGGAAGTACTGATAGACCGTTTTTCTTGTCAGACCGGCCTCTTTGGCTATCCCGTCGATGCTGGAGAGGAGAAGGCCTTCCGAAAAGAAACAGGTTTCAGCGGCATCCAGGATCCGGTTGATCTGTTTTTGGCGGTAGCGCGGGTATCCTTCCTCAGAATGCATGGCGTCTCTCTTTCTGTTCTGTAACGATAATCTGGCCTCAGTATACTTCCCTGGAAAGGGTTTTGCAAGACAATCGGAGCAAAAATTACCCACACTGTATAAATTTATTGACAAAAACTACACACGGTGTTACGATTGGCGCCATAAACACAGGTTGCACCATGCGACTGTTGATGAAAGGGAAAGGAGAAATGTATGAAAAGAAGGAACCTGTTCACGGCGCTTTTTCTGATGACAGGGATTCTGCTTGCGGCCGGATGCGGCGGTGCGAATCCCACGGCAGATTCACAGCAGGCCGGGACACCCGAGACGGAAGCCGCGGCTTCCAATAGTTCTGCAGAGGAAGAGGGACCGGAAGTGACCGGCGAAGAAACCGCGGAATCGGCGTCGGAGGATGACACAGACGAAACCATGGAGACAGAGGAAACTATGGAGACAGAGGAAACCGTGGAAACATCTACAGATTCCGCATCGGAAATCACGGCAGTGCCTGCAGATGTGCCCCTGCGGGAGGTCACGAACGAAAATGATGCGGATGAGCTGTTCCATGTGAACCTGGACAACTACCGTGTGATCCGGTCCCTTCCGAAGACCTATGCCCATGCGGAGTGGTCCCGCTACTGGAGTCTGGCCATGCAGCTGGAAGATATGGACCCGGAGGCGCTGACGGAAGAGAACTTAAAAACTCTGAAAGAGATTTATGCGGCACAGCAGGAACTGGTTCAGGTTCTTCCTTATGAGGAGTCTGTCATCTGGATCTGGGGAGACCAGATGCCGATTGCGGACACGGACGGAGAACTGGTTTTCACGGATAAATCCCAGGATGCTGCGGATTTCAAGCCCTTTATGATTCCCTATCTTCTGGAAGATCCTTCCAAGGCCAAGGGCAACGTTATTTTTGTTTCCGGCGGCGGTTATGACGCCCGTTCCAACCTGGGTGAGGGCTACCCCGCGGCAGAGGAATTCAACCGGATGGGCTACAACGCCTTTGTGCTTCAGCGCCGGGTGGCGCCGTATGGACACGACGATATCTGGATGGATCTGCAGCGGGCCATCCGTGTGGTGCGCTACAACGCGGAGGACTGGAATCTGGGCAGCCCAGACCTTCTGATGGCCGGAGGCTTTTCCGGCGGCGGCGCAACAGTGATGGGCACGATCGCCCACTATTATGGCGACATCACCCCGGATTCGGCGGATTCAGACTACGTACCCGATGAAATCGATGCCGTGAACTCCGATCTGGATGCAGCGTTGATCATTTACGGACCCTCCTCCGTATTCTCCCAGGATTCGGGAATCAGCGCTGCTACAGAGAATCCGAATCTTCCGGCCTTTTTCGTTGCTGTGGGTGAAAAAGATCCCAGTGCGGCGACGGATTCCCTGAAGCTGGCCAGCTCCGCACTGGGAACGGCTACGGTGGAGATGCACCTGTTTTCGGAGGCAGCCCATGGATTCGGCGTGGGTGTGTCCACCAACAACTCCCACTACTGGCCGGAACTGGCGGACGGTTTTGTGAATTCGATCCGCATGGCGAAGAACGGGGTCGCCCTGGATACGGTGTTCTTCCCGGAGGAGTATACGAAGGGGCAGATCGTTGAATTTGTGCGGGATCCGGAAGATCCCGAGACCACCTATCCCATCGCGGTGGCCACCAATGAGGATGAGACGGAGATTTACATGACCTTTTATGTGCAGGGCGTGAACGGCACCATGTACGGACCGGTGAAGGACGGCCAGGTCATGATTACCTACGAAAGCATCGACGGGGCATTTCGCGCCATGGCCCAGCCGATTTTCGATCAGATCGATCCCGAAGCCTGGGAAGAACTGAAGTAAACAGATGGCGATGGAAAAATGTAAGCCGGAGCCGGCGGCAATCCGAAGCCGTCGGCGTCGGCAGCAAGGAGAGAACAGATGAAGAGAAAGCATTTTCGTGTACTGGCGGCTGTTCTGGCCGCTGCGATGATCACAGCATCTTTTGCGGGATGCGGCTCGAAGAACGGGTCGATGGAAGACAGTTCCACGAAGGTGGAAGGAACGACGGAAACGGAAAATCCGGACAGCGCAAAAGATGAAGCCGCGGGCGAAGACGCGGAAAAAACTGCGGAAGCGACGGAAGAAGATACCGGCGATACCGCTGCGGCAGAGCCGGTGGTAACGGATCCCGAAGACCGTTCGTTCTCCTGGCTTCTGGACATGGGGGAGACCGGATTCTATGACGAATATGAGGAAAATCCCGCAGCGAAATGGTGGACAGCCCAGTCCTGGGACGCGTATCATGACGGCGTCGGTCAGACGGTGAGCATTGATTTTATTACACCGCCTACCGGGTCTGAAACCGATAACTTTTCCACACTGCTGGCCACAAGGGAATACCCGGACGTGATCGGTCTGAACCATGCCACCGCCAGCGTGAAGGAGCTCTACGAAGAGGGCGTGCTTTTGGATCTGACGGAATACGTCAACCAGTACATGCCGAATTATCTTCAGTGGATCGAGGATCATCCGGATTACGAAGATGACATTCTGTATCAGGTGGACGGTGAAAAGAAACATCTGCAGATCTACAATACCACGGATGAAGCCGGGGATCACTGGGGCGGATATCTGTACCGCAGAGACTGGATCGTAAAATATGGAACGAACCCGGAAACGGGAGAGGCGTTTACAGGCAGTTATGCCGAGGACGGCACATGGACCGACGATGTGGTTTTCCCGTCCGGCAACACGGATCCGATTTACATCAGCGACTGGGAATGGATGTTTGAGATTTTTGAAAAGGCCCTTTCGGATCTGGGATTATCTGACGGGTACTGTGTCCAGATGTATTATCCGGGATATATCCGTACCGGGGAAATTGTCTGTGGGTTCGGCGGGATCATTCCCTGGTATTATGTGGACAAGTCCGGGACGGTTCGCTTTGGAGCCGATTCCGACGGGATGCGGGCCTATCTGTCCTGCATGCACGAGTGGTATGAGCGCGGCTGGCTGGATCAGGGATTTGATGAGCGTTCCGATATCTTTTTCCAGATCGACTCCCCTTCTGTCTACAGCGGATCGGTGGGATGCTGGTACGGGATGAACAGCCAGGTGCTGGATGCCCTGGATGATCACAGCACGCCCGCCCTGGAGGGAATCTGCGCGTTCTGCGCACCGCAGCCGATCAATGATAAGTACGGAACCGCGGCGGAACAGAATGTGGAGCCGGTGTCTTATTTCCTGGCCGGAGGTCTTCTGACCAACGGAATTGCCATTACGGAAAAGGCGAAAGAAAAGGATCTGCCCACGCTTCTGACAGCCATCGACTATCTGTATTCCACGGAGGGCGGTCTGCTGAGAAGTTACGGGTTCAGCGATGTCATGCAGCAGGAAGTCCAGGATCCCTTTTACATGGAGAACGGGCTGGAGCAGGGCGCTTATCATATCACCCGGCTGGAGAACGGCGAAGATGCCTATGTCCTTTCGGATGCCCGCAACGCCATTGACGGACTGGGCGGCGCCGCTGCCATGATCCGGGTGCCCGGAAATCAGATCAACCATAACCTTTTGGAAGAGAAGCCCAACGAGACCTATCGGTACTGCATGGGCATGTGGAAGTATTACGACGACACGGCCAATGGCGGAATCAGTGCCCAGGTTACGGAACGCCTGTCGACGGAAGTCACCAACGAGTGTACGTTGATGAACAACAACATGCTGACCTACATGGATCAGACCATTCCTGCTTTTATTACCGGTGCAAAGGACATTTCGGATGACGCTGCCTGGGAAGAGTACTGCGGCGAACTGCGGAATTTCGGCTATCAGACCTACGTGGATGCGCTTCAGGATGTGATGTAAGGCAGAAATGATGAATACGATACGTGTACGCATCCCGGCGAATGGACATTCTCTGTACACAGAGATCCATCTGCCGAAAACCGCCGGGGAGAAACCGCCGGTGGTGGTCTGCAGTCACGGCTTCGGCAGCAGCGCAAAACTGGTCCGCGGCCTGATTGCGAAAGCGCTTGTACGCAGTGGTTTTGCGGCGGTCTGTTTTGATTTTTACGGCGGCAGCACCAGAAGCAGGAGCGGAGGACAGCTGACGGAAATGTCCGTCTTTACGGAAAAGGATGATCTGAACGCGGTAATTGATTACGTGAAGATGCGCGGGGAACTGGATTCGTCCCAACTGTATCTGTTCGGAGAAAGCCAGGGCGGTTTTGTGACGGCCATAACCGCTGCGGAGCGCAGCCGGGAAATCCGGGGTGTGGTGGAATACTATCCGGCGTTCTGCATACCTTACGACGCCAGAAAGCATTTTTTATCTGTGGATGAGATCCCTGATGAATACCGTCACATGGGACGGACCCTTGGGAAAATTTACTGCGAGAAACTGCTGGATTATCAAGTGTACGAAGTGATTGCAGCCTATGAAGGACCGGTGCTGATTGTCCATGGGACAAAGGATCCGGTGGTGGACATTTCCTGGAGCCGGAAAGCACGGACACAATACAAACATGCCGAGCTGGTGGAGATTTCCGGGGCCGGACACGGCTTTTTTATGAAGAACCGAAAAAGGGCAGCAGAGGAGACGGTGCGGTTTCTGAACGCAAATCGTATTACCCAACTTTGCGAAATGTGATAAGATCGGATGGGCGGCAAAGCCTGCCCATCCGATCTTATGATCGCGAGCCGGTTGTGTATGGCTCAAGGGAAAACGAATCGAATGGGCGGCATAGCGCGCCCATCCGATCTGCCTGAAAGGAAAAAGCAATGGAGATGGTCACAAACACCCGTAATCCCATTCTGCCGCCCCATATTCATGTGCCGGACAGCGAGGCCCATGTGATGCCGGATGGAAAGCTCTATGTGTACGGCAGCTTCGATGACGACGACGTGCTCTACTGCAGCGGAAAGTACCATGTGATTTCCACGCCGGATATGGAGCACTGGACCATCCATGACGAATCCTTTCACGCCACGGACGCACCCTGGCTGAATGATCCCCAGGCGCCGAAATACGGCGGGGGCATCGACTGGATGCACCCCACGCCCTTTCTCCAGGGCATGATCGACGAGATGCTGGCCAACCGGGGCGACGCGGATATGAAGGAAAAGGTGGAGGAAGCGGCAGCGGCCGGGGAGAGCGTGCCTCTGCTCTTTGCGCCGGACGCCATTCATAAAGACGGAAAGTACTACCTGTACTTCTGCATGGCGGACGACAGCGAAGGGGTGGCGGTTTCGGACCGCCCGGAAGGACCCTTTACGAATCCGGTGCAGCTGCCCTGCGGCGGCATCGATCCGGCCATCTTTGTGGACCGGGACGGATCCGCCTATTATTACTGGGGACAGATCTTTTCCCACGGAGTCAAG
The DNA here is from genome assembly GCA_045545575.1 of Shuttleworthella sp. Taxonomy (GTDB): domain Bacteria; phylum Bacillota; class Clostridia; order Lachnospirales; family Lachnospiraceae; genus Shuttleworthia. The sequence continues at coordinate 18,641 of JAZQBE010000039.1, forward strand.
CTGAATCCGGATATGGTTTCCTTTGATCCGGCACAGGTGGTCGACAACCTGGTGACGGAGACGGAACACTGCTTCCATGAAGGATCCTCCATGCGGCGGATCGGGGATACCTATTATTATGTTTACGCGGACATGGAGCGGGGCAAGCCCACCTCCCTGGGCTATGCCACGTCGGACTCGCCCCTGGGTCCCTTTACCTATCGGGGAATCATCGTGGACAACGATGGCTGCGATCCCAAAAGCTGGAACAATCATGGCTCCATCGAATGTTTTAACGGCCAGTGGTATGTGTTTTATCACCGCAGCAGCGGACGCAGTCAGATTCACCGGCGGCTGTGTGTGGAAAAGCTGGTGATCCGGGAGGACGGAACCATCGAAGAGGCCAAGATGACCTCCCAGGGCGCCGGGGAACCCTTTGGGCCGGGAGAGAAGATGGAAGCCTGGCGGGCCTGCGGCCTGTCCGGCACGGTGTACATCGGCGCCAGGGACGGCAGGTCCCTGCGGGAGCCCCATGAAGAAGTGCTGACAGAGATTACCCATGGAGATACGGCCCTGTTTCGCTATGTAAAAAGTGAAGGGGGCTGGAAAGAAGCGGAGCTGACCCTTCGGGGAAGCGGCCGGGTGGAAATTCTGCTGGACAACAGGACGGTGGGCTGCCTGGAAGCGGAAACCGACGGAGACTGGCGGACCCTTTGCACAGAACTGTCCCGGGGGGCGGATATCACCAAAGAGGCGGAACTGTGCCTGCGGTTCCTTGAGTCGAAGGAAATGGAAGTTCTGGATATAACCTTGTCTTAAGACAGAAAAGTCCCTGTTCCTGCTGCGGATATAAAAAGGGCCGGATTCCCGAGATGGTGTGCTACCCGTCAAGAGGACAGTGAATAATTAAAAAGTTTTATGCCGCCAGTCGAGCAATCGGCTGGCGGTATTCTTATGCAGCCGCATAATAGTTCTCATGGTATTCAACAGGAGTCATCAAGTGAAGCTTTCGC
>JAZQBE010000040.1:0-9668 GCA_045545575.1 Shuttleworthella sp.
GGCCGTCCTTGCCAACGCCCGGGAACTGCGCCGGCTGTAAACGCCGCGCGGCGCCGGCAGGAGAAGACAAAAGCAAAAAAGAAAAACGCCAGCCCCTGCCCGGATGCCCGGAGCGCGGCTGGCGTTTTCGCGTCGGAACCTGTCTACGGATGCCGGAAGACGGGACGGACCAGCCGTCCGCTGCTTCGGCGGTAGAGATAACAGTGATCGGAAAGGATGTCCTCCGGAAGAAGAACGGTGTCGTTGATTTCGCGGATCATGGAATCCGGATTCTGATTTGCCATGTCCGACGCCGGCAGGGCCAGCATCTCGTGAATGCTGCTCGGAAGAATCATCAGGTCGTCCTTCCAGGTATCTGCCAGACGGGAAAGCACCCCCGGATAGAGGATGACCGACGCGCCGAACTGCTGGCGGACGTTGGTCAGGGCGAGCAGGCGGGGCAAGGCGGCTGACGCCTCGTCATCCGCGTTTTTTGCCGGATCCTCCGGCGGCAGTGCGCCGGCCGGCGGCCAGGAGGACGGATCCGCGATGTCCATCCGGATGGCCGGAAGAAGTTTCGGCCCGTTTTCCGTGGCCGCGTCGAACAGGTCGGCTTCCGTGACGTCGGGCCAGGCGGCCAGGTGTTCGTTGGAGATGTAGGCGCATGCCATATTGCCGCTGTCGAGTTCGAGCAGCAGCACGTAGCAGACGGCCAGATCCTCGAGACAGCGGTGCGGCAGATTCGACAGCAGACCGGCGTGGCGCGTCGTGTGCAGAAGCCGGGGAACGATGCGTTCTCTGGCCAGGGAGAACCGGGAAAAAACGTACCGCAGGGAAGCCGATACCTGCTGCCAGGCCGGATTTGTGTCGGATAAATGCGGATCTGCGGGAAATGGAACAATCTGTTCCGAAAGAAGGCTGGACATAAAAAGACTCCTTATGCATGCATAAGGAGAGAATCGTAAAAGCGCGGGATATCGCAAAAAGCTCCGGATCGGATTCGAACCGATGACCCCTTCATTACGAGTGAAGTGCTCTACCTGCTGAGCTATCGGAGCGTCGTGAACCGGCTTTCGCCGGACACAAACACGATTATAACAAATTCCGGAAGAATTGCAAGCAGAAAATCATCTTTCGGGTATTGAGAGTTTTCTTTTTTTCAATTATACTTGTGGGGTTAAGAAACGCGGCATCCGACATGCCCGTTTTCTGTCAGCGGCTGCCGGCGTCGGCCGGGGTTCGCTCAAATGCGTTTCACATGCGGAAAGGAGTTCCCATTGGCTGCCAAACGTACCAAACGAAGCGGTCTGCAGTATCAGATCGCATTTGCCGGTCCGATCGTCCTCGGCGCAGCGGCTCTGCTGTTTGCCCTGATTTCCATTTTCGCGCTTCATATTCCGGCGTTTTCCGTGATCCTGTTCATCGTGCTCGAAGGCCTGCTGGCCTGGCTGTTGAATGAGACGCCCATCTATGTGCCGGGCATCGTCGCCGCGGTACAGGTCGTGGCGGGCATCCTCCGCGGGCACGTCATTTTCATGATTCTGATGGCACTGCTGTACCTGGGCGCCTACGTGGTGCTTCAGGCGCGGATGGATTACGACACCCGCGCGCTGCAGCGCAGAAAGCCCCGCGCATGACCGCCGGGCCCAACCGGGGGCAGAATGCCGAAAATTATCAGAGGCAGATGGAGGACATCCTTGCTTCCCATGCGTCGGACACGAAAGTGCCGACGCTTCTTTTACACAGCTGCTGCGCACCGTGTTCATCCCACGTGCTGACGGTGCTGTCGCCGCATTTCGACATCATCGACTATTATTACAATCCGAACATCGCGCCCGCGGAGGAGTATGCCCACCGCGCCGCGGAGCTTTCCGGCCTGATCGCGGCCATGGATCTGCCGCATGAGGTGCGCTTCGTCGAAGGCGCATACGATCCGGAACGTTTTTTCGAGGCCGTCCGCGGCCTTGAGGAAGAGCCGGAGCGGGGCGCGCGCTGTGAAGTCTGCTTCCGGCTGCGGCTGTCCGAGGCGGCCCGCATGGCGGCGCAGATGAACGCGGACTATTTTACGACGTCTTTAACCATCAGTCCGATGAAGGACGCGGCGCTGTTGAATGCCATCGGCCGCGAGGAGGGCGCGAAAGCCGGCGTGGCCTGGCTTCCGTCGGATTTCAAAAAAAAGGGCGGATACCAGCATTCCATCGAACTATCACGCGAATATGATCTGTACCGCCAGGATTACTGCGGCTGCATTTTTTCAAAGCGGCAGCGGGACAGGGAAAGGAACTGACTATGGCCAAGCTTTGGGGCGGGCGCTTTACCAAGGAGACGGATCCGGACGTGTTCCGGTTCAACGCTTCCATTTCATTTGACAAACGGCTCTGGGCCTGCGACATCGAGGGCAGCCGCGTGCACGCGGCCATGCTGGTCCGCCAGGGCATTCTAAGCGCTGAAGACGGCGCAGCCATCGAACAGGGGCTTTCGGAGATCGCCTCCGAACTGGCCGACGGACGGCTGAGTGTCGACGAGACCGCCGAGGATATCCACAGCTTCGTGGAAGCCGAGCTGACGGCCCGCATCGGCGACGCCGGAAAGCGTCTGCATACCGGCCGCAGCCGCAACGACCAGGTCGCGCTGGACATGCGCATGTACGTGCGCGAGGATCTTACGCGGACCGCGGATGCCCTTCGGACGCTTCTTTCGGTGATCTTAGACGGCATGGAGGAGCACATCGATTCGGTCATGCCGGGCTTTACGCATCTGCAGAAGGCCCAGCCGACCACGCTGGCCCATCACCTGGGCGCCTATTTCGCCATGTTCCGGCGGGATCTGATCCGCCTTCGCGACACGAAGCGGCATCTGAACGAGTGTCCCCTGGGCAGCGGCGCATTTGCCGGCACGACCTATCCCCTCGACCGGGAATACACCGCCCGCGAGCTGGGATTTGACCGGCCCTGTGCCAATTCCATGGACGGCGTGTCCGACCGGGACTACCTGATCGAATACCTGTCGGATCTGGCGCTGATCCAGATGCATTTAAGCCGGTTCTGCGAGGAGATCATCCTCTGGAACAGCGACGAGTACCGCTTCGTGGAGATCGACGACGCCTACAGCACGGGCAGTTCGATCATGCCCCAGAAGAAAAATCCCGATATCGCGGAGCTTGTGCGCGGAAAGACCGGCCGGGTGTACGGCGCTTTAAACGCGCTGCTTGTGACCATGAAGGGCCTTCCGCTCGCTTACAATAAGGACATGCAGGAGGACAAGGAGACGGCCTTCGACGCCATGGATACGGTGCGCAGCTGTATCCGTCTGTTTACGGGCATGCTGTCCACCATGCGTTTCCGCAAAGACGTCATGGCCCGTTCCGCCCGCCGCGGCTTTACGAACGCGACGGACGCCGCGGATTATCTGGTGCGCAAAGGCGTGCCGTTCCGGGACGCCCACGGCATCATCGGCCGCATCGTCGTCGACTGTGTCGTACGGCAGATCGCCATCGACGAGCTGACGTTAGCGGAGCTTCAGACCTATTCGCCGGCCTTTGAAGAGGATATCTACGAGGCGCTGTCCATGGAAGCCTGCGTCAGCCGGCGGCTGACGGCCGGCGCGCCGGGACGGGCGGCGATGGAAGCACAGATCGCGGATGCCAAAGCGTTTCTGGAAAGCTGAAACCGGTAAATCGGGGAGTGTGTAAGGTCGTACGTTTTTACACTGACACGGATGGGGAACGCGGTTTCGCGGAAAGGAGCAATAAAATGGAAAAGAAACTGAAGGTAGGAATTCTCGGCGCCACCGGCATGGTCGGACAGCGGTTCATCACGCTTCTGGCAGACCATCCGTGGTATGACATCTGCATGCTCGCGGCGAGCCCGCGCAGCGCCGGCCAGACGTATGAAAACGCGGTCGGAAGCCGCTGGAAGATGGATACGCCGATGCCCGAAAAGGTGAAGAACATGATCGTCTGCGACGTCAACGACATCGCAGCCGTTTCGGCGGCCGTCGACTTTGTCTTCAGCGCGGTGGATATGTCCAAGGACGAAATCAAGGCGATCGAGGAAGCCTACGCGAAAGCGGAAGTGCCGGTCGTCTCTAACAACAGCGCCCACCGCTGGACGCCGGACGTGCCGATGCTGATTCCGGAGATCAACGACGCGCACCTGGCCGTCATCGCGGACCAGAAAAAGCGCCTCGGCACCACCCGCGGCTTCATCTGCGTCAAGCCGAACTGCTCGATCCAGTCCTACACCCCGGCGTTGACCGCGTGGAAGAAGTGGGAGCCCTATGAGGTGGTCGTCACCACCTACCAGGCCATTTCCGGCGCCGGCAAGACCTTTAAGGACTGGCCGGAGATGGTGGAGAACATCATCCCCTACATCGGCGGCGAGGAAGAAAAGAGCGAGAAGGAGCCGCTGCGCATCTGGGGCACCTACGATTCCGAAAAGGGCGAGATCGTGCCCGCAACGGAGCCGGTGATCACCTCCCAGTGCATCCGCGTGCCGGTGTTAAACGGCCACACGGCGGCCGCCTTCGTCAAGTTCCGCAACAAAGCCACGAAAGAGGAGCTGGTGCAGGCTCTTCTGGATTTCAAGGGCCTTCCGCAGGACCTGGAGCTTCCGAGCGCCCCGAAGCAGTTCATCCGCTACATGGAAGAGGACAACCGCCCGCAGGTGACCTTGGACGTGGATTATGAGCGCGGCTTCGGCATCTCCATCGGACGTCTGCGCGAGGACACCGTCTACGACTGGAAGTTCGTCGGCCTGTCCCACAACACGATCCGCGGCGCGGCCGGCGGTGCCCTTTTAGGCGCCGAGCTTCTGACCAGGCTGGGATACATCACCGCGAAATAAGAACAAATTGTTCCGATGCACGGCCTCCTTTCCCGATGGAAAGCGCCGTGCATCGAGTTTATTGCCTGTCTTTCGGAGGCCCCATGGGAAAACCGCTGTTTATCGCTGAAAAACCGAGTGTCGCGCAGGAGTTCGCAAAGGCGCTGTCTCTTTCCGCCGCCCGCCGGGACGGATATCTGGAGGGGGAGAACGCCGTCGTGACGTGGTGCGTCGGGCATCTGGTGACCATGAGCTACCCGGAAGTCTACGACGAAGCCTACCGGCGCTGGCGCCTCGACACGCTGCCCTTTCTGCCGGATCATTTCCTTTATGAAGTGATCGAGTCCTCGAAAAAACAGTTTGACATCGTCAAAAGCCTGCTGAACCGGCCGGACATCGATACGATCTATGTCTGCACCGACTCGGGGCGGGAGGGAGAGTACATTTACCGGCTTGTCGAGCAGGAAGCCGGCGTCACCGGCAAGGAGCGCCGCCGGGTCTGGATCGACTCCCAGACGGAGGAGGAGATCAAACGCGGCATCAAAGAGGCGCGCCCGTTAAGCGACTACGACAATCTGGCCGCGTCCGCCTATCTGCGGGCGAAGGAAGATTACCTGATGGGCATCAACTTCTCCCGGCTTTTGACCCTGAAATACGGAAACGTGCTGGCCGGCCTGCTGAAGGAGAAACGCTGTGTGATCTCCGTCGGCCGCGTGATGACCTGTGTGCTGGGCATGGTGGTGCGCCGGGAACGCGAGATCCGTTCCTTTGAAAAGACCCCGTTTTACCGTGTGCTCGCCGACGTGAAGATTCCCGCGGAAACCGAGTCGGCCGCGCTGTCCGATCTGGAATGGCGCGCCGTGGAAGGGTCGGCGTATTTCGAATCGCCGAAGCTGTACAAGGAAAACGGTTTTTCAAAACGGGAAGACGCCCTTGCGCTGATTGCCGCCCAGAGCCGCCGCGAAGAGGCGGTTTCGGCCGGCGGCCTTCCGGACAACGTGCTGCCTCTGGACGGGGAGCCGGAGGTCTGGGGCTCCATCGCGCGTATCGAGAAGAAAAAAGAAAAGAAAAACGCGCCGCTTCTGTACAACCTGGCCGAGCTGCAGAACGACTGCTCGCGGATGTTTAAGATCAGCCCGGACGAAACCCTGCAGACGGTGCAGGAGCTCTACGAAAAGAAGCTGGTCACCTATCCCCGTACCGACGCCCGCGTGCTCTCCACCGCCGTGGCGAAGGAGATCGACAAAAACATCCGCGGCCTCGGGGGCATTCCCGGCGTGGCGCCCTTCGTCCGGGAGATCCTGGAAAAAGGGCTTTACAAAGGCATCGCCAAAACCCGCTACACCAACGATAAGCAGATCACGGATCACTACGCCATCATACCGACGGGGTCGGGCCTGGGCGAGCTTTCCCGGCTTTCGTCCCGCAGCGTGAAGGTCTACGAGGTCATCGTCCGCCGGTTCCTGGCCATTTTCTATCCGCCGGCCGTCTACGAGAAGATCGGGCTGACCGTCACGCTCGACACCGAGAGCTACTTCGCCTCGGACCGGATCCTTTCCGAGGAAGGATATCTGGCGGTGATGGCCTACTCCTTCCGCCGCAAAAAAACCGAATCCGCGGAAGCCGCCGGCCCGAAGGACGGCAGGGCGAATCCGGAGGCGGAAGACGACGGTGCGGAAGACGCCGCCGAGGAAGAGGGAAATGCGGCGCTGGCCGCCCTGCTGCCCGTGCTGAAAAAGGGCAGCCCGGTGCAGTTTACGTCCTTTGCGGTCCGCGAAGGGGAGACCTCGCCGCCGAAGCGGTACAATTCCGGTTCCATGATTCTGGCCATGGAAAACGCCGGCCAGCTGATCGAGGACGAGGAGCTGCGCGCCCAGATCAAGGGCAGCGGGATCGGCACCTCCGCGACCCGCGCGGAAATCTTAAAGAAACTGTTCAAGAACGGCTATCTGAACCTGAACAACAAAACACAGATCATCACGCCGACGCTGCTCGGGGAAATGATCTTTGACGTGGTTTATACGTCCCTGACGTCCATGCTCAACCCGGAGCTGACGGCGAGCTGGGAGAAGGGGCTGACCTACGTGGCGGAAGGCAGCATTACGGAAGACGAGTACATGAAAAAACTCGAAGACTATATCCGCCGCAATACCGACCGCGTCATGCGCCTGTACAACCAGCAGGCCTTAAACGCGCAGTTTGCCGCGGTGTCGCCGTTTTACAGCGCAAAGAAAGCGCCGGCGTCCAAGGGAACTGCCCGCCGGAAAGCCAAAGAATAGGATTGTGAATTCTTTATGAAACCTTCGAGAAAGACTTTGCGCTTTGCGGAATGCGGCATTATAATGAAGGCGTAGTTATTGGCAGGAAATCGTAAAGGAGGAAACCATGGGCTCCATCGGTGAAGTATTAAAAAAAGTCTTTTTGGCCGGAATCGGTGTTTTTGCGGTTCTTGCCGAGAAAGCGAAGGATCTCTTCGAGTCGCTGGCGAAGAAGGGCGAGCAGACAGTGGAAGAAGGAAAGATTCTTGACCGTGAATTCAAGGACAAGGACGAAGTCAACGCGTTCCTGAACAACATGCAGGAGAAGACGGACGCCTTTGCCGATACGGTCCGCGCGAAGGTCGGCGGTTTTGTGGAATCCGCGAAGAAGACGGTGCAGGAGACCGCGGAGGATCCCGAGGCTGCGCTGGAGAAAGCGGCCGAGGCTGCCAAAGAGGCGGCGGGCGATCTGAAAGAGGCCGTGGAAGAGGTCGTCAGCGACGTGAAGGCCGCCGTGGAAGAAGCAGCTCCCGCGGCAGAAGAGGCTGTCGAAGACGTAAAAGAGGCCGTCGAGGAAGCGAAGGAAACCGTTGAGGAAGCGGTATCGGAAGCAGCGGAAGCGGCAGAGGATGAAAAGGCGTGAATCGGAAAATGCTGATACAGTCCGACGACCTTTGGGCGGGCTGGATGGATTTTTCGGAGTGGGATGCCGCGGCGGAGGAACGTTCCGCCGCGGCTTTATCTGTTTCCCGGAAAGAGCGAGTCGGCAGGATCGAAAACGAGGCCGCCCGCCGGCAAAGCATCGCGGCGGGATATCTTCTGGAGTCGATCCTGCGGGAACGAAACGTCGAAGAGCCGTATGTTTACGGTTATTCCCCGCGGGGGAAGCCGTTCCTGGAGGGGGCAGGGACCGCAGGACCTTATATTTCGATGGCCCATACGGCGCACGCGGCGGTGGCCGCGGTTTCCTTCGGGCATCCCGTCGGAATCGATCTGGAGGATGCCGACCGCTTCTGTGTCAATCGGGCTTATGAGCGGATGATCGCTTCCCGGTTTTTTTCTGACCGTGTCCGCGAATCATTTCAAAGCATTCCGGACGGCGGAGAAGCGTTTCTGCTGCTGTGGACGGCGGCTGAAGCGGCGGCCAAAGCACTGGATGAGCCCCTGGTCGGGATCCTTCCGCAGATGGAATATACCGCATCGTCGGCGGATCCCGTGACGCTGAACCGTCCGGACGGCAGCCGGGCGCTGTTTCGTCATTTCCGTGTGGAAGGCGGGATTGGCTGCCTGTGTCAGATTTTGCTTTGATTCTGCGGCATCTTGTGCTATGATAGACGCCATGCAGGTCATCGCGATAACGTGTTGAAGCGTCAGACCTGACGAAAGGCAACGCAGACAGCCTTTTATGCAGAAGAGGTAGTTGATTATGCGCAGAATGGTTCTTTCCGTGCTGGTTGAGAATACGTCCGGTGTGTTAAGCCACGTTTCCGGTCTGTTTTCCCGCCGGGGTTTCAATATTGACAGCTTCAGCGCCGGCGTGACGGCCGATCCGCGGTTTACCCGCATGACCATCGTCGCCACCGGAGAGAAGCCGATCCTGGAACAGATTGAAAAACAGGTGGCGAAGCTCGAGGATGTCGTCGATATCAAGATTCTGGAGCCTTCCGCTTCCGTGACCCGCGAGCTGATGCTCGTCAAAATCGCGGCCCGCGAGGCGGACCGCCAGGGTGTACTGACGATCACGACGATTTTCCACGGCAAAGTCGTCGACGTGACCCACGACTCCATGGTCATCGAGGTCACCGGCCACCAGGACAAGCTGGAAAGCTTCCTCGACATGCTGGCCGATTACGAGATCCTGGAGCTGGCCCGCACCGGCCTGACCGGCTTAAGCCGCGGCTCGGAAGACGTGGTTATCATCGCGCCGGATCCGGAATAAATGCGCATGGCTCCGCGAAGGTTTCGCGGTGTACATAGAGTATCAAACGCTATAGGAGGTAACGAACAATGGCAACAGACGCAAGAATTTTCTATCAGGAAGACTGCAACCTGGCAATGCTGGACGGCAAGAAGATCGCCATCATCGGCTACGGTTCCCAGGGCCACGCGCACGCGCTGAACTTAAAGGAGTCCGGATGCGACGTCATTATCGGCCTGTATGAGGGAAGCCGTTCCTGGAAGCGCGCCGAGGAGCAGGGCTTTGATGTGTATACGACCGCTGAGGCGGCGAAGCTGGCCGACATCATCATGATCCTGATCAACGATGAAAAGCAGGCCGACATGTACAAGAACGAGATCGAGCCGAACTTAGATCCCGGCAACATGCTGATGTTCGCCCACGGCTTCAACATTCACTTCGGCTGCATCACCCCGCCGGCGGACGTCGACGTTGCCATGATCGCTCCGAAGGCTCCGGGCCACACCGTCCGCAGCGAATAAAGTCGGATCGTAGCCATGTCGTTCTGTGAGCCAAGGAGTTGTCAGGAGCTTTTGTCTTCCTAAGACCGCTTGGCCTCCGACTTCACTTCGGCTGCACCACCCCGCCGGCGGACGTCGACGTTGCCATGATCGCTCCGAAGGCTCCGGGCCACACCGTCCGCAGCGAATA
>JAZQBE010000041.1:0-18423 GCA_045545575.1 Shuttleworthella sp.
CCGGGCGGCAGACGTTTTCATTCTTTCATCGTTACCTGATACAGCGTCTTTCCCGATTGCTTTTCTTTTCGTGATTCCCGTTATTATTTATCTGATGATGAGATTTCCTGCGTTGACGCAGTTTATATTTCCGTCGTTTTCAGACTGTATTTCAAGATGAATACGGAGGTTTTGTGATGTATGAAGTGATTCCCGTGCTGTCGTCCGACGACGAACGGTCGGACGAGATGACCCCGATCATGCTGTTCCCCGCCGGCGAAACGGCGCATGCGGCAAAGGAGCCGACGGCCGAAGCCGCGGCAAAGGAGCCGACGGCCGAAGCCGCGGCAAAGGAGCCGGCGGCCGGAGCCGCGGCAAAGGAGCCGGCAGCCGAAGAGCGCGCGGCCGAAGAGACCCTGTCGGACGGGGATTCTCCGGATGTGCTGCTGTCGGACATTGAAGCGTTCCGCTCCTATGCGCAGCGTCTGCAGTCCGCGATTTCCGAGCGCAGGGACGAGGCCGACGCGCTGGCCAAGGAAGTGCAGCTGCAGAAGGAAGAAGCGCTGGCCCTCGCGCAGACCATCGCGGAACGCAAGGCCGAGGCCGACACCCTTGCCGGCAGCGTGGAGTCCCAGGTGGACCGCGTCATGAAGAGCCTTGAGCACAATATGACCATGCTCGACCGCCGCGTCGAAGCCCAGGTCCGCGACAACCGCACCTCGGCGGAGGCCCAGACCCGCGCCATCGACGGATCGCTTTCCGAAATGAAGAACCGGATCGACGCCTCGGCGCTTGAAATCCGGGAGCAGATCGTTTCCCTGCATTCGGAGATGACGGATCTGTCCGGCAAGGTCCACTCGGAGAACGTCCAGTCCTTCCGGAACATGAAGGACGTCGTCGCCGGACTCGACCATCACGCAGAGGATACCGAGACCTTAAAAGCGCAGTTCGCCGGCCTTCGAAAGCGATTCGGCGTGCTGATTTTCCTCGGTGTCGCGAATCTCGCCGCCCTGGCCGCCGTGCTTGCCTATCTTGCAGGAGTATTGCCTTTATGAATCCTTCCAAAGTAACCTGGGTCATCGGACATAAGAATCCGGATACAGACGCCATCTGTGCGGCGGTCGCCTACGCGGCCTTAAAGAACAAAACCGCAAAAGACGGCGAGGTGTTCATCCCGAAGCGCTGCGGCGAAATCGGCCCGGAAACCCGCTACGTGCTGGATACGTTCGGCGTGCCGGAACCGGAAATGATCGAACGCGTCGGCGTGCAGCTAAGCGATACCGACCTTCGCCCGACGCCGGGCATCTCCAAGGAGGTCTCGCTGCGGCAGGCCTGGGAATCCATGCGCAAAAACGGCGTCGTGACGCTGCCGGTGGTCAGCAAAAACCGCCAGATCACGGGCATCATCGTCGACGGAGATATCGCCTATTCCTACATGGATATCGACGACAGCGAAGCCTTAAGCCGCGCCCGCACCAGCTACGGGAACATCTTAAGCACCCTGGCCGGGCACCTCTGGGCCGGCGACGAAACCGGGCTGTTCGACCGCGGCAAGGTCGTCATCGGCTCCGATACGCGTGAAGCGATGCGGGAAGAGATCGAAGAGGGCGACCTTGTCATCATCGGCAACATCTGGGAACGTCAGATGATCGCCCTGCGGGAAAAGCCCGCGTGCATGATCATCTGCATGCAGGAGCAGCCCGACGAAGAGGTGGTGGAGCGCGCGAAGGCCCAGAACACGGTGCTGATCACGACGCCCTACGACACCTTTACCACGGCGCGTCTGATTCACCAGAGCATGCCGGTGCGGCAGTTCATGACGGAAGCCCGCAACGTCATCACCTTCGAGCTGGACGAGTATATCGACGACGTCAAGGAACGCATCACGAAGATCCGCCACCGGGACTTCCCTGTGGTGGACGAGCACCGGCGCTACGTGGGCATGTTTTCCCGCCGGATCCTGCTGGGCGCCCAGAAGAAACGGGTGATCCTTGTCGACCACAACGAGCGCTCCCAGGCCGTCAGCGGCATTGAAGAAGCGGATATCCTCGAGATCATCGACCACCACCGCCTCGGCAGCCTCGAAACGCTGTCCCCGATCTTTTTCCGCAACCAGCCCCTCGGCTGCACGTCGACGATTGTCTGGCTGATGTACCGGGAGCAGGGCGTGGAAATCGATCCGCCCGTGGCCGGTCTGATGTGCTCGGCCATCCTGTCCGACACATTGATGTTCCGTTCGCCCACCTGTACGCCGGTGGACGTCGAGGCGGCGAACGCCCTCGCGGCGATTGCCGGCATCGAGATCCGTTCCCATGCCTCGAAGATGTTCGAGGCGGGCGGCGATTTCGGCGACAAGACCATCGAAGAAATCATCTATACCGACTTTAAGATTTTCTACGCGGAGGACGTTTCCTTCGCCGTTTCACAGATCAGCACGGTCAGCGAAAAACAGCTGGATACGCTGATTCCGCAGATCCGGGAATTCATGCCGCGGATCCGCGCGGACAAGGGCGTCCATCTGGCCATGGTGATGCTGACGAACATTCTGGAACAGGAAAGCCGGCTTCTGTATGACGGCGCGGACGCCGCGCGGATCATCGGCGAGGCCTTCGGCGGCAGCGAAGCGTCGGAGGGCGCCGTGCGTCTGCCCGGGGTCGTCAGCCGCAAAAAGCAGGTGGTTCCCGCGGTGATCGAGGCCGTGCAGCGCATTCATCTTGAGGAGTCCTGAGTCCTATGGCGGAATCCGAATTTCTTTATAAAATCATTTCTCTTCAGCTGTTATCCATGTCGGCACAGCCGCTGACCCGCACCCAGATGACGGATTTCTTTCTGGAAAAAGGATACGCGGATTACTTTACGATCCGGCCGATTCTCTATGATCTCGAGGAAACCCGGATGATTCTGCCCGTCCTTCCCGGCGCGGCGGCTGACGGCGGGTATCCTGCGGGGGAGCACACGTCGGACGCGCCCGGGACGATGTTCACCCTTGCCCCGGAGGGCGAGCGAACGCTGTCGGCATACCGCGACCGCATCACGAAGGGCATCCGCGCCGATCTGGAAGAGTATCTGCGCGCCCATGCCATGGAGCTTCATCTGGCCCGGGATGTCCGGGCAAGCTACGACAAGGCCAGCGACGGCGGCTATCTGGTGACGTGCAAGGCGTCGGAGGAGGGCCGCAGAATCCTGACCTTGGAGCTTCGCGTGCCCGACGCCGCCCAGGCCGAGGCCGTCTGCTACAACTGGAAAATCCGCTACACGGACGCCTACGCGGCCGTGCTCGACACCCTGCTGGGGTAAGAAAAACAAACACCATCATCTGCGAAAGGAACCGCACATGACCGAAAACGATCAGAAGGCACTGCAGCTGCATCTGGAGTGGAAAGGAAAGATTACGACCGAATCGAAGGCGCCGGTGGCGACCCGCGAGGATCTCGCGCTGGCCTATACGCCCGGCGTCGCCGCGCCCTGCCGCGTCATCGCCGAGAACAAAGAAGAGGTCTACCGCTATACGATCAAGCAGAACACTGTGGCCGTGATTTCCGACGGCAGCGCGGTGCTCGGGCTCGGGAACATCGGCCCGGAGGCGGCGCTTCCCGTCATGGAAGGAAAGTGCGTGCTGTTCAAGGAGTTCGGCGGCGTCAACGCCTTCCCGATCGTCCTGAACACCCAGGATACGGAAGAAATCATCGCAGCCGTCGCGGCGGTGGCGCCGACCTTCGGCGGCATCAATCTGGAGGACATCTCCGCGCCCCGCTGTTTTGAGATCGAAGAGCGTTTAAAGGGCATGCTCGACATCCCCGTGTTCCACGACGATCAGCACGGCACAGCCCTCGTCGTGCTGGCCGGCCTGATCAACGCCCTGAAGGTGGTGGACAAGAAAAAAGAGGACTGCAGAATCGTCATTTCCGGCGCGGGCTCCGCGGGTGTGGCCATCGCGAAACTGCTGCTGCGCTACGGGTTCCCCTATGTGATTCTCTGCGGCAGCCGCGGCATTATCCAGAAGGACGATGCACGGATCAACTGGATGCAGCGGAAGATGTGCGAAGTGACGAATCCGGACAATCTGTCCGGGTCCCTTGCGGACGCGATGAAAGGCGCGGATATCTTCATCGGCGTTTCGGCGCCCGGCATCGTCACGCAGGAGATGGTGGCGTCCATGAACCGGGATCCCATCGTTTTCGCCCTGTCCAACCCGATCCCGGAGATTATGCCGGATCTCGCGAAAGCCGGCGGCGCCCGCATCGTCGCAACCGGCCGCAGCGATTTCCCGAATCAGGTCAACAACGTGATCGCGTTTCCGGGGATTTTCCGCGGGGCGCTGGAAGGGCGCGCGCCGCAGATCACCGAGGACATGAAGCTGGCCGCGGCCGAAGCGCTGGCCGCCCTGGTGACGGACGACATGCGCAGCGAGGAGTTCATCATGCCCGAGCCCTTTGATCCGCGGGTTGCGGACGTGGTTTCCGCCGCCGTAAAGAAGTACATCTGACGTTTTTGTTCGGTTGAGGTATAAGATGCGAGAAAAGTATGAAAGTCTGCCGCTTGCGGTTCTCCGTGATCTGGCAAAAGCCCGGAAAATGAAAGGGGTCAGCACCCTCCGGAAAGCGGAGCTGATCGAAGCGATGCTTCACCAGGACGAGCTGGACGCGGCTGCGCAGAAAGCCCCGGCTGCGGAAAAGGCACCGGCCGCGGAGAAGAAACCGGCTGTCAGAAAAGCGCATGCGGAGGAAAAAGCGCCGGCGGAGGAAAAAGCGCCGGCTGCCGAAAAAGCGCCGGCCGCCGAAAAGGCACCGGCCGAAGAGAAGACGCCGGCCCCGGAAAAGGCGCCGGCGGAGCGCCCGAGAAGGGTGCACCGGTTCGTTTCCCGCGCGGAGGCGCAGGCACCGGCGGAAAACGCGTCCCCGGAACGCCTGCAGGCCCCGGAGCGGAATCAGGCGCCGGAGCGGAACCAGGCGCCGGAGCGGAATCAGGCACCGGACCGTGAAGCGGCTCCGGAGCGCGGCCCACAGGGGAAAGTGCCCCAGGAGCTGCATTACGACGACGCGAAAGACGCCCGCGGCATTCTGGAAATCATGCAGGACGGCTACGGCTTTCTGCGGAGCGACAATTACATGCCCGGCGACAGCGACGTCTATGTTTCGCCGTCCCAGATCCGCCGCTTCAACCTGAAAACCGGCGACGTCATCTGCGGCAAAACCCGCAAAAACAACCCGACCGACAAGTTCGGCGCCCTTCTGTACATCACCGATATCAACGGCTACGATCCGGATATCGCCGCAAAGCGCACGCCCTTTGAGGACATGACGCCCATTTTCCCGGACAAGCGCATCCGCCTTGAGCGGCCGGGATGCAGCGTGGCCATGCGCGTGGTGGATATGATTTCCCCCGTCGGCAAAGGACAGCGCGGCATGATCGTTTCCCAGCCGAAGGCCGGCAAAACGACGCTGCTAAAGGAAATCGCCCGCTCGGTCATCGCCAATCATCCGGAAATCCATCTGATTATCCTGCTGATTGACGAGCGCCCGGAGGAAGTGACGGATATCCGGGAATCCATCGCCAACGATTCGGTGGAAGTCATTTATTCCACCTTCGACGAGACGCCGGAGCACCATAAGCGCGTGTCGGAAATGGTCATCGAGCGTGCCCGCCGTCTGGTGGAGCATCACAAGGACGTCATGATCCTTCTCGACAGCATCACCCGGATGGCCCGGGCCTACAACCTGACGGTGGCTCCGAGCGGCCGCACACTCTCCGGCGGTCTCGATCCGGCGGCGCTGCACATGCCGAAACGTTTCTTCGGCGCGGCCAGAAACATGCGGGAGGGCGGAAGCCTGACCATTCTGGCCACGGCGCTGGTGGAGACCGGCAGCAAGATGGACGACGTGGTGTTCGAAGAATTCAAGGGCACCGGCAACATGGAGCTGGTCCTGGACCGCAAACTGTCCGAGCGGCGCATCTTCCCGGCCATCGATATCAACAAGTCCGGCACGCGCCGGGATGACCTGCTGCTGACGCCGCAGGAACGCGCGGCGACAGATATCATGCACCGGGGTTTAAACGGCCGCAATCACGACGATGTGACGGAAACGATCCTGAATCTGTTTGCGCACACGAAGGACAACGACGCCGTGCTTCGTGAAATTCTGCGACGGAAACTGGTCTGAGAAAAATGCCTTGCAATCCCGAAAGGTCTGTGTTATCATACAAGGGCTGTTTTCGGGATGCAGCATTACAAATACGACGGGTTTACATTTCGTTTGAAATAGAAAGAGGCAAGCAATGAAAAAGGGAATTCATCCGGATTACTATCAGGCGACCGTGACCTGCAACTGCGGCAACACCTTCGTGACGGGTTCCACCAAGGAGAGCATCCACGTGGAAATCTGCTCCAAGTGCCATCCGTTCTATACCGGTCAGCAGAAGACGACCCAGGCGAGAGGCCGGATCGATAAGTTCAACCGTAAGTACGGTATTACGCAGGACTAGCTGCTTTTATACGGTGATTGAAAAGGAAGAATGCTGCATGCAATGCGGCATTCTTCCTTTTGTGTTATAAAATGTTAGCAAGGCGGTTTGACATGGTTTATTCAGGCATTGGCGGACAGGCGGTCATGGAAGGGGTGATGATGAAAAGCCCCGATACCATCGCGCTGTCCGTGCGCACACCGGGCGGAAGCATTGTGACAGAGACAAAACCGGCCCCGCCCTCCGGCGGGCAGGCGCGCAGCCTGCCGTTTATCCGCGGCGTTCTGGCCTTTGCGGACTCCTTTCTGGTCGGCATGCCGGCGCTGATGCGTTCGGCCGAGCTCTCCGGAGAGGAAGAAGAGGAAGAGGCGCTCTCCGAAAAGGAGATCCACGGCGTTTTCGCGCTGTCGCTCGTTCTGGCCATCGGCCTGTTTATGGGCGTGCCGTTTCTGGTGTCGCGGCTGCTGGCGAAGGTGGTGGCTTCCGCCGCGCTTCTGGCCTTTCTGGAAGGCCTGTTCCGCCTGGGACTCTTCATCGGCTACATCGTTCTGATCAGCCGGATGGAGGAGATCCGCCGGGTCTTCATGTACCACGGCGCGGAGCACAAATGCATCAACTGCATTGAGCACGGACTGCCGCTGACGGTGGAAAACGTACGGAACAGCTCCCGGCAGCACAAGCGCTGCGGAACCAGCTTTCTGGTGTTCGTGCTGTTAATCTCCGTGTTTCTGTTTATGTTCATCCGGTTCGATTCCCCGCTGCTGCAGCTGGCCGCGCGGCTTCTGCTGCTGCCGGTCATCGCCGGTATCTCCTACGAGTGCATCCGGTTCGCGGGCCGCTCGGAATCGAAGGTCATCGCAGCGCTCAGCGTTCCGGGCATGCTGGTGCAGAACCTGACCACCCGGGAGCCGGCGGACGACATGATCGAGGTCGGCATCGCTTCCGTGGAAGCGTCGTTTGACTGGAGATCGTTCCTGCGCGACAATCGCGAGAGGTTCGGCGAAGAACAAGCCGCGGCCATCGACGCCTTCTTAAAAGAAGAGGAGGACCGTCTTGCGCCCGCGCGGCGGGACCTTTATCTGGAGCTTGAAACGGCGCTGAAAAACGCCGGTGTGCCGGATGCGGACGTGGACGCCCGCCGGATTCTGGAATCCGCGGCCGGCCTTTCGGCGACGGCACTGGCGGCGGATCCGCAGGTGCGGGTTTCCAAAGAAGAAGCCGCGGCCTGCCGCGCGCTGGCCGAAGAGCGGAAAACCCGCCGCCCGCTGCAGTATCTGCTCGGGGAGCAGGAATTCATGGGGCTGCCCTTTGCCGTTTCCGAAGGGGTGCTGATTCCCCGGCAGGATACGGAGCATCTGGTCCAGGAGGCGCTGTCCCATGTGCCGGACGGGGCGCAGGTGCTGGACCTTTGCACTGGCACCGGATGCGTGCTGCTTTCGGTTCTGAAGCTGTGGCGCGACGCCCATCCGGACGGAAGCATCGCCGGAACCGGCGCGGATCTGTCGGACGAAGCCCTGTCGCTGGCACAGAAGAATGCCGAAGCCCTTGGCGTCGAATGCGCGTTCAAAAAGAGCGATCTGTACGAAGCCGTCGGGGGACCCTTTGACGTGATCACGGCCAATCCGCCCTATATTCCCTCGGCGGACATCGAAACGCTGATGCCGGAGGTGCGCGATTTCGAACCCCGGCTGGCGCTGGACGGCGGCGCGGACGGGCTCGATCTGCTGCGGCGGATCATTTCCGAAGCGCCGAAGCACCTGAACGGCGGCGGCTGGCTGCTCTGCGAAATCGGGCACGACCAGGGGGCGGCTGCGTCAGCGCTGTTTGAACAGGCCGGATTTGAAGACGTTTCCGTGAAGAAGGATTACGGCGGATGCGACCGCGTCGTTTCCGGCCGGATGCCGCTTCCGGCGGCGGACGGTTTGTAACGCGAGGCGGCCGTCATCGTCTGTGCAATCGAAAAAGAGAGGAACAAACCATGTTTGATAAACTGGAAGATCTGCTCCTGCGCTATGAGGAAATCATGAATCTGCTTTCCGAGCCCGACGTGGCCGGCGATTCCCGGCGCCTGCGGGAGCTGATGAAGGAACAGAACGATCTGGCGCCGATCGTGGAAGCCTACAAGGCCTACAAGGACTGCCGGCAGACGTCGGCGGACGCGCTGGAAATGCTGTCCTCGGAAAGCGACGAGGAGATGCGTGCCCTGTTAAAGGAAGAGCTGGCCGAGGCGAAGGCGAACGAGGAAGAACTTGCCGGCAAGCTGAAGATCCTGCTGCTTCCGAAGGACCCGAACGACGAAAAGAACGTCATCGTCGAAATCCGCGCCGGCGCGGGCGGCGACGAAGCGGCGCTGTTCGCGGCTGAAATCTACCGCATGTACGTGCATTACGCGGAAAGCCGCAACTGGAAGGTCGAGACGATGGAGCTCGAAGAAACCGGCATCGGCGGCATGAAATCCGTGAACTTCATGGTGACCGGCCGCGGCGCCTATTCCGTGCTGAAGTACGAATCCGGCGTCCATCGCGTCCAGCGTGTGCCGGAGACGGAATCCGGCGGCCGGATTCACACGTCCACGATTACCGTGGCCGTCATGCCGGAAGCGGAGGAAGTCGACGTCGTCATCAACGAGGCAGACGTCCGCATCGACGTCATGCGCGCGTCCGGAAACGGCGGCCAGTGCGTCAATACCACCGACTCCGCCGTGCGCCTGACCCATTATCCCACCGGCATCGTGATCTACAGCCAGACGGAAAAATCGCAGCTGCAGAACAAAAACAAGGCCTTCGCGTTGCTGCGCGCCAAACTGTACGATCTGGAAATGCAGAAAAAACAGGCCGAGGAATCCGCGGCCCGCTTAAGCCAGATCGGCACCGGCGACCGCTCCGAGAAGATCCGCACCTACAATTTCCCCCAGGGACGCGTGACGGATCACCGGATCGGCCTGACGCTGTATAAGCTCGAGCGCATCCTAAACGGCGATCTGCAGGAGATCATCGACGCGCTGATCGCGGCGGACCAGGCGGCGCGTCTGGCCAATGCGGGGTAAATTCACTTTACCCGGCCGCGGTTCTGAGATATAATGGTCGCATGCAAAGAAGGCTTCGAACGGTCCGGCGGTCCCTTGCGGGAAGCCGGCCTGAAGCTGCGTTGATACAGGCCGCGTGCTGCGGCAGACAGGAGTATTGCAATGGCAGATAAGAATATCGCGATCAAGGAAGGCGTATTTGTGGCAGACGAAGTGCTGGCCATCATTGCCGGTCTTGCGGCAACGGATGTGGAAGGCGTGACGTCCCTTGCGGGGAACCTGACGTCGGACGTCATTCCGAAAGCCGGCATGAACAGGCTTTCCAAGGGCATCCGCTTAAACGTGGCGGAGGACAAGACCATGACCGTGCGGATTGCCTTAAACATCGCCTACGGCTTTGAGATTCCCAAGGTGTGCGAGGCGGTCCAGGACAAGATCAAAACGACGATCGAGAGCATGACCGGCCTTACGGTAGCCAATGTGGATATCCGCATCGCCGCGGTCAACGTATAGGAGTGTATTCATGAATCGAAGAAAGGTCCGGGAACACGCGTTTCTCGCGCTGTTCTCCATTCCTTTTCACGACGCTGCCGAGTGGGAGGACCAGATCGCCCGCTACCAGGAGCTTCACGGACAGATCGACAGTGAAGATCCGGCGGCGCTGTCCGACGGGGATTTTTCCGAAGTCGCGGCAAAGGTGCGCGGAGTGCTTTCGCATCTTTCCGACATCGACGGGCTGCTCGACGGCATCTCCGAGGGCTGGAAGGTCGCCCGGATGAACAAGGTAGATCTGACGGTGCTCCGCCTGGCTGTGTACGAGCAGCAGTATGACGGCGTGCCGAAGGGCGTGGCGATCAACGAAGCGGTCGAGCTTGCGAAGGCCTACGGCGAGAACCGTTCCGGTTCCTTCGTCAACGGCGTGCTCGCGAAGCTGCCCGAGCCGGCGGCCGAAAACGCACAGCCTGCTTCGGACGAGGAAGGCGTATGAGTGCACGGCAGGATCCGCGCGTTTTTTCCGTCGGTCAGGTCAACAGTTATTTGCGCAATATAGTAGCGGAGGACGCAGTCCTGCGCGGTCTTACGGTGCGCGGAGAGGTGTCCAATTGTACGTATCACCGCTCCGGGCATCTTTATTTTAAGCTGAAAGACGAAACCGGCGTGCTGTCGGCCGTGATGTACGCGTCCGACCGCCGGCGGCTGTCGTTTCCGATGAAGGACGGGGACATGGTCGTCGCCCGCGGCCGGATCGACGTTTATTTAAAGGGCGGCTCCTACCAGCTGACGGCATCGTCCATCGCCCTTGAAGGGGCCGGCGACCTGCTTTTGCGCTACGAACAGAAAAAGCGGGAACTCGCCGAGATGGGGATGTTCGACGCGGCCTACAAAAAGCCCGTCCCCCGTTTCGCGTTTCGCATCGGCGTCGTGACCGCGCCCACAGGCGCGGCGATCCGGGACATCATCCAGATCACCCGCCGGCGCAATCCCTTCGTCCAGCTGATCCTGTGTCCGGCGCTGGTCCAGGGCGATCAGGCGGCCGCAAGCATCTGTTCGGCCATTGCCCGGCTCGACGCGCTGCATCCGGACGTGATGATCGTCGGGCGCGGCGGCGGATCGATCGAGGATCTCTGGCCGTTTAACGAAGAATCCGTGGCCCGGGCGATTTTTGCCTGCAATACCCCGGTGATCTCGGCGGTCGGCCACGAAATCGACACGACCATCGCGGATTACGTCGCCGACCTGCGGGCGCCGACGCCGTCCGCGGCCGCAGAGCTGGCGGTCTTTGAGCGCGCGTCGGTGGACGAGGCGCTGCTTCTTGTGGAAGAGCGCATGCACCGGGCGATGCACCTGCGGCTCGAGGAGACGCGGCGGACGCTTCAGGACGGCCGGCGGCGGATGCATTTCGCGCAGGAAGGCCGGGTGCAGATGGCTGCCCAGCGCGCGGCATCGGCCGCAAGGCGGCTTTGGAGAGTCGATCCCCGTCTGCTGCTGCAGCAGCGGGCGCGGCAGACGGACGATCTGGCGGACGCCCTGACGGCGCGGATGGAACAGCAGCTTTCGCAGACCCGCGACCGTCTGGGCCATCTGGCGGCCCGTCTGGAGGCCGGATCGCCGGTGCGCCGGCTCGCGGCCGGCTACGCGTATCTGACAGATGCGTCCGGACACCGTGTTTCCGGCATTGAAGACCTTCGCCCGGCGGACGAAATCCACGGGCAGATGGCCGGCGGCCGGTTTACGGCCGCGGTGACGGCGGTGCAGAAAACAGCAGAGATCACAGGCTGCGGAAAGGAAAACCGATGAGTGAAGAACAGGCAATGGACGTTTTGAACGAGAACCCGGCCTCTCTGGAGGAAGCCCTCGACGAGCTTGAAACCATTCTCTCGGCGATGGAAGAACGCGACGTGAAGCTGGAAGAAAGCTTTTCGCTGTACCAGAAGGGGCTGTCGCTTCTGCAGTACGCCAGACAGCGGCTTGACGCCGTCGAAAAGCAGGTGTTGCTGTTGGAACAGGACGGACGGCTGGTGCCGTTCGAAGAACAGGAGCAGGCATGAAGATCGAGCAGGAACTGAAGACCCGGGCGGAGGAGATCGACCGTCAGATCGCGATGTGGCTGCCCACCGAGCAGGGGACACAGAAGATCATCTACGAGGCGATGAATTACAGCATCCGGGCGGGCGGCAAGCGGCTGCGGCCGATGCTGATCGCCGAAACGGCCCGTCTGTTCGGACTGAATCCGGAGGATGAGCCGCTGGTGAGCGCCTTCATGGCCGCCATCGAGATGATCCACACCTATTCGCTGGTGCACGACGACCTGCCGGCCATGGATAATGACCTTCTTCGCCGCGGCCAGCCGACGACCCACGCCGTCTACGGAGAGGCCATGGCGATCCTCTGTGGAGACGCCCTGTTAAACCGCGCCTTTGAAGTCGTGTGCATGGCGCTGGAGGCGACGGAGGCGCAGATGCTGTCCGGCGGTCTGCGCGCGGCCCGGATCCTCGCCCGCCGCGCCGGAACGGAAGGCATGATCGGCGGACAGGTCGCGGATCTGCTCGCGGAAAACCGGACCGACGTTACGCTGTCCGATCTGCAGTTTATCTATGACTGCAAGACCGGCGCGCTGCTTTCCGCGGCCATGGAAATCGGCGCTGCCTTAGCCGGCGCCCGCAAAGAGGAACAGGAAACCGTCCGCGCCATCGCCATGCGCATCGGGATGGCGTTCCAGATCCAGGACGACATCCTCGACGTGACGGGCGATCCCGAAACCATCGGCAAGCCGGTGGGAAGCGATGCCGAGAATCAAAAGCCGACCTACGTGGTGCTTGCGGGCATTCCGAAGGCCCGGGAAGAGGTGGAGCGGCTGTCGGACGAAGCGATCGCGATGCTCGAAAAGCTTCCGGGCGACACGGCATTTCTGCGGGAACTGTTCATCTGGCTGATCCACCGAAACCATTAAAGGAGCGGATATGCTTCTGGAGCGAATCAACAAACCGAATGATGTCAAACAGCTGTCCGAGAGCGAGCTGCCGGTGCTGGCAGAGGAGATCCGGCAGTTTCTGATTCATCATATTTCCGATACCGGCGGACACCTGGCATCCAATCTGGGCGTGATCGAGCTGACCATCGCGCTCCACCGGATCTGCGATCTGCCGAAGGACAAGATTGTCTGGGACGTGGGGCATCAGGCCTACACCCACAAGATTCTGACCGGCCGCCGGGACGGGTTCGACACCCTTCGGACCTACGGCGGCATGAGCGGCTTTCCGAAGCGCGCCGAGAGCGCCTGCGACGTCTTTGATACCGGCCACAGCTCGACGTCCATTTCCGCGGGCCTCGGCCTGGCCTGGGCGCGGGAGCTGACAGGGGAGGACTACCGGGTCTTTGCCGTCATCGGCGACGGCTCGCTGACGGGCGGCATGGCCTACGAGGCGATGAACAACGCCTCGGCGCTGAAGAAGAATTTCGTCATTGTCTTAAACGACAATGAAATGTCCATTTCCAAAAACGTCGGCGGCATGCCGGCGTCCTTAGCGCGGCTGCGTACCAGCAAAGGCTATATGAGCCTGAAGGAAGGCGTTCTGACCTCCCTTGAAAAGCTGCCGGGCGTCGGCGATGTCCTGATCGACCGGATCCGCCGGACGAAAAGCGGCATCAAACAGCTGGTCGTCCCGGGGATGCTCTTCGAGGAGATGGGCATCGTTTACCTGGGTCCGGTGGACGGAAGCGACATCGGCGCGCTGACGAAGATTCTCGCGGAGGCCGCGTCCTACCAGGGACCGGTGATCGTCCACGTCATTACGAAAAAGGGCCGCGGATACGTTCCCGCGGAGCGCCATCCGGCCCGGTTCCACGGCACCGGCCCCTACGACGTCGAAACCGGCCTGCCCCGCACGCCGGCCGCGACGTCCTATACCGACGTGTTCGCGACGGTCATGTGCAAGCTCGGCGAACGCAACCCGAACGTCGTGGCCGTGACAGCCGCCATGGAAGACGGCACGGGTCTGCACCGGTTTCACAACCGGTTCCCGGAGCGGTTTTTTGACGTGGGCATCGCCGAACAGCACGCCGTCACCTTCGCGGCGGCCCTCGCGACGCGCGGGCTTGTTCCCGTGGTGGCTGTCTATTCCTCGTTCCTGCAGCGGGCCTACGACCAGGTCCTTCTGGATGTGTGCATGCAGCAGCTGCCGGTGGTTCTCGCGGTGGACCGCGCAGGCCTTGTCGGCGCCGACGGCGAGACGCATCAGGGGGTTTTTGACATCAGTTTCCTGACGTCGATTCCGGGGATGACGGTGCTCGCGCCGAAGAACAAGTGGGAACTCTCGGATATGATGAAATATGCCGTTTCCGCCGGCGTGCCGGTGGCGGTCCGCTATCCGAGGGGCGCGGCCGGCGACCGGTTTGCAGACGTACGCATGCCCGTCGAGACCGGCGTCAGCGAACTGCTCAGCCATCGCGAAGGCCCTGGCAAAAAGGTCCTGCTGTTCGCCTTAGGCAGCATGACGGAGACCGCCTTTGACGCGGCGGAGCTTCTTGCGGCGTCCGAGGCCTCGGCGGACTGGGACCTTACGGTCGTCAACGCGCGTTTTGCCGCGCCCTTTGACCGGGACTGCCTGCGCAGGCACGCGGACGCGGATCTGATCGTCACCCTCGAGGAGAACGTCCACGCCGGCGGGTTCGGCGAGCACGTGGCGGCCTGGCTTCTGGAGGAAGGCTTTGCCGGTCAGATGCTGTCCGTTGCGGTTCCGGACCGGTTTATCCCCCATGGCAGCGTCGGGATCCTCAAAAAGAACCTCGGCATGGATGCCGAAAGTGTCGCGGACGCTATCCGCGCGCGTCTGGCAGGAGAGAACGCATAAGTGAAAGAACGACTGGACATCCGCCTGGTTTCGGCCGGGCTGGCGCCTTCCCGGGAACGGGCAAAGACGATGATCATGGAAGGCATCGTCTTCGTGGACGGCCAGCGCGAGGACAAACCGGGCACGCAGGTTGCCGAAGAGGCAGCCGTCGAGATCCGCGGAAAGACCCTGGCCTATGTCAGCCGCGGAGGACTGAAGCTGGAGAAGGCCATGCAGACCTTTCCGATTGCGCTTGACGGACGGGTGTGCATGGACATCGGCGCGTCGACCGGCGGGTTTACGGACTGCATGCTGCAGAACGGCGCCGCCCGTGTGTACGCCGTGGACGTCGGCTACGGGCAGCTGGCCTGGAGTCTGCGCCAGGATCCCCGCGTCGTCGTCATGGAAAAGACGAACATCCGCTACGTGACGCCGCAGGACATCCCCGAACCGCTGGATTTCGCGTCGGTGGACGTTTCCTTTATCTCGCTGGAAAAGGTGCTTCCCGCGGCATACGCCTTGCTGAAGGAGGGCGCGGCAATGGTGTGCCTGATCAAGCCGCAGTTCGAGGCCGGCCGCGAGAAGGTCGGGAAAA
Organism: Shuttleworthella sp.; assembly: GCA_045545575.1. Taxonomy (GTDB): domain Bacteria; phylum Bacillota; class Clostridia; order Lachnospirales; family Lachnospiraceae; genus Shuttleworthia. The sequence continues at coordinate 15,392 of JAZQBE010000041.1, forward strand.
AGGGTGTCGTCCGCGATCCGGCGGTGCACACCGAGGTGATCGAACGCGTCGTGCACATGGCCCGCGGACTCGGATTTGCGCCGCTGGGGCTGACGTTTTCCCCGGTCAAGGGGCCGGAGGGCAACATCGAATACCTGGTCTGGCTGCGAAAGGACGCACAGCCCTCCGGGGAGGATCCCTCCCTGCAGGACGCGGCGTCGGTCTGCGAAACCGCCGCCCGGGTGGTGCAAGACGCCCACGCCGCCCTCGACACGCAGCTTTCCAAAGCTTGAAGCATCGGTCTGGCAAAAAAGGAGCACGCATGCCATGAAACGGTTTCTGATACTGACAAGAAATCTGAACGGGGAAGCCCGGCCGTTTATCGAGGAATTCGCCAAAGCGCTGCGCAATGCCGGCGCCGAGGCCGCCCTTGCGGAGAATCCGGAGGACCGTCCCGGACAGACCCGGGTCGACATCCCGGAGGGCACGGAATGCATCCTGTGCGTGGGCGGCGACGGCAACATGATCCGTTCCGCGCAGAACACCTATGGATCCGGGATTCCGCTGCTGGGCGTAAACCTCGGCCATCTCGGCTACCTGTGCGAACTGGACCGGAATACGGCGTTCACGTCGATTCCCCGGCTGTTAGGCGATGATTACGCCATCGAGGAGCGCATGATGCTGGCCGGCCGGATCGGGGAGGAACGCGCCACCGACGCGCTGAACGATATCGTCATGGTCAGCGCGAAGCCGATGGAAATCCTGCGGGCTGCGGTCTACATCAACGGCGCGTTCCTGTACGCGTGCAACTGTGACGGCATGATCTTCGCGACGCCCACCGGCTCGACGGCCTACAATCTTTCCGCCGGCGGACCGATCGTGGATCCGAAGACAGAAGCCATTCTGCTGACGCCCCTCAACCCCCACACCTTAAACGCCCGCAGCATCGTGCTCGATCCCGCGGACGAGATCGCCATCGAAATCCGGGCCCGGAACGAAGGGGACAATCCGGAGGCGGTGTTAAGCTTCGACGGCGGACACACGCGGCTTCTGCACACCGGCGAGCGGCTCATCGTCCGCAAAGCCCATAAGAAGATGCGGCTGATCCGGCTTTCGGAGATGAATTTCCTGGAGCGGATGCGCGTGAAACTGCAGGGATAGGATACGGAACAGAAGGATTTCATTATGAGCAAACAGAGCCGACAGAACCAGATTCTGGACTTGATCATCAAAGAGGAGATTTCCACGCAGGAGGAGCTGACGGAAAAGCTGGCACAGCTGGGCTATGAGGTCACCCAGGCCACGGTCTCGCGCGACATCCGCGAGATGCAGCTGACCAAGGTGCCGGTGTCGAACGGCAAATCCGTCTACGTGGCCTACCGGGCCACGCCGGAGGATCTGCAGGAGAAGTACATCCGCATCTTCCGCGACGGGTTCCTGTCCATGGACAACGCGCAGAACATTCTTGTGATCCGCACGGTATCCGGGATGGCCATGGCGTTGGCAGCCGCCCTCGATCAAATGGAGTTTTATGAAATCGTCGGCAGCATCGCCGGGGATGACACCATCATGTGCGCCGTTCGTTCCGTCGAGGACACCGCGGCCGTGATGAACCGTCTGCGTCAGATGCTGCCCAAGCAGTAACAGAGGGATGTAAGACATGCTTTGCGAACTTCATATCCGCAATCTGGCCCTGATCCGGGAGGAGGAAATCTTCTTCGGACGGGGTCTGAATATTCTTTCCGGCGAAACGGGCGCCGGAAAATCGATCCTGCTCGGCGCACTGGGATTTGCCCTGGGCGGCCGGGTTCCGAAGGATATCCTGCGGGACGAGACGGAGGACGGTCTGGCCGAGGCGATCTTTTCCGTGGAGGATCTGCAGCTGCTGCAGGAATTAAAGGAGATGGATCTGCCCTTCGACGAGGACAACCCGAAGGAAGTGATTCTGTCCCGCCGCATCCGCGACGGCCGTTCGGTGGCCCGGATCAACGGGGAAACCGTCCCGGCGCAGGTTCTCGCCAAAACCGGCGCGCGCCTGCTTTCCGTCTACGGCCAGAACGAATCGCAGACCCTTGTGCACGAGCAGAGCCAGATGGCCCTTCTGGACCGGTATGCCGGCGAAGAGATGACGGCGCTTCTGGAGACGCTGCGGCTGGCCTGGGCAGGACAAAAGCAGTGTGAAAAGGAATGGGAGGATGCTTCCGCGGACGAATCGATGCGCCTTCGGGAGATGTCCTTTTTAGAGCACGAAATCGAAGAAATCGAAGACGCCGCGCTAAGGGAAGGCGAGGATGAAGAGCTCTCCGCGCGTTTTCGCCGGCTGTCCCATGCGCAGCGGCTGTCGGAAGCGGCCGCGGAGGCGCGGGAAGCCTTAAGCGAGGGCGCGTCGGAGCAGATCGCCCGCGCCCTGCGCTGTCTGGAATCCGTGCGGGAGTACGACCCCGCCATCGCCGCGCTTTCCGACCAGCTGACGGAAGCGGACGCGCTGTTTTCCGACGTGTCGCGGGATCTGTCGACCTACTGTCAGGACGCGGAGTACGACCCGGCGGAAATGGACGAACTGCAGAAGCGCATGGATCTGATTCTGGACCTGAAGGCAAAATACGGGCAGACGATACCGGCGATCGCCGGTGCGCTGCAGGAGAAAAAAGAGCGTCTGGCCGTCCTGACGGATTTCGACGCCTATAAGGACCGCCTTGCCCGGCGCCTGGAAGAAGCCCGGAAGAACTATGAAGCGGCCTGCGCGAAAGTGCATGCGCTGCGGCTGCAGAAGGGAGCGGCGTTCGAGAAGGAGCTGACGGCAGCGCTGTCCGAGCTGAATTTCCTGGACGTGCGGTTTGAATGCCGCGTCGAGCCGGCGCAGCCCGGACCCGCCGGGGCGGACCACGTCGTCTTTTACATTTCCCTGAACCCCGGGGAGGCGCTGCGGCCCCTGTCATCGGTGGCCTCCGGCGGCGAACTGTCCCGGATCATGCTGGCGGTCAAGACCGTCCAGGCCCGGCAGGGGGAAATCGACACGATGATCTTCGATGAAATCGATGCCGGCATCAGCG
>JAZQBE010000042.1:0-18740 GCA_045545575.1 Shuttleworthella sp.
CTTTTCCGGAACAGGGGTCAGGCACCCGTTCCACTTTTTTACCAAAAGAACAGCTTTTCCGGATTGTCCACCAGGATTTTCTTCACCGTTTTTCCGTCTTTGACCTGCTGATGCAGCGTGTCGAGCATGGCGGCGTCGTCCGGCATGGGCCGGCCGATCGCGTAATTGGTCGGATGGGGCCAGTCCGTTCCCCACAGGCAGCGGTCTTCGTTTGTTTCCACGAAGAATTTCCCCAGGGCAGCGGTGTCGGCATAATCCTCACACAGGGTATCCAGATAAATGCCCGAGAGCTTGACCCAGGCTTTTTCGCATTCTAACAGCCGCGCGATCACGCCGATGGCCGGATGGCGTTCTTTGCCGGAATAACCGTTTTTCTCCGCCGGGATGTGTCCGCGGTGATCAAAGACGATCGGACACGGGAACGCCTCCCACAGATCGGTGTTCGCCGCGATCCGGTCCGGATTCATCCAGAAATGCACGCTCCATCCATAATCGGAAACGCGCTCTGCCAGCCGCCGCACGGCATTCGGATCAAAGGGCATCCCATCCGGCACGTTAAACCGGATGCCCCGCACGCCGCCGGCATGAAGTCCAGCCAGATCCGCATCTGAAAACGTCTCGTCGACGACGGCAACGGCCCGCGTGCATTCCGCACCCAGCCGCCGGACGGCGTCTAAGGTGCACCGGTTATCCGTTCCATAGGCAAAGGGCTGTACGATGACGCTGCGGGAAAGGCAAAGCCGTTCCTTTAATACGCTGTAATCCTCCGCCGTGGACGCCGGCTGGGGATTCGGCCCGCCGTACACATATGCAAAACGGTCCGGATCGTAAATATGATGATGGCAGTCGCAGGCGCCTTCCGGAACCGGCCGTTTCGGCGGCTCGTTCCCGGCCGAGTGCGGACACGGCCTATCGGATTTCCAGTTCGACAACGGCATCTTCCACTCCTTCCGCCGAGAACGTGATCTTCGCCGTTCCCGTCACCCCTTCCGCGCTGCGGACCACCGCCTGCAGACACCCGAGATAGGTCTGATGGGAGGGCTGGTTGTACTTTTCCTCATTTTTGTGAAAAGCGCTTCCGAAGCCCTGCACCGTGATGGGGCCTTCCGCCTTGACCGATACTCTCCGCTCGGGAAGACGCTTTATAACACCCTGGTCATCGGTGATGAGGACATCGATAAAGCAGAAATCGTTTCCGTCCGCCCGAAGGGACGTCCGATCGGGAACCGCCGAAATCTTTGTCTTCGTTCCCGCCGTCCGCACCGTGGTTCGGTACAGCTCGCGGCCGTTGGCGTCATAGCCCACACCGGTCAGCTCGCCGGGCTCGTACACGCAGGGGATTTTCGCAAAATAATCCTCCACCTTCGCCCGCCCGGCTTCGATGCCATTGATCAGCACCGAAACTTCCGCAGCGTCCGTATAGACGTCCACAAAGGTCTTCTTTCCTTCGCAGCCTTCGTAGGTCCAGCCCTCCACCGTGTCCGTCCAGCGGTAGCTGCGCGCCAGCGGCGTCCGCCCGTCGTGCACCGGCGGCTGACTGGCCAGATACAGGCCGTGTTTATCCGGATCCCAGGCAAATTCATAGAGATGAATGGATGGCAGAATGCATCCGGTGATGTCGATGGTTCCGCCGTAATTTACCAGCCAGGGATAGCACTTGCCCGGATCCTTCCCTTCGGCCCGGATCGCCTCTTCCTCCGGCGAATCGTAGTGCATTCCGCAGCAGTTGGCCTCGCCGAGATGCTCCTGCAGCGTCCAGATGAAATCGCCGATCACATAGGGATGCGACCGCACAAATCGCATCGTATCCACGATCATGGTGCCCCGGGTTTCCGTGCCTAAAAGCAGGCGCTCGGGATGCAGGTCGTGCAGCGTCTCGTAGCGGTCCTCGTAATAATTGTACCCGGCCACGTCCAGATACGGATACAGGTTTTTCGTCGCGTCCTCGTCCGCCTTGATATAGGTGGGCGGATAGGCCATGCCCTTCTCGTTGTCCGGCAGGTTTAACACGGCGCCCATGAAGATCTTCATGTAATGCATCTGATCTTCTTTGACGTGTTCCGGCGATTCGGCCATCCACTCGTCCTCGTCCCGCTCCAGATAGCAGGTGTCGGCCAGGTATTCCCGCAGCCAGTGCACGGAAGGACACAGGGTCACCGGCCGGGTGGGATCGATGCCCCGGATCACGTCGGTGATCCGCTTCCCGACGCGGACGCCCTTCGCGCTTCCGGCCTCGGGGATCTCGTTGCCGATGGAATACATGATGACGCAGGGATGATTATAGGCATCCTGCGCATCACACTTCCCCCTTCAGATGCCTATACCTGCGGTTTCCAGGCGTCCTGCCAGCGAAGCACCGGCCGGCCGTCCTCCCATTCGATCGGAAGCCAGACGTAATCGGCCTTCCAGGTCTGGGCGTTTTCCAGCGAATTTGCCTCGTAGAACTCCCGGCGCTCCGCATCCGTCGCCTGATAGTGCTCCGGATCGGAATTCTGCGCGATCACGCGGGTAAACAGATCCGCTTTCCGCGCGTCCACGGGATGATCGGGCAGCCAGCGGTCCGCCATGGCAATCCAGACATCCGTTCCCTCTACACGGAAAACCTTGGAGATCTGGCTGTTGAAGGATGCGCAGGAATCGTCGCAAAGATGCGGATCGCCGATCGGCGTAAAGACGCCTTCCCACGCGTCGGCCGCCGCGCTGTCGCTGCGGTTTGGAATGTAGCCGGTCATCCCGCTCGTCAGCATGTATTTTTTGTCCCCGGATTCGAACAGCGCCGGCGCCTCCCGGGTGAACGGCGGATTCAGGCCGGCATAGCTGCGCGCAGCCTCGCGGTCGACATGCAGATAATCGGCGGTCAGCTCCATGCACACCATCGCTTCGTGATCCGCGTCGAAATAGATGTAACCCTTCCCGGTTTCGGGGTCCGCGATCATATCGAAATCGCCTGCCCTGTACCCGCCGGGATTGTACAGGTTTTCGACCATCTCGTACGGCCCTAAAAGCGCATCAGCCTGCCACACGGAGAAGGCGGCTTCCGCGCCGGAGAGCTTGATCCAGCAGACATATTTCCCGGTCGCTTCGCACTTTAACAGATGGGGGCGGTCGATGTGCTTTGCCGGAAACATCGCCGCGTCCGGGTCGTCGAGCGTCGGCGGAATCAGATATCCCTTGTCCTCCCAGTTCATCAGGTCCGCGGAGGCATACACCTTGATCCCCCAGGTCCAGATGCCGTTTGTCCCGTCGGTGTGCTCCTTGTTTTCCCCGTACCAGTAATAGAGGCCGTCCTCATAAAACACCGCGCCGCCGTGCGCCTGAATCCGTTCCCCCTTCGTATCGAGCCAGGGTGCGCCCGGGCAGACGGCGTCCTGATGATGGGGCTCCTTTTCCTGGGCGGATTTGGCCCGGTCCGCCGCGTCGATCTGCGCAAACCGCTCCATCATGCGTGCTTCGGACGGACTGATCCGGTTTTCCGGCGTATTCAGTTCCTTCAGCAGCGCATCCATCTTCGCCAGCAGCTCGTCGCCCTGGGGAATCCGCGTATAGCGCACCAGCTGTTCCACCGACAGCCGCAGCCCCTGGGGACTGGCCGCCGAACGCTCCCGGGCGCCGGGCAAAAAACGGTCAAAAATCGCCGTCGCCTGCGCGTTCTCAAACAAATCCTCCAGCTTCATGCCGATGTTGAAAACCATATGTTTCCTCCTTCTGTCCGTTTCGTATTCGGCATTCTGTGAATCCGGCCGCCTCAGAGCGCCCGGATCTCGCGCAGCAGGTTTTCGAACAGACCATCCTCCCAGTTTAAGTGGGGCGAATTCTCACCCCCGCCGTTCGTGCTTCTGCGCATCGCCGCGTAAGCGCTTTCATCGGCATCCGCGATGTCCATCGGATAGATCTCGATGCCGGCGCCGCGGCAGACCCGGCAGAACGCGGCGATCGCCCCGTCCTGCGCCGCGGCCGCAAGCAGGGCCTCGCGGAACGGCGGCTTTTCCGCCGCTTCCTCCAGAATCCGGTCAAACAACAGTTCATTCTGCATGGAAGCCTCCTTTCAGATTTCCCGGTTCAAACAGCGTATCCCGGACGGAATCCTCCAGCCGGCGCGGTGCATACCCGAACTCCCTGGATGCTTTCTGATGCGAAAAACGGCCGTTGGTCCCCAGGGTTTCCAACGCGTAAGGCGTAAAGATCGGCGGCTTTTTCAGCAGCAGGATACCCAGCTTTTCCGCCGCGGCCACGGCCGCCTTTGCCGCGGCGGCGGGCACCTCGGCGCGTACCGGCGGCAGACCGCGGATGCGCCTGACCATGTTCAGAAGATCCGACACGGTGATGTAATGTCCGTTCAGGATATAGCACTCGCCGGGGCGGCCTTCCTTTTCGCAGGCAAGGATGCCCTGCACGACGTCCCTGGAATCCACGAAATCATATCCGCCCGGCAGTCCGGCCGGAATCAGTCCCTTCGCCATGGCAAGCACCGAGCGCACCATGTGATTCCGGTGTTCCCGGTCCCCGGGCCCGATGATTCCGGAGGGATGAACGACGCTGACGTTCAGCCCCTTGGCGGCGTAATCAAGCACGAGCTGGGTGGCGGCGGCCTTCGACTTCGCGTACTGCCCGCTGACCTCGTCCGGCGAAAACCGGCTCACCTCCGTGATAACCTCCGGAACCGGCCGCTCGGGAATCGCGTGGACCGAGCTGACGTAAATGACGCGCTCCACCCCCGCGCGCAGGGCTTCCTGCATCACGGCGTCCGTCCCCCGGACGTTGGTCTCCCACACAAGCGGGTCTTCCTTCGAGGCGATGGTCACCCGGGCGGCGCAGTGCACAAGGGTCAGCGTCTCGCCTTCCTTTCGTTCAAAAAAAGCGGGCAGCGACTTCGGGTCGGTGACGTCTCCTTGTACGATCTCGACACCGGGCGGAATGTGTCCGCCGCAGCCGGGGCGCACAAGGACGCGAACCGGCTCCTTTCGATCGAGGAGCTCCGAAACCAGAACCGTGCCGACATGTCCCGTCGCCCCGGTAATCAGAAAGCGCTTTGTCATCGTTTTTCTCCGTTGAATCGTTTCCCCAAAAAGCGCAAAGCGGAACAGGGGGCCGGCCCCCGTTCCGCTTTTTCCTTAGTACTCCTGATACCGCACGCTGCCGTCCGACATCACGATTTCATAGTAGCCGTGGCTGCCGTCGTCGCAGTTCGGATACGGTGTGCGCGACACTTCGTACGGGCCCGATGGCGCCGTCTGCGCCGGCGCGGCCTGCACCACCTTCGTGCCGACGTGAATCACCTCAGCCACCGGTTCCCGGGTCACTTCTTCTTTAATGATTTCGTAGGACTCTTCTTCGCCGTCCACGTAGGTGATCCGCCAGGTCAGGGTCTTTTCGCCTTCTTCGCCGGCCGTCACGACGTTTTCCGTGCCCTTCGTCAGCGACGCGTCGTCTTCGCGGAAGGTTTCAAAGGGAATCGGATCCGTGGTGACCACTTCCTCCTGCGTCACGCGTTTGACGACGACGGACAGGCCGTCGGAAATCGCGGTGTCCGCTTCGGGCTCGAGGCGGTCGAATTCACCGAGCGTGATCTTCTGCTCTTCCAGGAACTCCTCCACCGTCGACGTCTCCGTCTGAACGGTTTCTTTCGCTCCGTCCGCGGTCAGGACAACGGTATACACCTGGGAGACGATGATCTCCATCCCCTCCTTCAGCGGCGTATCCTCGGCCGGATACAGATGCTGATCCTCGCCGACCTCGATGCCTTCCTGGGAAAGGACGTCGGCCACCGTCGCGCCGACGACGGTCACGTCGCGGGTTTCCTTGTCCACGGTCAGCTTGACGCCGGTCTTCCGCAGGATCCGGATCTCACCGGCTTCCGTCAGCTTTTCGTCAAGGGCTGGAATCGTCACGTCACCGTCATTCAGGACGATGTCCTCTTCCTCCAGAATCTTCGCCACCGTCTCGGGCAGCCCGATGACGTCCTCCGTCACCACGCCGCGGTCGATGATCCGCACAGACGCGTCCGTCTTGCCGCAGCCGGAGCAGGCAGCCGCAACGGCAATCACAACAGCCAGTAAACCAAACCAGAATCCTTTTCGCATGTTTTCTCCCAATTCAAAATCAAATCATTCTTCTGCCGCTTCGATGGCAAACGCATCCAGCAGCACCGTCGTATTCTCATCGCTTTTGAAAACGGCCGCGTCCCATGGGAAGGCCGGCGCATCGTCCGCCTTCAGATAGAAAACAAACCCCGTCTCCCCGGTCAGGTATGCCGGATAGCACGCGCCGTTGATCTGCACGTACAGCAAGGTTTCCGTATCCGCCTGGGCCGCCGGAATCTCGCCCCGGATCTCAACATATGATCGGTCGTACGCATAGGGCGACACCGAAAACGTGACCCCGCCCGCAGCTGCCGGTTCGTCCGAAGCAGCCGGCGCCTGTACCGCGTCCGTCACCGGCGCCGCGGCCATCAGCGGCGGCATGGTCAGGAAGTCGCGCAGGTTGCGCTCCACCTTCTCGAAAACGACGTCCGTCGCGTTCGTCGCGGCGAGCTGCGCATCCAGGCGGTACAGCGCTTCCTTCGTAAAATACGCCTTCCGGTACTGGTTTGCCGCCAGGGGAAGCAGGGTGTTGCCGAAGGAATCGCGGAACATCAGAAGCGTGCGCTCCGCGCCGGAGGCGTCCTCGCAGACCGTCTCGATCCAGGCGTCTTCCACGCTGTCGGCGTCGTTGGTCACCGTATAATTCTGCGGGATGTCATAATAATAGTTGACTTCGCGCTCGCCGTAAAGAGAAAACAGCATCCGATTCAGATCGCCGTCCTCCTTCTTCTGCCGGACAGCGCTTGCTTCTTCATAGGAATCGTGGGATTTGCCCAGCCCGTCGAAAATCGCGTTGTAGGCCAGAAGGGCCCCTTTGTTGTTCCAGTGGGAATCGCGCTTTAAGTACAGCGTCTCCGGCTCCGCCCGAAACGCCGCGGCCAGGTCGACATAGGGCACGCCGGCATCCTCCAGGTACGGCACCAGGCGGTCGATTTCGTGCACCGGATCGACGATCGCCGCATCGTAATACGGCATATGATCGCCGTAGAGCGTATTCTTGTTCGGCGGAATTGCCAGCACGAACCGCAGGCCGTCCGCCGCGAGGGCATCGGAAGCCAGCGACAGGTTGCGGGCGACGGCAAAAAGCTCCCGGTCCGACAGGCGGTCGGTACCCTGGTAGTCGCGCAGGGTCGACGTGTAGTACAGCCATCCGTCCGTGCCGCGGATCACGCGCTCCGCCGCGGAGACGCCGAAGACCGTGCTCTGGACCTTCGCGTCCGCGAAAACCAGCTCGTTCCGGAACGCGAAATGCTCCTCGAACCAGGTCTCAAACTGTGAAAAAAACGAAACATTGATCCCGCCGTCCGCCACGGCCGAAGGGAAGGCGGACAGGGTGCGGTTTTCGGTGCTTTCGGTCGTGGGCCGCACGGCCATTCCGGCAAAGGGAAGGACGCAGAGCACGAGACAAAGCAGGATAAAGATGTGTTGAATGGTCTTCATATCGTCCTCTTCTTCAGAACCGGAAATAGATGAACGGATTGTACGATCCGCCCGACAGCCGCAGAATGCACCAGCAAAGCAGCGCCAGACACAGCACGTACACCGGCAGCGCCTTCGCCGTCCCGTCGGACTTCATAAACCGGAGCCGGTCGGGCAGCGCGCAGACGATGACCGCCGCCGCAAGCATGCAAAGGAAATAGGGATCCAGAAGCCGCAGGGCAAAGGCCATCGGCGCCGCGGAAAAATCAAAGCCCGCGAACATCCGGCCCAGATACCGGACGCCCTGCGTAAGCGTATCCGCGCGGAAAATGACAAAGCCCACCGTCACGACCAGCATCGTGTACAGGTGCGCCAGCGCCTTCGGCAGCCGCCGCAGCGCGGGAACCAGCTCCTCCAGAAAGCTGAAGAATCCGTGGAACAGGCCCCAGACCACGAAGGTCCAGTTCGCGCCGTGCCACAGGCCGGTCAGAAAGAACACCAGCACCTTGTTGACGCCGGTGCGCACGCGGCCCTTGCGGTTTCCGCCCAGCGGAATGTAGACGTAATCCTTGAACCAGGAAGACAGCGACACATGCCAGCGCCGCCAGAATTCCTTGATGGAATCGGCCCGGTAGGGCTGCAGGAAATTCTCCCGGAAATGGAAGCCGAACATCCGGCCGAGGCCGATGGCCATGTCGCTGTAGCCGCTGAAATCGAAATAGATCTGCAGCGTATAGGCGATTGCGCCGATCCACGCGCCGGCCAGGTTCAGGGAAGACATCTCGGCTGAAAAACAGGCGTCCGCCGCCGACGCCATGGCGTTGGCGATGAGCACCTTTTTCGCGAGGCCCGTCACAAACCGCACCAGGCCCGCCGCGGTCTCTTCCACCGTCACCGCGCGGGTGTTGATCTCCGCCTCGATGTCGCGGTATTTTACGATCGGGCCGGCGATCAGCTGCGGGAAGAAGGAAATGTACAGAAGAACCTTGAAAAAGCTCTTCTGCACCCCGGTCTGCCCGCGGTAAACGTCGATCACATAGGACAGCGCCTGAAAGGTAAAGAAGGAAATGCCGATGGGAAGCGTAATTGCCGGCACGGGGAGGGACAGGCCCGTCAGCCCGTTTACGGTCTCCAGCAGAAACGCCGTGTACTTGAACACACTAAGAACGCCGATGTTGAACACCACGGCCAGCACCAGCGCCGGGCGGTTCTTTCCGCCGCCGGCATGGGCGATCCAGCGCGCGAACAGGTAATTCGCCAGTGCGCTTGCGATCATCAGGAGCACGTATACCGGCTCGCCGAAGGCATAAAACAGAAGGCTCGCCAGGATCAGCAGCGCGTTCTTTGCGCGAATGTCCCGGAGCACCGTATGCAGGACGAAAACGACCGGCAGGAAAATGCACAGAAATACAAGGGAACTAAAGGTCATGCGTTAATCTCCGGCCGCGCGCGAAAACGCGGCTTGCACGGCATCAGGGAATCAGTTTCAGGCGGTTGTTGCGAAGCCCGCTTCGAAGCACCGACAGGTAATTCTGCTTCAGCGAAATCTCGTAGGGCATCGCATAGTAGCTCAGGTCAAAGTGATGCAGCGCCCATTCCGGGTCGTAGCACAGGCCGTCGATCTCGATCCAGCCGTGGCCGCCGCTGCTGCAGGCGTAGACTTCCTCATACCCCAGCACCTTCGCCATGTAGCCGAAGGCGGCTGCGAAACTGTAGCAGTTGCCCCACATGTTGTCGAAATAGTGATCGGCGTAGCGCGTATACCAGTCCGTCTCGCGGTAGTGCGGAATCCACGGATTCGCTTCCCGGTGGCCGCGAAAGCTGTCAAAGCAGATGCGCAGCTTCTGTTCGCGGGTCTGCTCCGGGCTCGTGATGCTCTCCACGTAGGCGCGGGCTTTCGCCATGGTCGGCGAATCCGGCACGTAGACCACGTCCCGGAACGGGTCGTCCACCGTCGACGCGGCGGCAAAATCCTGCACGCCGTCCCCGCCGGTCACATAGGCCTGCACCTGATAGGTGCCGCGCAGTCCCCGGTGATTGCGGTAATCCACTTTCGCAAACCAGACGCCGTCCCAGACCTCCGTCGCGGGATACCAGTACATGTTGCTGCCGTCTTCCTCGCTCCACACCGCGAAGATCACGTTTTTCACGCCGCCGGGCGCCTGGGCGCCGGTCAGCACCGCGTGGAACGTGCCCTCTTCCAGGTTCAGCGCATCGATCAGCACCTCTCCCGGCGAAAGGGCCGGTCCGGGCGTGCCGGGTGAAAGCGCGTACCAGGCCGTGCCTTCGTCTTTCCAGGCGCCGCCGGAAAGAAGGACACTGCGCTCATAGGCGTCGTAGGTATAGAAATGGCCGCCGATTTCCAGGGCGGACGTAAACAGCCGGTACACGGGCACGGCATCGGCCGGGGATTCGTCTTCCGCCGGCGCCGGAACGGAATACCAGCAGACATCCTCCTGCTCCCATCCGCTCGCGCCGAGAACCTCGTATTCATAGGCGTCCCGGGTGTACAGATGCTCCGTCGTCGCCGGATTGAACAGGCGGTACACCGGCTCGCCTTCAGCCGGCGCCGTCCAGGCGACGCCTTCGTCGACCCAGGCGCGCTCCGCGGAAAGAATGTCGCGCTCATGGGCATCCGTCGTAAACAGATGCTCGTGGGTCGGCCGGTAGTACAGGCGGTATACCGGCACCTCCGCTTCCGACGGCTCCGCTTCCTCTGCGGATACCGAAAGCGGCGGCTGGGCAAAAACGCTGCCGGCAAAGATCGCCGCGGCAAACAGTCCGCACATCGTGCGGACTGCTGCAAGTTTTTTTATGGAAAAGAATTCAAATCGTTTCATGATTGATCCCTGATTTCCGAACGTAATCCGAGTAAACACAACGGAATATTATAGCGTTTTGCGGGGCAAAAAGGAAGATGTGCAATCCGCCGTATTCTGCCCGCCGGATGCCCAAAATGACCGTCATTTCGTCAGATCCTGCAGGCGGACGTCCGTCGTAATCGCGCGGACCATGTTCCCGTCCGTCTCGCGCTCCCGAAGCGTGCGCCCGATCCGGCAGACCGGCCGGGTCTGCGGTTCCAGCTCCGCCAGCGGATGATACTCGTCCAGCGGATGGTTGTAGGTAAATCCGGCGTCTGCAAAGGCCGCAAGGAATCCGTCCACGGAAGCCCCGGGCACTTCGCCCTCCGCCGCCTCGAACGCGCGGGCCTCGTCCAGGTTCCCGGCCATCAGGCTGACATGGGGTCCCGAGGAGCCGGCAAAGACCATGGGATACGCCCCGGCAAAGGGCACCGGCGTCAGGCCTTCGTTTTCCCTGTAGGCATACCGCGCCAGACTCCAGATCCGCCCGTCGGCAAATTCGCTCTCCAGGCCGGCTTCTTCCACATAGAAGAATCCCTGGCGGAAAAACACGTCCAGCCGGTAGGGGGTCACGGAATAGTTGAAATTGTCCTCTCCCTCGCTCTCGCCGAAGACATTGATGCCCCGTCCGGAAGCGATGGTCCAGTTTCCTTCGGCATCCTGCTCGAGAATGTAGAGCAGCAGCTGCTGAAACTGCATGGGGCCGGGCTTGTCGGCGTAAATGACGGCCGCGATTTCGTCGAAGCCGTCCGCGTCGGCATCCACATAGGCGGCGGAAACCACGCCGTTGGTCAGCGTCCCTTCGCGGGTCACCTTCCAGTCCTCCTCCGACACCGAAAAACGGTTGGTCAGAATCGTCCCGCCGATGTAGGGAAGATCCGTCACCTTCTGCACGTCCGCCGCCGGATCCGCCGGCGCGCCGAGGGCCGCGGCGTACCAGCCGATCCCCTCGTCCACCCAGGCGCCCTGGGCAATCAGCGTGTTCCGCTCGTTTTCGTCGGTCGTGTAATTGTGGGTTCCGGTTTCCAGGGCGCTGCAGAACTGCCGGTAAACCGGCACCCGTTTTTCGTCGTCGGAATACCAGCCGATGCCCTCCTTGGACCAGCCGTTTTCGCCGAGGACGTTGTACTCATATTCATCCGTCGTATAGTGGTGATCCCGGGAATAGGGATTGTACAGGCGGTAGACGGGCGTGCCGGTTTTGGGAGCGTACCAGCCGATGCCCTCGTAGATCCAGCCCTGTTCCCCCGCCAGCACGGATTTTTCATGGGCGTCCCCGGTATAGAAATGCTCGTGGGTGTCCGGAAAATACAGCCGGTACATCGGCACCAGCTGCCCTTCGGCGCGCGCCGGCAAAGCCGGGACAGCGGACAGCAGAATCACCGCCGCTGCAAGCACCGCGGCACAAAGACGGCGAAGCGTCGATGGATGGGTTCTCATGGGCACCTCCTGATTTATATTGTTGTTAAACAAAACGCGCGAAACGTCAGATCTTCATCCGCACGTTCGGCCGGCCGGAAAGAACGACCCCCAGGTAGTTGACCCGGGTCTGCTCGAAATAGGTGATTCCGTAATAGGTGGAGTCCGTATTGTGCAGACGCCATTCCGGATCGTAGACCAGCCCGTCGATCTCGGTCCAGCCGTGTCCGCCGCTGTTGCAGACGTACACCTCCTCGTAGCCGATCACGCGGGCCATATAGCCGAAGGCCGCCGCGTAGCTGATGCAGTTGCCGGAGCGGGTGTCAAACAGGCTGTTCGCGTAGCGCTGCGGCCAGACCGGGCTGGTGTCGTGGGGAATCCACGGATTCCGCTCGCGCAGATTCGCGAAGCTGTCAAAGCAGGCGCGCAGCTTTTCTTCCTTCGTCATGTCCGGCGTGGTGACCTCGTCCACGTAGACCTTCGCTTTGATGTACGCCCAGTCGCTGTCCGTCAGCGTCGTCCAGTCCGCGGGCGGGTTGTCCCAGAGATTGTCCCCAGCGGGATTGTCCTCCGGATCATCGTCCTCCGGCTCATCCTCCGCGGAAGGTTCCTTCGGCACGGGCATGCCGACGGCATACCAGCCCGTCCCCTCCGGCTTCCACGCGCCGGACGCGGCCAGCGCCTCCTGCTCGGCCGGATCCGCCGAAAAATGGTGGCTTCCGACGGTCAGCGCCGACGTAAACCAGCGCTGTACCGGGATGCCCTCTTCGCCCGCCGAATACCAGCAGATGCCCTCCGGCGTCCAGCCGCGTTCCGACAGAACGGCCGCTTCGGTTTCGTCCATCGTATAGAGATGATCGCCGCTCTGCGGATCGTACAGCCGCCAGACCGGGGCCCCGTCCGCCGGCGCAAACCAGCCGATGCCCTCGTCGCGCCAGCCGGATCCCAACAGGGTCTGCTTCTCATTTTCATCCTGCGTGTACAGGTGCATGTGGGAACGCGGCTGATACAGCCGCCAGACGGCGGCGGACGCTTCCTCTTCCGCATTCACGCGAAGGCCGCAGACCCCGGACGCGCCCAGCGCGATCCCCAGAAAAAGCACAGCCAGAACAGCGGATTTCAAACGGACAAAACGATTCATAACACAACTCTTTTCAGGTAAAACTGCGGTGTCGAACATACGCTTCCATTCTATCATGCGTCCCCCGGCGGTTCAATATTCGCATCCGCCGTCCGGACGCCGCAGA
Source organism: Shuttleworthella sp. (assembly GCA_045545575.1). Taxonomy (GTDB): domain Bacteria; phylum Bacillota; class Clostridia; order Lachnospirales; family Lachnospiraceae; genus Shuttleworthia. The sequence continues at coordinate 13,027 of JAZQBE010000042.1, forward strand.
AGAACGCGGCCGGCGCGGAAAGCACGCGGTCCAGGCCCATCCTTTTGCCGATCCGGTACAGGTCCGACGCTGCCTCAAACACGGTCACGAGCCGGCCGCCGGCCATGGTCATCTCCTCGATCATGGGCGGAAGGCGGCGGACGGCGGACGCGCCGCGCTCCGTCAGCACATACAGCGGAACCGGTTTTCCCAGAACCGTCCGCGTCTCCTCGGCCTTCACCTTCGACAGGTCGTAGGCGAGCACCTTCGACGGCTTGAAGCCGTGGGACATGGAAAGAAACACGTGCCCGCGGCCGAAACAGGCGCCCTGGATCTGATCGGGAATCGAATAGACGCAGACCGGCTCGGCCGATCCGCCGGCGTCCGGCCGGAAGCCGAACAGATAGGCCTTCTGTTTTCTGCCCCGGACCTCGACGGTGTGGGACGCGCAGGTCGAAAACACCGGATCCCGGTGGAATTCGCCTGCGTACAGAAGCTCCTCGTCCGACGCCGTAAAGGAAACGCGGATGCGGTCGTCCGCCCCCGCCAGCCGGACCTTGACGTCGGCGCTGACCTCACTGCCGTCCGCCGCGTCATAGAGGCGGCGAAGGGAGAACCCGTACATGCAGCCCGCGGTGCTTCCGGCGACGTAGGCTTTGTCCTGCCAGACGGAAATGCCGCCCGCGTGGCCGCGGAAGGCCTTTTTGCCCTCGGTCTGCATGAGGATCTTTTTCTCCGACCCGTCCCTGGGATCGATGACGTAGATCGGCGAGCTGCCGAAGCCGAGCATGTACCCGGTGATCAGATATTTATCCTCCGCCGGATCATAGGCGACCCCCTGGGGGATAAAGCCGTCGTCGATCTGCGGAATCCGGCAGAGCGGCGTGCTGATTTTCATAAAATGATTCATCGGTGCTCTTTCCTACATGCCCAGGCCGATGCAGACAGCCAGAACGACAAGCCCCGCGGCGCACAGCAGCGCCATGACCGTGCGCGTCCGGTGAAGCTCCGCGTCCGGCACCCGGAAATCGCTTTCCGAAGCCATCCCCTTGCACTCCGGGGCGATCTCCTCTGCCAGGCCGTCCATGTAGCGCGGCATGTCTTTTTTCGCTTCGTTGATCTGTTCGAACCGGCGCAGCTTCGCAGCCAGCGTCTGCTTTTCGCCGGCCGGCTGCGCCGCGCGGGTCTTTCTGTGGAGAAAGGCCTGCATCCGGCCGCCGTTCTGGAACGGGACAACGGCCCACTCGCTGATGACCTTCAGGTTCCGCAGAAACCGGCGCTTGGCCTTGTTGGTCTCGGTTTCCGGCGGGATGCAGGCGATCATCCGGTCAAAGATCCGGCAGATGCCCTGCTCCCTGTCATGGTGCAGCTTCCGGTCCATGCGCCGGTTGACGAAGGACGCCGCGAAAAACAGCAGTGCAGCCGCCCCCACAGCCGCCCCGCGGCCTGCGGAAACCGCGCCGGCCGTCACGGCCTCGTCCGCCGCAAGAAAGGCCGCCGCCAGAAGCACCGCGTAAATGCATTCGTAGGCGATGGATTCGTACCGCGCAAAGCCGTAATGCCGCAGCAGATGGCTGATCCCGGTAAACACCAGCACCGCGGCGAGCACGGCCGCCGCGAAGGGGAAGCCCGCCGGCACGGCCGAGGAAACCGGCGCGCCGGTCCACGCCCCGGCGATCCCGCGCAGGATCAGCGCGAACGCGCCGAAGCCGAACGCGTCGTACCACAGCAGCCCGATCACCTCGCTGCGGGTTCCCAGCGCCAGGTCGTTCGCGTGTATCGCGCCCGGAACCACGCCGTTATTGTCCTCCATCATCCGATCGACCGCGGGCTTGCAGGGTCCGATCAGGTTGATGTTTTCGGCAAAACATTCCCGCATCAGATATTTCTTTTTCTGGAACCGCTGGCGCTTCATCAGCGATTTGATCAGCCCGATCAGGCTTCCGGGGTTGTTGAAAAGCTTGGACTCCTCGATAAACCGCGAAAACGAAGGCATAATGGCGACCGACGCCATCGTCATCAGCTGGTCCGTCACCTCTGTCAGGCCCTCCTCCGCCGGCGGCCCGTTCTCCTTCAGATAGGACGCGCGCTCCGCAAAGGCGTTTTTGATCACATCCTGCAGCTCCATGTAGAAATGCCACTGGCCGAAGGCATTGAACACAAAGCCCAGCAGCAGAACGCCGGCCAAAAGCAGCCGCCCGGCGGAAAAACCGTACCGAAACAGCAGAAGCACGGAGATCAGAAACGCGGCCGCCGAGCTTTCGAAGGTGATGGCTTCATGCCGGTTGAAGGCCCAGGTGCGCACGAAATGCGCCGCGATCACCACCGCCGCCATGCAGACGCCCAGGATGAAATACAGATTCAGATCGTTCATGGCGCTCCTCAAATCCAGTTCTCAAAAAACTCAATCGTATACGACAGGCCCTTCTGGTACTCCGCCCGGATATCCGAAAGTTCCCGCGGCTTCAGCGCGGAAATGGCCACCAGAGACTCCTTTTCCGCCGTTTCCCTGCCGCCGTTCTGCTCCTTGACGCGCTGCAGCGTGCTGACCAGATACCGGCTGTCCCGAAAGAAATCATAGACCTTCGCGAACTCATCCCGCTGCTTTCCCCGCGACCAGAACCGGTAGTTCAGCACCACCTCCAGCTGCTCGTTGACGGACTCCGCCACGTAAAGCATGTCCTGGGCAGACGGCACGTCCTGATTCGTCGGCGAAAGAAGCGCCAGATTCTTGTTCAGGCTCTTCAGCAGAGAGGCTTTGTTTTCGATAAACTTCGACTCCTCTTCGCTCAGCTGGTCCAGCAGCCAGAAATACAGCGTAAACATCAGCGCCAGCACGGTAAAAACACAGGAAATGATGTCGATCAGATTCCCGTTGTCTATGATTTTAAATAGAAACTCCGCCACTTTATCCGCCTCCGTGATCCATTACACCCTGCGAAACACCGGAATCCGCTCGATCGGGGCGTCCGCTTCGATCCACCGTCTGCCCGCGACGCGCTCCGCCGTATCCACATTCTCCCACGTGCCGGCGGGCAGATACAGCTTCACGCTGCGCGCCCCGGCCGTCAGCACCGGCGCCACCAGGTAATCGCTTCCGAACATGTACTGGCGGGGCAGATCCCAGCACTGCGGATCGTCCGCGAATTCCCAGAACATCGGCCGAAGAAGCGGCGCGCCCGTCTCGTGCGCCTCGCGCATCAGCTTCGCGATATAGGGCTTTAAGGCCTGCCGGCGGTCCAGCTGGTCCTTCATGATGCCGAAGGCTTCCTCGCCGTAGCTCCACAGCTCGTTGTTGTGACCGGTGTACAGATAGCCGCCGCCGGATTCCTTGTCGGAAAGCGGCGGAATGTCGTAGGGTGCCCGGTTGCCGTGCATCCGCAGCACCGGACTGTAAACGGCAAACTCATACCAGCGCAGCAGCAGCTCCGTAAACGCCGGATCGAAGACGTTTTCCGTCTGGAAACCGCCGATGTCCGTGGTCCACCAGGGAATGCCCGCCAGGCCCATGTTCTGGCCGGCCGCGATCTGATCGCGCAGCGCCTCGAAGGTGCTCGGCACGTCGCCGGACCAGATCAGCGACGGATACTTCTGATTTCCCGCCCAGCCGCAGCGCGCCAGATGGACGAAATCCGTCCGGCCGTCCGCCGTCATGCCGTCCGTAAACGCCTTGGAAATCAGCTGCGGATAGATGCCCGAAACCTCCAGCCCCGGGCCGGTATAATAGCGGATATTCGAAAAATCATAGGTGCCCAGATCCGGCTCGATGTTGTCCAGCCAGAAGAAATCGATGCCCAGATCGGCATAGCTCTTCTTGCAGGCATTCCAGAGATACTGCTGCGCCATCGGGTTCGTCACGTCGATGATGGAGCAGTCGCCCTCGTAATCGTAGATCTGTCCCGTACCGTGCTCCGTACGCACCAGAAGGCCCATCGACTCCAGCTCGCGGAAACGGAAGCTCTTCTTGTCCACCGTCGGCCAGACGGATACCATCACCTTCGTGCCCATGGCGTGCAGCTCGTCGCACATCGCCTTCGGATCCGGCCAGTATTCCGGATCGAACTGCCAGTCGCCCTGGCGCGTCCAGTGGAAAAAGTCGATGACGATCACATCCAGCGGAATGCCCAGTTCTTTGTATCGGCGGGCAACGGAAAGCACTTCCTCCTGCGTCCGGTAGCGCAGCTTGCACTGCCACAGGCCCAGCAGGTTCTCCGGCATCACGGGCGCGCGGCCGGTGACCGCGGTATAGTTTTCGAGGATCTCTGCCGGCCCGTCGCCCACGGTGATCCAGTAGTCCATCTCTTTGGTGGCCTCTGCTGTCCATTCCGTGTAATTGCACCCGAAGGACGCCCGGCCGACGGCCGGATTGTTCCACAGAAAGCCGTATCCCAGATTCGACACGGCAAAGGGCACGGACACCTGCGAATTGCGCTGCGCCAGTTCCAGGTTGCAGCCCTTCAGATTCATCTGGGACTGCTGGTACTGGCCCATGCCGAAGAGCTTTTCCTCATCGTTTCCGCAGAACCGCACCGTCAGCCCGTAATCCCCGCCGACGATGGGCGTCCAGGTGCGCGCCACCACCTTCAGGCAGGCGCTCTGGCCCGTCTCGCAGCCGAAATAATTGCGGGAATACTCCTGCAGAATCAGCTCGTCATCGCGATAGAAAAACAGCACGCCACCCGCATTGATCCGCGCCTTGACGCGGCCGTTTTGGATCACCGCTTCCTGCAGCGACAGCTTCAATCCCCCATATTCAAGGGTCGGCCCGTCGATCAGATGAACCTCCGCCGTCTGTCCGTCCGCGCAAACCGGCTCCGTCAGCGCCCAGGCCTGCCCCGTCATCTCCGGAAACTGCGTCGCGCGCACGCGCAGCGCATCCTTCCCCCAGGGCTCGATGCGCAGCATCTCGTTCCGGTTCCGGTAAATCAGCACGCTGCTTTCCACAGAAAAACTCATCGCAAACCTCCCTTTATTTGTATGTTCCTTGGCCGTCGCGCAAACCGTTATCGGAAATACAGCACCGGCGTCGACTGGATATAATCCATCCCCGTCAGTTTGCCGATCCGGTACTGGTTCGAAGCGGATTCATACAGAATGTACAGACAGTCGCCAACCACGTAAATCTCTTCCGCCATCGGCGCGACCCGGGTCGATTTCTCCGCGTTCTGTTCCGTCAGAACATACATGGGCACTTCCCTGCCGAAGACGGTGCGGGTGCCGGCCGGGCGGATCTCGCCCAGACGGAAGGTCAGAATCCGCGAGGAAAACAGGCTGACGGACTGGGACAGATACAGGTAGCCGCGGTCAAAGCAGGCCCCCTGGATCTTGTCCGGAATGGAGTAGACGCAGGCCGGCGTCAGGCCTCCCTCCGTGTCCGGCACGAAGCCGAACAGATAGGCGTTCTGATGGCCGTTTTCCGTCTCCACATGATGGGACGCGTGGGTATAGAACACCGGGTCGTAATGGAACTCGCCGGCATATAAAAACGACAGATCGACCGCGGTAAAGGAAACCCGCATCCGGTCCTCGTCACTCTTCAGCTTCGTCGTCACGGTCGCCGAAATCACGTCTCCGCTCGCCGCGGAAAGCACGTCATCGAGCGGAACCCCGTACATATAGCCCGCCGTACTGCCCGCGATGTAGACCATCCCGTCGTAAATCGACAGCCCGCCGGCGTGTCCGCGCAACATGCTGCCGTCCGGAAGCTTCACAAACAGCTTGCGCGCCGCGCCGCT
>JAZQBE010000043.1:0-6113 GCA_045545575.1 Shuttleworthella sp.
TGTTCCTGTCCATCGTGCAGGTCGTCATCGTTCCCATCGGCCTGGGACTTTTGATCAACAGGCTGTTTGGACAATACACGCAGAGGATCCGCCATGCCCTTCCTGTGGTCTCTGTGACGGCGATCTGCCTGATCGTTGCATCGGTCGTATCACACAACAGCGAAAAGATCCTGTCCACTGGGCTGATCATTTTTGTTATCGTCATTCTTGACAATCTGCTGGGATATCTGTGCGGTTATCTGGTCGGCGTCCTTTTTCACATGGATCTGCCCAGAAAAAAGGCGGTCGCCATCGAGATCGGGATGCAGAATTCCGGCCTCGCGACGTCGCTGGCCGGGACGGCGTTCCCGAACCTGGCGATGGCCACGGTGCCCGGCGCGGTGTTCTCGGTGTGGCACAACATTTCGGGCGCACTGCTTGCCAACCTCTTGCGAAAAACCGGAACGGGTGCCTGACCCCTGTTCCGTTTTTGCAAAAGTGGAACGGGGGTCAGGCACCCGTTCCACTTTTTTGATTGAATATAAACGTTCCGGCCGATATACTGGAGACAGGACTCCCGCGTCACCATCGACTTTACGATTAACCGGATCTGCATCCCTCAGGAATGACGCAGAAAACGGCTGTTTTGAAGAAACCCCCGAAAGGAGAAGAGGCCGATGATTAAGGAAGGAAGAGGCAAACTGTTGATCGCCGGTCTGGTGATTCTGTTCTTCGGCATCGCCATCCTGTCCGCGAACCGGGCGGAGCGGACGGATCAGATTGCGGAGGAGCTGGTGGAAACCGCCACGCTTTCCCGGGAAAACGAAGGGAAACTGATCCTTCTGGCCGGAACTCCCGGGCTGAAGGCGCCGGCCGGCGTCACAGACGAAGGAGCCGGCCTGTCCGTGGAAGGCGACATCCTTCACTACGGCCGCCGGCCCCTGATGAAAGTGTATATTTCGCGCAAGGAACAGGTTCCGATCGAGAAAGACAACTACGGCAATTACACGTATGAAACCTGGGAAGTTCTCGGGACGATGTGGGGAAGCGCCAATATCGCCCACGAGGATGTCTTTATCAACGGACTGCTTCGTTCCGACGACCGCGACGTCGACGGGAACCGCTACCCCACGGGCACGTTTGAAAACCCGCCGCCCGTGGAGATGGACGAATTCCGCGTGCGCCATGATTTATACATCGGGGAGTTCAAGGTCGACTATTCCGATGTGAGCAGCTACGTCGATACCGAAACCGCCGGCTTTACGAAAACGCAGCTGGAACCGGTCCGCGACAAATACGAGCAGGAAACCGGCATCCGCTTTGAGATTCTTGAGAACGATAACGGATATGCCTTTCTGTCCACCGGCAATGAGGTCGGAGACCTGCGGGTGGAAATCGACTATGCAAAGGTGACCGGCGCAAAGCCTGTGACACTGATCGGACGGCAGCAGGGCGACCGGCTCGTGCTGGAGGACGATATCGTGTCGGAGGCGGAACAGGTGCAGGCGGGCATCATCTCCCGTCAGGAGTTTCTCGGCGCCGCCTCTAAAGAAGACGCGTCCTCCCGCTGGATCGGGATCGGCTTCATCGCCGCGGGCGCCGTCCTTTCGGCTCTGTCCCTGAATTTCGGGAAAAGGGAAAAAACGGAAAAAGGAAAAGCGCCGGTGAAGCGTTCCGCCGGCTCCTCCGCGAGAAAACCATGAAAAGAAGTGTGAAAGAATGGGGAATCCGAATCGCGATTCTCATGATCGGGCTGACCATTGCCCACCTGGGCGTGACGCTGTTTTTGCTGACGGAGCTGGGGTCGGATCCCTTCAATGTGCTGATTCAGGGCATTTTCCGCACCCTGTCCGGCGGGACGGGATGGAGCTTCCTGACCCACGGGCGCGTGCATATCGCTATGTGCTTTCTGATCATCCTGGTGCTCCTTGCGGTCGACCGCAGTTATATCATAATCGGCACCGTACTGTGCATGATCTGCGGAGGTCCGATCATCGACTTCTTCACAGCCGTTCTGGCGCCCCTCTCGATTCAGACCCGGGCGTTTCCGGTGCGGATCCTGGCCCTGGTCGCGGGATGCGCGATTCTGGCCTACGGGATGACCATTGTCATAAAGTCCGATGCCGGCACCGGGCCCAATGACCTGGTGGCCATCGTGATCAGCGACAAGATCCGCAGATAATTCAGCGTGGTGCGGATTATCGTGGACGTCTGCTTTGTGGCAGCAGGCGGACTTCTCGGCGGGGTCTTCGGTGTCGGCACCATTGTCTGCGCGTTTCTGGTGGGGCCGGTGGCAGGCATCTTTCTGCCGGTGAACGGGAAAATCGTGGACCGGATCGTCGGAGGAACCGTGCGGTAAGAAAAGACCGGGCATGCCTGCGGAATTTGAAAAAGGAGCGCTGATGATTCAAACGAACAACCTGGAAACGATCCGACACCTGCTTTCCGATGAAGAAGCGCTTCTGAGCGAAGTGCAGAAAGCGGCACCGGATCGGCACGAAGAGGCTGTCCGCCTGTTTACGGAACTGCAAAAAAAAGAAGGCCGCTGGCGCAGCCACATGCTGACGGCCGAGAACGCGGGCGTGCTGGAAGCGGACGCCGCGCAGAAAAAACGGTCCTTCTCCGTGCAGGGCTGGATCGGCGGCCGCGGAACCTTTGGCGCCCGTGTGATGAACCCCCGGGTGAAGACGGAGTTTGAAACCGGCAGCCAGATCGAAAGCCGGCAGCGGGAAGCGCAGGATTTGGCGGACTGGAAGCCGGCGGATGACGGCGTCCTCGCGAAGGCGGAAAAAGAACTTCTGGACGCGGCGGACGCGGCGGAGCGTTTTCTGGAAGGCATCCCCGGCATGGACGCCTTCCGCGCCGGATACGAAGAGCGGCTGCACGAGCGCAAATACAGCGAAGCCTGCCGTTTTGCACAGGAATGCGAACCGGGTATGGAGGATTACATCCGCGGCATGGAGTATTTCCTGCGGCTGGAGGACTACCGGGACAGCAAAGCACGCTTTGACGAATGCAGCAGACGGCTTTGGCGCTCCCAGGCGAAGGCCCGTTTCTTCAGCGGGATCAAGATCGCGCTGATGCTGACTCTGATGTTCTGGGTGGTCGGCGAAATGTTCGGGTGGTTTCGAGGCGCCCCCGGACAGAATGCCCTGCTTCGAAGCATCGGCATCTCCCTGCGCGTGGGGCTGCTGTACGTATTCCCTCTGCTGACGGTGCTGCTGCAGTGCTGGGCCCTCGCGGAACAGCTGCTGCGCAGGGTGACGGTGGGCCGGCTGGTCTTCTCCGGCGGAGAAACGGACTGGCCGTAACGCGAATGGAGCCGAGGAGACCGGCGGCCGCCTTGGATGACCGGCGCCCGCCACAGGTTGTCGGCCGCCGCCATTTGAAAGCAAGCCGCGGGCAGAATGCCATCTGGCTGACGGAAAGAATCCCCCCTTCTGTCCGGTTATTCCTCCGGCCAGATCTGAAGCGTTCCTGAAATGGAACGGATTTCTACTGTAACGTTGTTGGTAAGAACGTCGATGCCGTTCCCGCTTTCCGCAAGGGACGAGAGATCCTCGTCTTTACCTGTCACAATACCGATGAGGGGCATACCGCATACCTTGAAGGCGTCGTTATATTCACCGAGGCAATTCGATGATGCGAGCAGATAGCGGGCAAAAGTGAGATCATTCAGCACGCGGATATTCTCCGCGCCGCTTTCTATGGTCGGGTTTTGCCTGGATATGGCGTGAGGATAATCCACTGTATAGGTAAAATGGATATCCGGATATGTATCGATAGTAATTGTGCCTGAATCAAGCATCGATCGGATGACCGGAGTTCCCAGGGATTGTCCCTCCAGATCAGGGAGCGTGTAATTGGCGTGTTCAAGATAGCCGTTTACATATTCCTCTTTCAGAACCAGGTCATACTCATAGAAATTCGTTGTTGCCGGGTCTGAAATCGCACCACCCATAAGAGCGGCTGCCATGTTCTCCATGGGCACGATTTCCAGATAGTCCTGCCAGTTGTCCATCGTGATCTCTACGGTCTGAACGGTGCCATCTGCTTCAGACGGTTCGGATTCCTCCGACGCGGCCGAATCTTCGGACGGTTCAGAGGATTCCTCCGACGCGGCCGATTCGTCGGACGGTTCAGAGGATTCCTCCGACACGGCCGATTCTTCGGACGGTTCAGAGGATTCCTGCGGCGCTTCCGTGCTTTCTTCCTGCTTTGCGGAAGATGCTTCGCTGCCGGAGGATGTCTCTGACGGTGACACACTGCCGCCGCATGCGGCAAAGAGCATGGATATCGTCAGCAGAATTGCGATGAGAGAGGGTAACTTTTTCATACGAACCATTTCACTTTCCTTTCTTCAGGTTTACGGGATCTGTGTTCAGGCGCTGTGATAACCGTTTGCATGGCCCCTGACGATAATACTTTTTAATTGTAACTCAATCATTCAGGAAAACAAGGAAAACAAGCAACATGAAGAAACTGTTTACTGCAATAAGAGCATCTGACCTTGAGATGGTAAGGCAAATCATTGAAAAGAACCCTGAACTGGTCAATTGTACTGCAAAGAAGCCGCCGAAAAAGGACGACGGACAATCGCCTTTGCAGGTCGCGCTCAAAACGGGCAACACCGCAATTGCCAGCTTTTTACTGGATATGGGTGCGGATGTGAACTTTATCGAGGATGAGTCCTGCTGCAACACATGGAGAACACCGGTGCTGCATGATGCGATCAACTGTGCTGTGATGTTATGCAGGTGGAATACAGATGATAAATATATGGGCTTCAGGGTGTTTTCAACAAAAGAGAGAGCCGCTGAAGCTCTCGGTATCCTGAAAAGGATGCTTGATATGGGAGCAGATGTAAAAGCACTCGATTCATATGGCAATTCAGCATTAAACCGTTTTGCCCTGCAGGCAAAGCAGATATTGCCATCCTACAATTATTCGGAACATCGTGAAGGGAACGATCGGATCTTTACAGAGGAATTGCACGAAGATCTCAGAAGCGTGCTGCAGGCATTAAAAGACGCCGGGGCAGACGCTGCTTACAAAGCGCCGAATCTCGGTTATTCCGTCAGAGAATTCTGCAGCGAAGGATCCATTTCGATCCTGTTTGATGAAGTGTTTGGGTGCGATATAGAAACAGAGGCGATCAGATAAGCCGTATTTTTGGGAGGTAGAGATGATTAAAGTTTATGGAATGCCCACCTGTCCCTATTGTGACTATGTTCATGAGCAGATCGCAGGCCGGGAGGATGAGTTCGAGTACATCAACATCGGAGAAAACATTCGTAACATGAGCGCGTTCATGAGGCTGCGGGATCAGAGTTCTGTATTTGATCACTGCAAGGAGATCGGGGATGTGGGAATCCCGGCATTTGTGTTTGAGGACGGCAGGATTTCCATCGACCCGGCGGACGCCGGTCTCATTGAGTATGGTTCTCCGAATGCCTGCTCCATCGATGATCACAAAAACGGCAGGAAGGGATGCTGATCCATAATGCGGCATGCCTGAAGGAGGCATCGTGAAAATTGCTGTTATTGGGTATAGCGGATCCGGAAAATCGACATTGGCAGGTTTTCTGGGCGAGCATTATCGGGCAGAGGTTCTGCATCTGGATGCCGTCCATTTCCTTCCCGGATGGATTGAGCGCCGGACCGCGGAGGAGCAGAGAATCGTTGCGGATTTTCTTGATCATAATGACCGCTGGGTTATTGACGGAAACTATACGAAGCTTTCTTATGACAGGCGGATGGCAGAAGCAGATCTGATTATTATGATGCTCTTTGGGCGTTTCGACTGTCTGGCAAGAGTAATCAGGCGGTATAGAATCTATCAAGACAAAACCCGGCCGGACATGGCGGAGGGCTGTAACGAAAAAATGGACCGGGAATTTATTTCATGGGTGCTGTGGAAAGGCCGCAGCAAGGCGGCACGCCAAAGATACAGGAAATTGCAGCAGCGATATGCAGATAAGGTGGTTGTACTGAAAAACCAGAGACAGCTGGATCGATACATCGAAGAAGTATCATCCGGGGGAATGACACACGTTTAAGGAAGAATTTATTCTCACAAGCATTTTCAGATCTTGCGTACCTTTTATTGATATAGTCCAGCGCCAGGAGAAATA
>JAZQBE010000044.1:0-7982 GCA_045545575.1 Shuttleworthella sp.
GTTTTCCTTCAGCAGCGCCAGCATCTGCGCGGCGCTCCGATGGCTCGCGCTCATCTGCCGCGCGAGCAGCTCCACCGTGATGGTATGCCCGCCGATCATACGGATCATCTCGTCGACGACCGGGCCGTCCGCGTCGGAAAGGGGCTTGCCATACGCCTTTGCAAACAGCGACCGCAGCATCGACGCGTCGGCGATCGGCCCGATCCGCAGCGGCTCGTAGTCGTAGGGCTCGTTGCGCGTCGTGATCAGCAGGTGGTACGGCCCGTTGGCAAAATCCTCGAAATGCGGATCCTCATCCACGTCGAAATTGTCCAGAATCAGAAGCGTCCGCTCCGACGTAACCCGGCGCAGCGCCTCCATTTTCCGCACGAAGAACTGCTCCGCCGTCTCGCTGTCCGCGTCCTGCGGCGCGAAATTGTCGATCATCAGGCCGTCGCCCGTTACCAGGTCGAGGATGCTGCCCTCGTAGGACAGGAAGACGATGGTATCATAGCGCGACTCGTACTGCTTCGCGTACGACTTCGCGATTTCGGACTTGCCGATGCCGCCCATGCCCTGCAGAAACAGCACCCGCTCGCGCGGCAGAATCTCGGCGATTTCAGCCAGCTCCGCCTCGCGCCCGAGAAACAGCGGCCGCGGAAACACCGGATGGCTGCGCAGCATCTGACGGCGCCGGTTCATATATACGGCATCCTCGTCGGACAGATGGCCGATCCGCTCGATCAGATCCTGCACCCGCTGCTCGATCGGCGGCGTAGACGCGTCCAGCCAGTGGCACGGGCCCAGATGATACTCCAGCTTCGGCGTCAGATCCGCCCGGTCCACCCGGAACGGGATCAGATACTCGCAGTACTTCGTCGCCTGCGTGATCTCCTTCAGGCACTCCTCCGACGTGATGGAATGCTCCCCCAGAACCAGCACAAACACGTCCGACCGCATCAGGCCGTTCATGATCTCCTCGGCCCAGTCGCCGTGCGCGATATCGCGCGGCGCAATCCAGCAGCGGATGCCCGTCTCCTCCAGCCGATGGCAGATCAGCTGCGCCAGCGGCGCGTCGACGCTCGAATGTGAAATAAAAACCAGATGCTCCAGTTGCAGATGTTTCTGTTCCATGTCGTCTCCCTCAAAACCGAACCCGGAACGGGGGTCAGGCACCCGTCCCGCTTTTTGGGGAATGAGGTTCAAAAACGGGAACGGGTGCCTGACCCCTGTTCCGCTTTTTCCCGGATCCGGACCGTCAGCGGGTTGTCTTTTCCAAAATATTTTTCCAGATCAAGTTCCATCGTGGCCAGCATCTTCTGTGCGCCTTCGCTGTCGCCGCGCAAAGCGAGGCTGTCGGCGATCGCCTCGCGGGCGTCCATGGTCTGCAGATTCGCGACGCCGAGATGCTCCATAAACAGGTTCATCGTTTTTTCGAAGTATTCGTCGGCTTTCGCGAAGTCTCCGGTCTCGCTGCAGCAGATGGCCATCCCGAGATAATAATACCCGAAGGCGACGGTTTCGCGGCCGATGTTTTCCATGGACTGCTCGCAGCACTTCTGCTCTAAGCGCATCGCTTCGGCGTAGTCTCCTTTTTTCCGCGCGAGCCGGGCCAGATCGTGGGTCAGATCCGTGTACTGCTCGGGGTAAACCATGTTCGGGGAATGGACGCCGCGCACGATCATGTCTTCGTACATGCGCAGCGCTTCATCATAATAAGGCTGGGCGGCGGCGAGATCGTCGCGCTTCACCGCGCACCGGCCGATTTTGAAGCACGCCATCGCCAGGGTCGTCGTGACCGGTCCGCCACGTTCCTTCATGGATTCATACGCCTTCCGGTACCAGTCTTCCGCGTGGATATCGTCCCCGGCATTGTGATAGGCGCCGGCGACATTCAGCGCGGCCCGGCCGGTTTCACCCGCCGTTTCGCCGCAGGTTTTCAGCGCGTATTCGTAGACGTTTCTGCCGAAGGTCTGGGCACGCTCGAACTCGCTCCCCTGCCACACGGCGTTGATCAGCTCGACGTACACCGGCAGTGTCTGCTCCGTCGGATCGGGCCAGTCAATCACCACCTGCTTCACCAGCGAATAGAACGCAATGCGTTCTTCATAGTCGAAGGACCACATCCGGATCGATTTCTGCTGAAGCCCCTGCATGTAATCCGGGCAGGACGCCGGCGTCACGGACAGCTCCGAGCGGACGACGTCGCGGATCACGGGGTGCATGCGCACGACCGGGGCCTCGGCATCCCGCACCAGCCAGCTTTTGCCGATCAGCGTGTTGATGTCATCGTAGTCCTCCAGTTCGAGCATCTCGCCGAGCATCGGCACCTGCACGCCGCTGACGGGGACGAACGTCATGACCGCAAGCAGATGCTTCTGGCTGTCCGTCAGATCCGAAAACGAGAACAGCCGGCGGATGTATCCGTAGCTCGACTCCGTCGCCGTGCTGCCGGTTTTTTTGACTTTTTCCTTCAGATGCGTATCCACGCCTGTGCTGCGCAGCCGCCCAAGCATCTGCTCCGGCGTCAGGAAGCTTGCCATCATCTGCTTCGCGATCAGCTCCACCGTGATGGTGTGGCTGCCCACCAGACGCAGGATCTCGTCCACCGCCGCCGTCTCCGACGCCTTCAGGGAGCGGCCCAGATTGCCGGCGAAAATCCTGCGGAGCGACTCCGTGTCCTCGATGGGCCCCACCTCGATGGTCACCGGATAGTCCGGGTGATTGTTCCGGGTGGTCACCAGAATCCGGCAGGGAAGCGAGAAGACCTCCGCCATGCACGGATCCTCATCCACGTCGAAATTGTCGATAATCAGAAGCGTCCGCTCCGTCGCCAGCGAGCGGAGCGCCTCCAGCTTCCGGCGGAACCACAGCCCGGCATCTTCCGCCGCCGCACGGTTTAAGTTCTCGATCATCACGTCGCTTCCGCAGATCAGATCCTGCAGCCCCGAAACGTAGGTCGCAAAGATCACGGTATCGTAATCCGCGCGGTATTCGCGCGCGTAGCCCTTCGCGATCTCGCTCTTGCCGATGCCGCCCATGCCCTGCAGGAAGACAATGTGATCCTCCGAAAAGGCCCGGTCGATCTCCGCCATCTCGTGCTCGCGGCCGACGAAAAGTCCCTGGGGATACACCACCTTTTCGACCAGCTTCAGCCGGCTGTGGTTCACGTACAGCGCGTCTTCGGCCGAAAGATTCTCGATGCGGTCCGCCAGCTCGGCGATCCGCTTCTCCAGCGGCGGATTCACCGCGTCCAGCCAGTGACAGGGCCCGAGATGATACTGCAGCCGGTCCGAAAGCATCTCGGCATCCACCTTGAACGGCAGCAGATACGTGCACGTGCGCGTCGCCTCCGTCACCTCCTTCGTCACCTCCGGAGACTCGATGGAATTGTGGCTGATGACCACCACAAACACCTCGCACCCGTGCAGCCCCTTCATGATCGAGCCCGCCCAGTCCGACGTCAGAATGTCCCGCGGCGCGATCCAGCAGCGGATTCCCCTCTCCTCCAGATCATGGCAGATCGCGTCCGCGATCGGCTTGTCCTTGGAGCTGTAGCTGATAAAGACTCTCTTTTCCATGATGTTATGTATACGCTTTCTGTAAACAAAACCGGAACGGGTGCCTGACCCCCGTTCCACTTTATGCTATATTAATAGAAAACATAGCAGTTTTCCTGTACAACATCAAGTCTGACCCTGCTCTGTCCACCCGGCCAGGTCCGTCTTTGCTGTACTGGAAGAAAGGGGCATCCATCATGTCAGATC
Source organism: Shuttleworthella sp. (assembly GCA_045545575.1). Lineage (GTDB taxonomy): Bacteria > Bacillota > Clostridia > Lachnospirales > Lachnospiraceae > Shuttleworthia. The sequence continues at coordinate 3,747 of JAZQBE010000044.1, forward strand.
AGGTTTTCATCAGTTACAGTTCCCTGGACAAGCCCATCGCGGACGCGGTCTGTCACCGGCTTGAGGAGGCGGGCATCCGCTGCTGGATCGCGCCGCGGGACATCGATTCGTCGGACTGGGCGGCGTCCATCATGGACGGGCTCAGCCGCAGCCGGGTCTACGTCGTCATCATCAGCAAGAATTCCATCGCGTCCCCGGAGGTGACGAAGGAGGTGACCGAGGCGACGCGGGTGTGCGAGTACCTGCTGCCGTTTAAGGTCGACGACGAAGTGCTTCCGCCCCGGCTTCAGTATCATCTGGGCCCGTGTCACTGGCTCGACGCCGTGAATCCGCCGATGGAGCAGCGCATCGGGGAGCTGATCGACCGCATCCGCAATCTTTCGCAGGACGATGCCGTCTACAGCAACGCCCAGCGTCTTCACCTGACGGAGAAGATCAGCTATCCCGCGGGGCTGTTTCTGGGCCGCAGCGAGGAGATCGCGTCGATCCGGGCGATGCTTTCTGACCAACGGGTCGCGTTTCTGACGGGCATGGGCGGGATCGGCAAAAGCGAGATCGCGAAGGGCTACGCCCGGGAATACCGCAGCGCATACGATACGATCGTGTTCGCCTCGTACAGCGGAAGCCTGCTGGATCTGGTCTGCTCCGACGAGATCCGGATCGAAGGCATGGTGCGCGCCGAGAACGAGCCGGCGGAACTCTGGTTCGGGCGGAAGATCACGACCCTGCGCAGGATGACGAACGACCGCACGCTTTTGATCATCGACAATTTCGACGTGGACGAGGACGACCGCCTGCAGGATCTTCTGACGCTGCCCGCACATCTTCTGTTCACGACGCGGAACGATCATTCCGAATACCCCACGATAGCGGTCGGACCGATCCGCGACTTCGACACGGTCCGCGGCATCTTCACGCATCATTACGGCCGCCCGGTGCGGCCCGACGAGCAGGAAATTGTCGACGGGATCATCCGCCTCGTGAACGGCCACACGATCACAGTCGAGCTGATCGCCAAGCAGATGCGGGCGAGCTTTCTGAAGCCCGCGAAGATGCTCGAGCGCCTGGAAAGCACCGGCATCAACACGCATCTGAAGGAAAAAGTGAAGCGGGAAGGGACGGCCGAGAAGCAGTCGAGCTACGATTATATCTGCCGGCTGTTTGATTTTTCCGGCATCTCGGAAGACGAAAAGCATCTGATGGAGGTCATGAGCTTCATGCCGCTGGCCGGCATCGAAATCGGCCTGCTCGGCGAGATCCTGGACCTGGAGGATTACGACGGCATCAACAGCCTGATCGGCAAGAGCTGGCTGATCCTCGACGAGGACGACGACGTGATCCGCATGCATCCGGTCATCGCGGACGTGGTGCGGGAAAAGCTGAACCCGACCCCGCAAAGCTGCCGGGACCTGGTGCACGGCTGGTTCGGACCGGGCCGCGATTTCTGGTTCAAAGACATGCCGGAGCGCCAGCGCCTGTACGCGGTCATCCTGCCCCTGCTCAAACGCTTCCCGGTGCCCGACCCGGACAATTTCGACCGGTACATCTCCTTTGTCAACGTCATGTGGATGTGCGGCGACTTCGAGCGGTCGCAGACCTTCGCGAAGGGCGTGTATGAATACGCGCTCTCCGAATTCGGCCCGGCCTCGGAAGAAGCCGCCCGCGCAGCGCTCGTTATCGCCGGCGCGTATCACAACGCCGGAGACGACATCCAGTCGGAGCCCTGGTACAAAAAATCCGTGGAACACATGCTGGCGACGGGCAAACGGCCAACGACGGCGGCGCTGGCGCAGGGCTATATGAAAATAGGCCGCTGTGCCTGCCGGCGCGGGGATCTGGAAACCGCCCGGGAAAACCTCGCCAGGGCCGGCGAGGAATTCCAGTACCTGATCGATCACAGGATCTTTGCGCCCGGCTGGGACACCCCGGATCAGTATACCGATTATTTCATGGATCTGTATCAGCTGAAAATGGCTGAAGGGGACTATGAAGAAGGCCTGCGCCTGGCCACTGAGCACAAAAAACGCATCGAAGACCGCTTCGGCATCGACTCGACGTCCTCCATGTATCCGCTGATGGACATGGGCGAATGCCAGAGCGTCCTCGGCATGTACGACGAAGCGGAACAGAGCCTCGCGGAATCGCTGCGGATCAACCTGCGGGCCAACGGCCCGTACAGCACCCAGACCCTCCGGGTGCGCGAGCTGGCGGCCGACAACGAACTGCGCCGCGGAAACGCCGACAAGGCCCGCGAGCTGTACACCGCGCTGGAGCTGGACCTGGAAACCTGTTTCGGCGCGGAAAACCCGCTGACGCAGAAAATCCGCGGGAAGAAAGACTCGGTGTGAAAAAGCGGAACGGGGGTTAGGCACGCGTTCCGTTTTTTGCAAAAAGTGGAACGCGTGCCTGACCCCCGTTCCGCTTTTGCCTTACAGCGCCGCCTCGAAGGGCCGGGCCGGTATGCCGGCGCTGTTTACGACGTTTACGATAAAGAACTGGGTCTTCGCGAAGCGGATGCTGACCGCGTCGTCCTTTGCAGGCGCCAGCCCGCGGATCGCGATCCGGTCGTCCGATACCGTGCAGGTGTATTCGCGCTGCTGACCGTTGACGAACACCTGAAGCGCCGGGATCTCAGCCAGCCGGCAGCCCGGGGTTTCCTCTTCGTACATCGCTTTCTGCGCGTCGGTCAGCGGACGGACACAAAGACCGTCGCCGGCATTCCGGAAGATCAGATCCACTCCGTCTTCCGCCCGCTCACCGGTTTCGTATTCCGGCGCGTCGGCGAGGATATCTTCGCCGAACACGTACTTCCGGACCAGCAGCGCCAGGCGTCTTCCGACCACCTGCTTGTCCTTCGGATGAATATCCACGTATTCGCCGGCGTCGGAGATCGAAGCCAGCCACGTATCCGGCACGGTTTGTGCCGTCTTCTCCTGCTCGCCGCGGATCACGTCGAAGCACTGCGCCGGCTGCCCGAACCAGGTGCCGTAGCCCGGAAGCTCCACCATGAAGAACGGCAGCGCGTCACCGAACGCTTCGCGCCAGTCTTCGATGACATGTGTCATCATACGGCCGTACACCGGCGCCGTATCCGCGCCGTCGTCGCTTTCACCCTGATACCACAGCACGCCGCGCGCCGAAAAAGGCGCCACCTCCAGCAGCATGTTCTCGTACAGCGAGCCCGGAAGCTGCATCGGCATCATCTCTCTTTGGCCGGCCGCTGCCGACGGATCCACGCCCAGGCTCTGAAAGAGCTGCGCAATATCCGGCATCCGGCGGTTCGCGGAAAGCATGAACTGCGAAAAGAAGTCCAGATTCAGCCGCCCGCGGTCGTTCATCGGATTCGTCTTCTGGCGCTCCCAGTAGGCCGCCAGATCCGGGATCGCCGCCAGGAGATCGTCGATCTGCTTCTTCCACGGACCGCCGTCCTTCTCAAAGCTTTCCTTCTTCATCCAGGCCACCGACGTCGTGCCGCCCCAGTTGCACGCGATGATGCCGACCGGGACGCCTAAGGCTTTGCGGATCTCCTTCTGGAACCAGTAGCCGACGGCGGAGAAGAATCCAAGTTCGTTCACCTCGGCTTTGCGCCAGACGTTCTGGAGATTGTCGGTAAACTGCGCCTCCTGCCCCGGATACGCGAGCTGCGGCATCTGGAAAAAGCGGATGCCGGGGTCGATGCAGTTGTCGATAAACGCCTGCTGGAAATGCTTCTCATACCACATCGGGAATTCCATGTTGGACTGCCCGCCGGCGATGAACACCTCTCCGATGGCGATGTCGCGCACGGCGATGACTTCCTCTCCGGCGCAGACCCGCATCCCGGCGCAGTCGGACGCAAGAAGCGCCGGCAGCGTCAGCATCCACTTCCCGTCCGCGTCCGCGACGGTTTCCGCAGCGATGGTTCCGGACAGATCATCCCTTCCTGCCGGGGCGGTTCCAGACGCGACGGTCTCCGCGTTCCGCGCCGTGTCATCCGCGTCATCCGCGTCCGCCGCGCGCAGCGCGCCCTCAAGCTCCACACGAACCGCCGCCCCGGGATCGGCTTCGCCCCATACCCGGACCGGTTTCCCGCGCTGCAGCATCATCCTGTCCTGAAACAATCTGCCCAGTTTTAACATGGTCTCCTCCTTTTCACGTAAAGTGGAACGGGTGCCTGACCCCCGTTCCGGTTCCGGTTTTGAAGTGGAAAGTGGACCGGGGGTCCCGCACCCGTTCCGCTTTTGTATTCAAAAACCA
>JAZQBE010000045.1:0-22709 GCA_045545575.1 Shuttleworthella sp.
TCCGAAACACTGATCTCATCTGCCAGTAACCGTTCAACTATCTTTACTTTTTCTGCCGGGTCAATCGTGCTTTTTCTGGACATAGAAATACCCCCAAGTAGGTTTTATATTTCAGTGTCCTACTTGGGGGTAGCATATCACCGCTGTGCGGTCTTCTTATTTCACGGTTTTGGACGGATTTACATCGCCTTCACGGCCTCAAATTCTTTGACGATCTCTTCTTCCGGCGCCTTCGTCAGCAGGCTGACGCATACGATCACCAGGATGCTGACCAGGAACGCGGGTGCGAGTTCATACAGATCCCACAGGCCGCCCATCGGGCGCACCAGATACTTCCAGAGGAAGACCATTGCGCCGCCGGAAATCATGCCGGCAATGGCGCCGGGCAGATTCGTGCGCTTCCAGTACAGGGACAGGATCGTCACCGGTCCGAACACGGCGCCGAAGCCGGCCCACGCGAAGGACACGATACCGAAGACGGAGCTGTTCGGATTCCATGCGATGACAACACCGAGCACGGCGACGATGATCAGCGTCAGGCGGGCCGTAATCATGGCCATGCGCTCATCGAGTTTCACACCGAACACATCCTGGATGATGTTTTCGGAAACCGCGGAAGACGCGGCGATCAGCTGGGAATCTGCCGTGGACATCGTCGCGGCCAGAATGCCCGCCAGGATAACGCCGGCCACCAGGGCGGCAAGAATGCCGTGCCGGCTGATGATATCTGCCAGGACGACGATCAGGGTCTCCGCTTTGGAGGAGCTCGTCGGATCCTCGATCAGGCTTCCGAGGACACCGGCCTCCGTCATCGCACGGCCGACCACGCCGATAAAGACCGCGACGCTCAGCGAAATCACGACCCAGACGGAAGCGACCCGGCGGGACAGGGTCAGCTTCTTCGGGTTCTCGATGGCCATGAAGCGAAGCAGGATGTGGGGCATACCGAAATAACCGAGACCCCAGCAGAACATCGTGATCTTGTTGAAAATGCCGTAGGGGTCGCCGGCCCCGGTCACGTTGTTGTGCGTCGCGGAAAGGTTTAAGAAACCAGCCAGGTTTCCGGCATTATCCGCGACCGCGGCAACACCGCCGGCCTGGGTAACGCCGTAGCACAGCACGACGATCAGGGCAATGGTCATCACGATGGACTGAATGAAGTCCGTCGTGGAGGCCGCAAGGAATCCGCCGGTGGTGGTGTAGCCGACGATGATGACCGCCGATACGATCATGGCCAGGTGATAATCCACGCCGAACAGGGATGTAAACAGCTTTCCGCAGGCAGAGAAGCCGGAAGCGGTATATGGCACGAAGAACACAATAATGAACAGCGCGCCGATCAAAAGCGTGACGTTGTGCCTGTCACGGAAGCGGTTGCGGTAGTATTCCGGCAGTGTAATCGCGCCGACTTTTTCCGTATAATGACGAAGCCGCTGCGCCGTGAACAGCCAGTTTAAATAGGTGCCGGCAATCAGGCCCATCGCCGTCCATCCGGCGTCCGCAATGCCGGAAAAATACGCCAGTCCGGGGACGCCCATCAGCAGATAGGAACTCATATCCGATGCTTCCGCACTCATCGCGGTCACAAACGGGCCCAGTTTCCGGCCGCCCAGATAGAAATCACCGACGTCGTTCGTCTGCTTTGAGGAGAGAACTCCGATGATCATCATCATGGCCAGATACGCCACGATCGCGATGATGATGCCGATTTGAGATACCGTCATTTCACAACTCCTTTTCCTTTATTCTGTCCGTTTTCACCGCTGCACATCTTTGCGCTGACGCGGTGAAGTGATAGTGAACTGCTTTAGCATAGCACAACAAAAGCGGCCGGGCAAGAAAAACCTGCCGGGCCGCTGTAAAATCGCAGACGTTGACCGGGACTCAATCCGCGGGCTTGATGTATTCCAGCAGATCTCCCGGCTGACAGTCCAGCGTCTCGCAAAGCTTCACGAGGGTTGAAATCCGAATGGCTTTGGCTTTCCCGGTCTTCAGGATGGACATGTTTGCCATCGTAATGCCGACTTTCTCGGAAAGCGTTGTCAGACTCATCTTCCGCTTCGCCATCATGACATCGATATTAAAAACGATTTCCCCTTCCACGCTGTAGTCCTTTCTGCTTCAGATGGTCAGATCTGCCTGAATCTGAAGGTCTGCTGCCTTGCAAACCAGATAAGCCAGCACCGCGGCTGCGGATGCAATTACGACGCCGAACAGCACGGCAAGCATGGACAAAGACAGAATCACGGGATGGCTCCAGCCCATAAACGCATAGAACACATTCCCCAAAAAGAAGAATACGGTATCCGCAGCCGCAAGCCTTGAAATCAGTCGGAGCCGGGTAACGTTTACCTGCGTAAACGCCTTCCCTTTTCCGACCGTGTGTGCCAGCATCCACCCGAGAACAAGCACCGCAAAGCAGGGAACGGCGGAAATCCAGATAAATCCCATCCATCGCCCATATAAAAACTTATACTGCATATAACGGGCAGCCAGTGTTTTCCCGTACTCCGGGATCAGGTAAAAACAGCAGGCCAGCAGGCAAAGCCCCACACCGATGATCACGGCTTTCATCCAGAGGCCCATCATTTTCTGTTCCATGCATCCTCCTCTGCACTTAGCGGTCGTTCTTAAAATAATAAAGCAGCCCCTCTTCGGCATCATAGATCAGAAGGATTTCATGCTCCGCCGGCACAAGCTCCTCCTGTTCCTCATAATCGGCTTTATCAGGGTTCCGGACCAGATAGAGGTAAGCCCCCTCTTCGATTTCCGGAAAAAAGGACCGCGTATCCCGTGTCCGATAGAAACGGCGTGTTCCGTCAAAACCGAACACCGTCGCGCTCATGGCATCGCTCATGGACAGCGGCCGCCAGTTTTCTTCGATGTATTTCTTCTGCCTGTCCGTCGCCCGCAGCGTCATCGTTGTTTCGCCTTCCCCGGGCCAGCCGTGGCTGTCATAACTGTCGAGCACCTGCGTCTGGGAATACCGGAATCCGATACGCCGGGAAAAAACCAACGGTTCCTGAAACACATAAAACAGCGCGCCTGCCCCCAAAAGAGCAAGAAGCAGAATCCCGGCCACCATAAGCACCGGGTGTTTGATTCTCTTTTCCCTGTTCTCCATTACGCCTCTTTTCCTTTACAAAAACCGTAATCTTCATCCGATCCAGCCCGAGATACTCCACCTCGAGCACGTGCCCGGCGCTGTCAGCAGCACAAAACCGTTTTTCCTCCTGAATGGAGACAGAATCAAACCCGGCGCGGATACACTCCTCCACATAAGCCGCAGCCGCTTCGTCGGAAACATTGCCGACGACAGCGCTGAATGCATAGGATTTGTCGGTAATGATCGTCCCCAGAGAAAAAGCCTCATCCGGCAGCAGCGACGCAAGGCCGTCCTTCGGCCAGACAATCTGATCCATCGCCACCGGCGGCTCCACGGAAACACTCATTTTTTTCAAACTCGCAACCGTGATTGCCTCTACCCGGTATCCGTCTTCATTAAAAGCCGTTTACCGATCCGCCGATTCCTCTGCCTCCACCGTAAAACCCATCTCTCTGCAGGCAGACACGTAATCCGAAAAAGCATCCCCTGTTTCGATTTCAAACGCCGCCTGGAAGAGATCCGGCGTATTGAAAAAGATGAAGTACGGCTTCTCCTGCGGGCCGGGGATCAGGGCCGCAAGCCCGGTTTGCGGCCACGGCTCGGGTTCATATGTGTTTCCGCAGGCTGCTGCCTGTAAAGCAAGAAACAGCAAAAAGATCACCGCAGCTGTTTTCTTTCCCATGCATTCCTCCTTTGCTCACCATTTGCGTGAACAATAGCACGGATCCCGCTGCGTGTCAATAATTATTTATTGTTTTTCGATATTTACGCTTCTGTGACGTATTCCTCGTACTCGCTCTCGCTCGCGAAAAGCATATACTGGCCGTTCACCCATCCCATGTAACCGCCGGCTACCAGATAACCCTTCATGTGACACCTCCTTTTATCCTTCCATGATGTGTCGGATTTCTTTTGACGTCACAATTATAACCGGACCGCTGTCCGTTTCTACGGACTTTGCCGGCAAATATTCGAACATGCGTTTCTTTTTTCAATAATTCGGGCCCACAAAAAAAACGGCAGAGCAGGAAATCCTGCTCTGCCGCGGTTCATAACCGTTGTGTCTGAAATTCAATGACAGCTCCGTCCCGCTTTACGCGTCCAGATCCTCGAGGGCTTCCAGTCCCTTCTTTGCCTCCGGCCGGGAATCGCCGTGCTTTACGAAGATCATGGTCACGAAGGCGAGGGCCACGAAGACGACGGCATAGGGGAACAGCACCGTCATGCCGAGCCGGTCCATCAGCGTGCCGGAGATGATCGGCGTCACGATCTGGGCCGACATGGAAGCCGTGTAATAGTAGCCGGTGTATTTGCCCACGTCCGCGCCGGAGCACATTTCCACCACCATGGGGAAGGAATTGACGTTGATCGTCGCCCATGCGATGCCGGCTAAGGCAAACATGGCGTTCATCAGCATGGTCGGGGAACCGGCGCGCATAAACGATGCCACGAGGAAGGCCGTCGCAAGCATGACGACACCGGCCATGATGGTCTTTTTCCGCCCGATTTTGCTGGCGACGATACCGACGGGCAGATAGGAAATAATGGCGGCGAGCTGGGCGATGATCAGCGTCAGGTTAAAGTCCTTCTGCAGGATCGTCGTCGCGTACACGGAATACTTGCTGGTGACGGCATTGTAGCCCATGAACCACAGCACGATGGACGCGAGGATGAACAGCAGGGATTTCAGCTGCGGAGCCGCCAGCTTCGCGCCGGGCGCAGCCGCGCCGTTTTCGTCTTCGTCCTCGTCCGAGATGCCGTATTTTTTGCTCAGCTCATGCATTTCCTGCACGAAGCGGGGCTCGCGCACGGTCAGCATGAAGATCAGCAGCGCGATCAGCATGATCAGGGCAACCACAAGGAAGTACACGCCGTAGGTCGTGTTGATGTTTTCCACCTTGCCGGTGCCGAACACGATGCCCAGCGCCAGCACCAGGATGCCGCCGAAGGAGCCCATCAGGTTGATGATGGCGTTGGCCTTCGAACGCAGCGGCTTCATCGTCACGTCGGGCATCAGCGCCACGGCGGGCGAGCGGAAGGTCGCCATGGATACCAGGGCCACCATCAGAAGCACGATAAAGACCGGCAGCGAGCCGATGCGCGGCAGGAAGATAAAGGCGCCGGCCGCGACGATCGTCCCGCACAGGATAAACGGTGTGCGGCGGCCGAGCTTGTGCGTGCAGCGGTCGGAAATCGATCCGAACAGCGGCAGCATAAAGAGTGCCAGGATGTTGTCGATGGCCATCACCAGGCCCGAAACGGTCTGGGACATGCCGAACTTGTTGATCAGAATCATCGGGATCGCGTTGTCGTACGCCTGCCAGAACACGCAGATCAGAAAGAACGCAAATCCCACGAACAAGGTGCGTCTGTAATCCAGTTTCATACTCATCCTCCCCTGAAAAACCCCATAGACAGCGAACCTGCTGTCCATTCCGGCGTCCGGCAGCAGGTCCTTTTTCTTAGTATATCGTTTTCCGGGGGGCGATACAACCTTTCTGAACAGATCGGCATGACCCGGGCACAGAACGGCCAAAAAGGCGCCCCGGATGAGGCGCCTTCGATGCTTATGCGTATGCGGTTTTTATGCCTGTTCCCGGGCGCGGGCCGCCAGCTCTTCGCGGATCTGCGGCATCTTCTCGTCCAGACGGTACAGGAAAAAGATGATGATCTGTCCGATCGTGCAAAGGAGCGTCACACCGATGTAAAGGAAGATGATGCCGTTCACCGCCGCGGGCGTCTGGGTGGCTGCGCCGCCGACATAGCCGGTCAGGGCCAGCACGAAGCCGACAAGCACGCCGGAAAGGCCGCTGCTGATTTTATTGGCAAAGCTGATGGCGCTGAAGGCCATGCCTTCGGATTTCACGCCGGTCTTCCACTCGCCGTACATCGCGGAATCCGCAATGAACGCGTTGCCTGCGCCCTGCACCGGCGCAAAGCAGATGCCCTTGATCACCAGGCCCACCACGAACAGCGGCAGGTTGTGGATGTTGAACAGCATCAGCGCAAAACCGATCAGCGTAAGGCACAAACCCGCCAGCGACGCGTTGCGCTTTCCGAACTTATTGCTGATTTTCAGCGCGATGGGCATGGCCAGAAGCGACGGGACGTTATCCGCGATGACCAGCACCGGGATCAGGCCCGGATTGCCCAGCACGTAAATGCCGTAATAGATCATCGCCGCCAGACGGCAGTTCAGGCCCAGATAGATAAACACGGTGTTTAACAGCTGCAGCAGCCAGTATTTGTTCTTCAGCAGGGAAAGGATGTTTTCCTTCACCGATTCCTTTTCAACCGACAGCGGCGTCACGTCCTTCAGCTCTTCCGTCGTGAAATACGTGGCCAGGCTGCCGACCAGCGTCACGGCGCTCAGGATGACGGTCATGATGATGAATGCCTGCCGCGTATAATGATCGGAACCGCTTAACGCCGTCAGGATGCCGACCGCGGAGGCGTTGATCAGAACGTTGCCCAGAATCGTTCCGAACATGATCATGGTGCTTAAGGAATTGATTTCCTTTTCGTTTCGGGTCAGACGCACGTTCAGTGTCGTCATTGCGCAGCCCAGCGCGGTATATGCCAGCGCGTACAGGTTGTACATAATGAAGATCCACGCAATTTTCGCGCCGTTCGAGATCGAATCCGGCGTCGCGAACAGCAGGATCGTAAACAGCACGAACGGAATAATCGCGCGCAGGATCCACGGCCGCGCTTTTCCCTTCGGGCTCTTGGTCTTGTCGATCAGCGCCCCCATCATGATGTCGGTTACACCGTCAAAAATTCGCGATGCCAGCAGGATGTTGCCCATCGCAAGCGCCGAAACGCCGACGATATCCGTGCCGAAATACGTGATGTAGCCGGCGACCAGACCGGTCAGAAGCGCCTGGCCGAGGAATCCGAGCATAATGCTGAATTTGGTGCTGCCCTTGATTTTTCCAGTATCCATGATTTCTCCTTTTCCCGTACCCGGCACACGCCTGTGCCGATCTGCCAAACTGCGGAAAGTATAGTCGAAACCCGGCGAAGATTCTACGGACGGAAAGAGCAGAAAATCGGCTTTTTCTGAACCGGCCGGTGTGGTAGAATAGACCGGTGGGAAAGGGAGGTTCTTTGATGAACGAGATTCAGGAACTGGAGGCGTGGATCCGCGCCTATTCGCCTGTGGAACTGCAGCTGAAGAAGATCTGGGACGCCTTCGGCACCGAACCGACGGAGGCGGATTTCTTCCGGATCACGCAGGAAAACATGCGCCGTCCCTATGACGAGCGGGATCCGTATGCCATCATCGAGGCCCCGTTAAGTCCGGGCGTCGGTCTGCAGCCCTCTTCCTTCAGCGAAAACCTGAACGAAAATGCGTTTTTCCTGCGCGGAGACGACATCTCCGTGCGCAAACACGTGCGGTTCAGTCCCGTATTCCGCCACCGCCACGGGTTTATTGAAGCCATCTACATCCTGCACGGCTCCTGCCGGCAGAATATCTATTTCCCGGACGGCGCGACTGACGACGTCCTTTTTCAGGAGGGGGATTTCTGCATTCTTCCGCCGAACATCGATCACGACATCCGCATTTTTGACGACACGGTTGCCGTCAATATTCTGATCCGCACATCCGTCATGAAGAACAAGCTGAACGCGCTGGTGAACCAGAACCACGCGCTGTTTTCGTTTTTCCTGTATACCCTGTATGAAAACCGCACACCCAACTACCTGCTTTTCCACACCGGCCGGGACGAGCGCATCCGCCGTCTGATCCTTGACATGATCGGCGAGGAAATCCGCCTCGCGCCGTATTCCCAGAAGGTGCTTACCCTGATGCTCGGCCTGTTTTTTACCTACCTGCAGCGGGATTATTCCCAGGACATCGCCTTTTCTCCGACCGTCGCGGGCTCCATCTCGAGCATCCCGCAGATTCTGCGGTATATGAACGATCATTTTGCCGACGCCACGGTCTCTTCCGTTGCCAGAGCGTTTTCGTTCAGTCCGTCATACCTGTCGCGGATCATGCAGCAGCACATGCACATCAGTCCCAATAAAATGATCCAGACCATTCGTCTGGATCATGCCGCGGAGTATCTGGTCAGCACATCGGCCTCCGTGCAGGAGATCTGCGCGCTTGTCGGATATGAGGACGTCACACATTTCATCCGTATTTTTCGCGAATACACCGGCAGTACGCCGCTGCAGTACCGGAAGCGCCGCCCTATATCAGATCGGCATAGTCCGCTCCGGCCGCTCTGAGGAAATCCTCCGGCGACAGCAGAATCTGCACGCCCAGCCGGCCGCCGCTGACGTAGATGCGTTCCTGTCCGCGGGCGCTTTCGTCAAGGCGTGTCACAAACGCTTTTTTCATGCCGATGGCCGTGCAGCCGCCGCGCACGTAGCCGGTCAGCGGCAGAAGCTCTTTGACGTGGATCATGGCGACGGATTTGACGCCCACGGAGCGCGCGCATTTCTTCAAATCCAGTTCCGCGTCCACGGGAATGACAAAGACATAGTGCTCCCGGTCCGCGCCGAGGGTCACGAGGGTCTTGAATACCTGTGCGTGGTCCAGGCCCAGACGGTCGGCAGTCTCGCTGCCGTCGGTAAACTCGTCGCATTCGTATTCCCGGTGTTCGTAGGGGATCTTCATGCGGTCCAGAATCCGCATCGCGTTGGTTTTTGTCTCTTTTTTTGCCATGGGTTCTCCTTCCGTTTTTGTCCGTCGGCTTTAGTCTGCCCCATCCCGGAGCCGGCGTCAAGTCTGCGGGCAAAAAAGGGTCCGTCCTCGCCTTTCAATCCGGCTCCCTCGATTGTTATTGACCGCCCTATTCCTGCATGCTAGTATGATTTTTAAGTATTCTTTCGTCACCACAATAGAAAGGGGTTTTTATGAGCGGTGGGGAAACACTGCAGGAATACGCGAATCGAAAGGCTAAAAAGGAAGAACTGAAAATGCCGCAGGATGAGTACAACGAGCTTGCGGATATCGTCGGCCAGATCTCGAGCGACGAGCATGAAGAACTTGAGCTGAAAGGATTTACCCGGAACGAAGTCCTCGAGGCGGCGAAATTCTCCCTGAAGGGGAAATCTCTGGGCGTGGAAACCCGGAACCTGAACGTTTCGGACTCTCCGATTTACTACAATCAGCAGAAAAAGAAATCGCGCTGGTTCACCTCCCGCAAAAAGCTTGACGATGCGGCCAAGCTTCTGATCGAGAAGGCGAAGGAGCGCCGTGCGATCCGGATTGCGGAGGAACTGCGCCGTGCCGAAGAGGAAGAACGCCGCCGGCTCGAGGCCGAGCGCGAGCGCGTACAGAACATCGAACATACGATAGAGAATTTCAGCCTCGACAGCATCGAGGACGTCCCTCAGCAGTTTGAATGGAAGGAAGACAAAGAATACACCGCGTCCATCGAGAAATTCAAGTCTTCTGAGGTGTTCGAATCCATGAACCAGGGCGAGCCGGAATACAGCGAAGACATCGACAGAATCTTTACCGGCAAGGAGATCCAGGACCGCATGGACGACCGTCCTCCGGCCGTGGACAGGAATAAGGAGCTCATGCTCGAAAGCATCAACACCGTCCTGGACAAGGAGATCCCGAGCGCGGAAATCCTGATTCAGAAGATCCGCGACTCCTACAAAAACCGGCTGGACGCCGAAATCCGAAAAGAAGGCAAAACCCAAAAAGACATGGAGGCGGACAAGGCCCGCTTCACCGCCGCGGCGGAAGAGAAAATCGCTTCGATCCGGAAGGCCTATGCGGATTATGCCGCCGGCAAAATCTCGCCGGAGGCCTTTAAGCTGTTCATGCACCCGACCCTCATGAGCGTAAACACCGAAGGCGAGTCTGTCCTGTACAGCAAGCTCGTCGGCCACAGGCGCAACCATGTATTCGTCGCAGACAAGACCGCAGATAAGCGCTACCGGACGACGCTGAACAACATGTCAGACGCACTCGGATACAACCACGAGGATGTCCGGTTCCAGACTGGCCGCGGCATGCTGTCCGTCGCGACATTGTCCCGCAACTATCCTGGCAGGGAAAAAACGGTCCGCACCTCTTACATCATGGGCAAAAACCTGTTTCTTCATTTCCACGGCAGCAAATTCGAGGAAAAAGGGGCCCAACGCCGTCTGTACATCACCTGCAAACCCGACAAGCAGACCGAGATGCTCGAAATCTGGCAGCAGACGCTGCTGCATCACGGCGATCTGAAGGATTACCTGCATTTTAAGGTGCGCACCAATTACTCCGGTGATCGCAGAGAGAGTCTGGTCCTTTATACGTCCAAATCCGGCGTCGATTCAGACCGGTTAGATGCGTTTATCGCTGAATTCCGGCAGGCCGCCGAACAGGCGGGCATTCTTGAAACCAAGGAGCACATGCTGAAAACGACCACATACATGTCCGACGGCATCTCCGCTTCCCCCGAATTCCATCCGGAAAATATCACCAATGTGTTCGGAAACGAAGGCATCTACGACAAAGCGTTTCACAAGAAAGTCTGCTACGGCATCAACAGGCACCGTGCGCCGCAGGAAGACGATCCGGATCCGGCGCCCCCAAGCGCAAGGTTCTCCTATAACACCTTCCTGGTGCGGGCTCAGTATTTCGCCACCGCCATCGTTCGCCGCAAAAAAAACATCTCGGACAACGAGCCGCTTCCAAAGGATCAGGAGACCGAAAAAATGGTCAAGCGCTACTTTGCGGACTTCATCCGGATGTCCGGCGTGGATCCCGCAACGATGAGCTGAGGAAAGGAGGCCTTTTGTGGAATATACCGTTTTGGACCGCACCGGCATTGACCGGCTTCGGAATTTTATCGATGAAGAAACCTTCCGGGCGTTTTCGACGAACCCCGCCCTGTACGCGGTATGCGCCGTGGAAAACAACACCGTCTGCGGCGTCGGCATCGTGGAAGCGAACAAGGCTGCCCAGCTGCATGAGCTGAACATTCTCCCGGAATACGAAGAGCGTCTGCTCCCCTCGCTGTTTCACGAGATGGTCGCCCTCTGCGACGCGCTGCACTGTGACGGCATCGTCCGCGAGGTCTACGACGCGGAGGGCCCGGGCCTGTGGGAGAACGTGCTGACGGCCGAAGGCTTTACGCACGAAGAAACGTCCACGCTGTACCGGTTTGACCTCCGGGATATCGATAAGGGCTCCCCCCTCGCCCACCCGGTCCGCTCGGACGCGGTCACCACGCTTTCGCAGACCAGTCCGGCCGAGCGGCGCCACTTCTCCAACCGGCTGGCCAAAAACATGGAATACGACCACTTCATGGATCCGGGCAACTCCGAGGATTACAGCACCGTCTGGATTCAGGACGGCGAAATCGCCGGCTGCGTCCTGGTCCGGTTTCTCGAGAATGACGATTTTTCCATCGAATATGCCTGCACGAAGGGCATCCGCAGCAAAACGGCCCTGATGAACATGCTGCAGTATACGTTCTCGAATCTCCGCGAGTATTACTCGGATCCGGATTGTCATCCGACCGGGTACCTGCTGTCGACCAGTGCCATGACGGATTCCCTGGTGGATCGCCTTCTGCCCCACGCGGATATCGAGGATCACTGCAGCGTCTATGTCCGCATTCCGGCATAAGACCGCCGCGCCGCTTTTTGCAAAGAAAACCCCTTTCGCCCGGCCGCCGGGTGAAAGGGGTTTGTTTTATCTTTGGCTTTACGACGGATTGCTTTCGTACAGCGCGGGGTAGCGTTTTCTGTCCGCGGCGATCAGGACCAGGGTCAGCAGAACGGACGCGGCCAGAAATCCCAGCACGGTTCCCCAGGCGGCCGGCGATCCTTTGACGTCGTAGACCGCGCCCACGAGCAGGTAGATCCCGCCCTGGACGACGGCGCCCATAACGGACGAGACGCCGTTGATCCGCCCGCGGTGACTTGCCGGAACACGGCTGGAAATGTAAGGGCTTCCGGCGATCGTCGTGAAAATCTCGCCCCATGTAAAGATCAGCATGCACAGGTAATAGACCGGCACGTGCCCGAGCAGCAGCATGAACATCAGATAGCCGGCACCCACGAGCACCTCGCCGGCGAGCATCTTGTGCAGGTCGCGCCAGCCCCGGAACAGCCGGGTGATCAGCGGTGTAAACAGCACCACGACGATGCAGTTCAGGGACGAGACCGTGCCGTAAAGCACCGCGCCGTCTTCCCCGTGGGCGGCGCCCATGTCGAGGGGCATCAGATAGCCGTACTGGCCGTAGACCGCGTAGAACAGCGTCGACATGAACAAAAACAGCACGAGCACCTTGTTCTCGGTAAGAACGGTCCACAGCGATTCGCCGCTGCGCTTCTCCTGATAGACCGATTCGACGCTCTCGTCCTTCTCCGGCGTGATGTTTCGGATCCGGAAGAAAATCAGAAGGGTCGAAATCCCGATGGAGCACGCGCTGATGATGAACGCCAGCCACAGATAATCCTTAAACAGGAAGCCCGCAATGGTCGGCGACAGCACGAGACCTAAATTGTTGCCCAGGTACTCCAGCGAATAGGCGCGTTCCCGGTCCTTTGTGAGCGTCAGATCCGCGATCAGCGCGTCGTAGGACGGGTACTCCAGGCTCTGGCAGATGCCCGCGAAGAGCATCAGGATCAGCGTGCCGAAGGACAGCGGGACAAGACCGCACAGAAGGAAGCAGACGATCGAAATACTGTCGAAGCAGACGATGACGTTTTTCTTGTTGTACCGGTCCGCCAGGCGGCCGCCGAGAAGGCTCGCGGGAAGCATCAGGACACTCGACGCCACCATCATCAGGGAGATCTGCGACGCGGACATGTGCAGCTTCTGCGACATGATCATCGTCAGCATCGGATAGACCATGGAGCCTAAACTCGTGACCATCCGGCCGAACACCAGGACATAGATTTCTTTGCGAAGGCCTCTGTACTGCGACAGGAGGCCGGATCTGTGATTCATGATAAAACTCCGTTCCACGGCAGGCTTACAGCAGAAGCCCCAGCAGAAAGACCGTGCCCACACAGGACAGCGCGACGACGAACAGATCTTCCTTCCACAGCGCCATGCCGATGCCGACCGCCAAGGCTGCCGCGCCCACCAGCGGGTTTTCCGCCGCCGACAGGATGGCCGGAAAGGTCATGACGGCAAGGGTGACGTAGGGCACATAAAACAGAAACGACTTCAGAAACCGGTTTTTGATCTCCCGCCGCAGAAACAGCAGCGGAAGCAGCCGGATCAGGTAGACCGTCGCGCACATGATCAGCAGAGACAGATAGACATTACGCATGGGCGGCCTCCTCTTCTGCGTCCGGCAGCGGGCGGATAACCGCCGCGGCCCCGGCGATGGCCAGTGTCAGGATGATCACCCGGAAGCCGGAGGAAATCTCCTTGAGCAGCGGAAGCACGGAAAACAGCCCGGAAGCTGCCATGGATACCGCCACCAGGGCGCCGATGAACGGCGTCTTTTTTGCGGGCGGAACGATGATCGCCAGGAACATGCCGTACAGCGAAACACCCAGCGCGCCGACGATCCAGTCCGGCAGAATATTGCCGACAAGAACGCCCAGCACCGTACCCAGCGTCCAGCCGAAGGCGGCGATGAGAAACGCGCCGTAGACATAGACCGGCTTCAGATAGCCCTCCACGGCAGAGGACAGGCCGAACAGTTCGTCGGTAATCGTCTGTGCCAGCAGGAACCGGTGCCCGAGGGCCATCTTCGGATCGAGCTTCTGCGACAGCGCGCAGCTCATCAGCAGATAGCGCAGATTTACCACCAGACAGGTGGCGATCATTTCAAAAACGCCCGCGCCGGCGGACAGCAGCGTGATCGCGGCAAATTCCCCGGCCGACGCCACCATGCCGATCGACATCACGCCGGACTGCGCGGCCGTCATGCCGATCTGCTTCGCCGCGATGCCCAGGGCAAAGGCGACGGCAAAATATCCCATGCAGATGGGGAACCCGTGTTTCAATCCCAGCCCGAAGGTCTGGCTGTGCTGTTTCGTGTCGCTCAAAATCATCTCCTGCTGTGAGTCAAAGGGAACTGTCCCTATGGACTCACTTTTATCTGTCCAAGCACTTCGCCGATCGGCTCCCGGAATACCATCGTCGCGCGGTGATCCATCGGTGTTGCCGTCTTGTTGATCAGAATCAGATCCTTCCCCCGGAAATACTCCACAAAGCCCGCGGCCGGATAGACCACCAAAGAGGTGCCGCCGATGATCAGCATATCGGCCCGCGAAATGGCCGATACCGCGCCGGAGATCACGTCGCCGTCGAGGCTTTCTTCATAGAGCACGACGTCGGGCTTGATGTCGCCGCCGCAGGCGTCGCAGTGCGGGACGCGGCTGTCCTTGTGCGCCGCGAGCATGTAGCGGCTGTCGAAGAATTTGCCGCACCTCTCGCAGTAGTTGCGGTGGATGCTGCCGTGCAGCTCAAAGACCTGCCGGCTTCCGGCGCGCTGGTGCAGGCCGTCGATGTTCTGGGTGACGACACCGATCAGCTTGCCCGCGGCTTCGAGCTCTGCCAGCTTCCGATGGGCGGCATTCGGACGGATCGCGGTCTCCTCCGGCGCGTCCGGGCCGATTTCGGGCACCAGCAGCTTGTCGAAATAGTAATCGTAGAAATCCGCCTTCTGCCTCATGTAGAACGTGCGGGAAAGCATCGTCTCCGGCGGGTATTTGTACTTCTGCCGGTACAGGCCGTCCTCGCTGCGGAAGTCCGGAACCCCGCTCTCGGTGGAAACGCCCGCACCGCCGAAAAAGACGATCCGCGAACAGGCGTCGATGCGCTCCTGAAGCTTTGCGATCTGATCGTTCATCCCCTTCCCCCTTTCCGGCGCTAGATCCGCGCCAGCGCGATCAAAAGCTCGGTCACCGTCTCCATTTCCTGCACCGAGGCATATTCAAACCGGCCGTGGTAATTGTAGCCCCCCGTGCACAGGTTCGGGCACGGGATGCCCATATAGGTCAGGGCCGCGCCGTCGGTTCCGCCGCGGATCGGCGCCGCGACAGGCTCGACGCCCAGCGCGCGCAGGGCATCCTTCGCCCGGTCGACAAGCTCCATGTGGTCGCGCATCGGAATCGCCATATTGTAGTACTGGTCCGCCATGTCCAGCTCCGCCACGCCGCTGCCGTATTTCGCGTTGATCCACTCCACGCAGCGGGTCAGAAACGCCTTTTTTGCCTGCAGCTTTTCCAGATCGTGGTCGCGCAGGATGTATTTGGATACGGCCTGCTCGGTATCGCCGTGGATGCTGTCCAGATAGTAGAAGCCCTCGTAGCCCTCCGTGTGCTCCGGAATCTCGGCTTCCGGCAGCAGGCCGTTCAGCTCCGCCGCGATGCGCACGGCGTTGATCATCGTGTTTTTCGCGCTGCCCGGATGCACGCTCTTGCCGTGGAAGGTGATTTTTGCCTTCGCGCCGTTGAAGCATTCATATTCCAGCTCGCCCAGCTTGCCGCCGTCCACGGTATAGGCTTCCTTCGCGCCGAAGCGCGCGGGGTCAAAATGCTCTGTCCCGCGGCCGATTTCCTCGTCCGGCGTAAACGCGATGCAGATCGTGCGGTGCGCCTCCTCCGGGTGTGCGGCGAAGTAGGCCGCCATCGTCATGATCTCCGCGACGCCGGCTTTGTCGTCCGCGCCTAAAAGCGTCGTGCCGTCCGTGGCGATCAGATCCTCGCCGAAATGATGAAGCAGCTCCGGAAACTCCTCCGTTTTCAGAAGGAAATCCTCGCCCTGATAGTTTTCGATGATCCGCGGCCGCACGTTTTCGCCGCTCGCCGCCGGGGACGTGTCCATATGGGCCACAAAGCCCAGCGCCGGCTCCGCACCCGGAATCCGCGCGTAGACGTAGCAGAATTCCTCGTCGTAATCCACCCAGGCGCCCAGCGCACGCAACTCCTCTGCCAGCAGGGACGCGAGATTTCTCTGCTTCGCGGTGCTCGGCTGCGGCGCGGCCTCCTCGTCGGACTGGGTATCGATCTGTACATATCGGAAAAAACGTTCCAGCAGCGGTTTGTTTTTGATCAAAACAGGCCTCTTTTCTATGGATCCGGCGTCAGCGCCGGCCTGCAGGGTTCATCAGTTGATTATACATCATCCCGCGCGGAAATGTGAAAAGTTCATGAAATGCTTCATTTTCCGGCGGATTGTGGTATTCTATCGGGGTAGTTTTTTTGCAATGTACTTTGATCGGAGTCTGAAATGAAGAATACACGGATGTTACGTTTCGCCTGTGCCTTTGCCGCCGCGGCCCTTCTCGCCGGCTGCGGAAAAGAGGCCGCGCCCGCCGGTGAAACCGCGCCGGCCGCGGAAGACACGCAGGAAGCGTCGGTCCCCGCCGAGATCGTTCTTGAAAACGACAACGTTTCGGTCGGCCCCTATAAGGGCATTGAATACCACGCCGTCAAAACGGAGATCACCGAGGAAGTCCTCGAGCAGGAAATGGATTACCTTCTGAACATGTACGCCGAAGCCGCCGAGGCGGATCACGACGTCGTCGAGAAGGGCGACACCATCGTCTTCGACTTCTCCGGCATCTTCAACGGCGAGCGCTTCGCCGGCGGCACGTCGGAGGATTACACCCTTGAAAACGTCGGCGGCGGCACGATGATCCCCGGCTTCGAAGAGAACCTGATCGGCCACAAGGTCGGCGAGTCCTATTCCTTCGACGTCACCTTCCCGGATCCCTACAACGGCAACGAGGAGCTGTCCGGCCAGGAGGTCACCTTTGAAATCACGATTGACAAGATCGTCGGCGAAAGCATCGTTCCGGAGCTGACGGACGACTTTGCCGCGAACGTCCAGACCTACTTTGAGGCCGCGACCGCGGAGGAGCTTCGGGCCGCCCTTCGCAAGGAGCTCGAGGACTACTACGCCGAGGAGGACCTCTCCACAAACCAGCAGACCGTCTGGAACCAGGTCAGCAGCACGTTCGCGCTGAAGAAGGCCGACGAAGAAGCCCTGCAGGCCCGCATCGACGAGTTCTACGAGTACTACACGGATGCCGCGGTAAACGCCGGCTACGAGACCCTCGCGGAATACGTCGAAGCCACCTACGGGATGACGGAGGACGCGTTTGCCGAGCAGGCGGCCTCCTATGCAGACGAAGTCTACGTCGAAGACGCGGCCATCCGCCTGATCGCCGAAACGGAAGGCCTGACCATCTCCGACGAGGATCTTGCCGCGGGATATGCCCGTTTTGCGGATGAATACGACATGGACAAAGACACCGTTCTGAACTACTTCGGCAGCGAGGAAAACTTCAAGCGCCAGCTGCAGTACGAAACGGTGACGGAATGGGTGTATGAGAATGCCGTTCCGGTCTATGACACGGACGCGGCGGAGGCGGAATAAGCCGTTACTTCGCTTTCGCGTTTTTGCTCTTCTGTGCTTTTGGTTTGGCGGCGGTTTTCTTCCGCACACTGAAACCGAAGCTTCCCTTTTTCTTTCCCGGCGCGGTATACTCGCCGTGGTTATAGGAAATCAGGCGCGCGGCCGAAAGGTCCAGCGCGCCTTTTTCATCCATCAAAGACGCGTCGGCGTGCACGGCCGTCACGCGGGCCACGAACATGTCGTGGCTGCCGAGCGGTGTGACCGATTCCACCTTGCATTCGATATTGACCGGCGCCTCGGCGATTATCGGGCAGGCCACCGTGTCCGCGGGCACCGGCGTCAGGCGGCAGTCCGTCCATTTATCCGTGTCGCGCCCGGAGCGCACACCGCAGTAGTCCATAGCCCGCACCAGGTCCTCGGAGACGAGGTTGATCACGAATTCGCCCCGCTCTTTGATCATGGCATAGGAATGCCGCGTCGGCCGCACGGAGATAAAGACCATCGCCGGATCCGAACAGACCGTGCCCGTCCAGGCGATCGTCACGATGTCCGACGCACCGTCCGTTTCTCCGCAGCTGACCATCACGGCCGGCAGCGGATACAGAAGGTTGCCGGGCTTTAAGGACACCTTTTCGGCCGCGCGGACCCTCCGCGGCGCGGATGCGGCCGGTTTCGTCTTTTTTGCTTTTTTCTTCTCTGCCATCTTCTCCTCCGTTCTGATCAGAAAATGAGGCGGCCAAAGCCGCCTCATGTACAAATGCGTATCGGGGTGAATCAGATCTCCAGCAGGTCGCTGTAGGCTGCGAGGGCGCCGTCGGTTTCGTGGGCCAGCACGGCCTTCGCAAGCACCTTGCCGAGCTGCACGCCTTCCTGGTCGAAGGAGTTGATGTTCCACACGAAGCCCTGGAACATGACCTTGTTCTCAAAGTGCGCAAGCAGGGCGCCTAAGGCTTCCGGCGTCAGCTGTTCGCCGACGATGATGGACGAGGGACGTCCGCCCGCGAACTTCTTGTTTTTGTTCTCGTCGTCCTTGCCGCAGGCGAAGGCGATGATCTGGGCCGCGACGTTCGCGCAGAGCTTCTGCTGGCTGGTGCTGCCCTGGATGTCGACGTCGTTGGCCATCTGGCTCTTCTTAAAGCCGACGAACTGCAGCGGAATGATGTCCGTGCCCTGGTGCAGCTCCTGATAGAAGGAGTGCTGGCCGTTCGTACCGGGCTCGCCGAAGATCACCGGACCGGTGGAATAGTTCACCGGCTCGCCGAAGCGGTTCACCGACTTGCCGTTGGATTCCATGTCCAGCTGCTGCAGGTGCGCCGGGAAACGGGACAGGGCCTGCGAATACGGAAGCACCGCCGTCACCGGATAGCCTAAAACGTTGCGCTCGTAGATGCCGATCAGCGCGTCGAGCATCGCGGCGTTCTGCATCATGTCCGGATTCGTCGCCAGACGGTCCGCCTCGGCCGCGCCGTTTAAGAAGCGGGCAAACACGTCCGGGCCAAAAGCCAGGGAAAGCACCGCGCCGCCCACGCCGGAGGTGGAGGAATAGCGGCCGCCGATGTAATCGTCCATGTAGAACGCGGTCAGGAAATCGTCGCTGTGGGCTAAGGGCGAGGTCTCGGAGGTCACGGCCACCATGTGCTTCGCCGGATTCAGGCCGGCCGCGGAAAGGGCGTTCATCACGAAGGACTGGTTGGTCAGCGTCTCTAAGGTCGTGCCGGATTTCGACACCAGGATGAACAGCGTGTGTGCCACGTCAACGCCGGCGAGCACGGCAGAAGCGTCATCCGGATCCACGTTGCTGATAAAGCGCGCTTCCATCTTGAAGGTGCCGTTCACCTTCGCCCAGTTCTCCAGCGCCAGGTACATTGCGCGCGGGCCGAGGTCGGAACCGCCGATGCCGATCTGCACCACAGTGGTGAACTTCTCGCCGTCGGCATTGGCGATCTCGCCGGCATGCACCTTGTTCGCGAACTCGGCGATGCGCTGCTGCTCCCTGGCATAGAATTCACGCTTGTTCACGCCGTCCGCCATCACGTCCGCGCCGAGCTGGCCGCGGGTCAGCTGATGCAGAACCATGCGCTTTTCACCGGTATTGATGACTTCGCCCTCATAGAGCGCCTGGTACTTTTCCGTCAGCTCCGCTTCCTTCGCGACGGCCGCAAGGGCGGTAAGAATGTCGTCATTGACCGCCTTCGCCGCAAAATTGTACGCCATGCCGCCGGCCATCGGCACCTGGTATTTCGCGACACGCGCCGCGCCCGCGGCGCCGGCCATTTCCTTCGCCAGATCAATGGGCGCGGTTTCCTTCAAAGCCGCAAACGACGCCAGCGTATCCATGTTTTTCCAGTTCATTCCGAGCTCCTTCCTCTCGAATGCTTTGCAATGCAGGAAGTAAACCATGCATTGCGTCGGGTATCATTATAAAACAATCTTACGACTGCGCGCGGATGGTGTCAATGAAAAACAGGCATGCAAGCAGTTTTCCCCTTTCGGCCATCTTTTCAGACAGTCCCGGCAGCAATCCCGCTGGTGCGGCAGTCCTTTTTTCGGACAAAATCCGACCAGACGGCGATTTCTCTTTTAAAATAAAAAAGGAAACCCGGGCTTCGAAAAGTCCGGGTCTTATTGTAAAATAATGGTATGCAAACCCCATTACTTTTACAGCCCGATTATACGGCATATCGAGGCTATTATCAAATCAAGCTTCCACTCGAAATGGAAACCATGATCCCGGCTGATGACCCGGTCCGCCTTCTGAGTGCATTTGTGGAGGAAATGGATCTTTCGGAACTCTATGCCACCTATAAAAGAGTCCGGAAAAATCAGGCGACTCCGCGTCAGATGCTTAAGATCATGTTCTACGCTGCCATGAACCGTCTGTTTTCCAGTCGTGACATTGAAACGGCCTGTAAAAGAGACATTAACATCATGTTCCTTTTGGAAGGAATGCCGGCACCGGATCATGCCACCATCGCGGGGTTCATTTCGCTGCATCTGTCAGCCTGCTCTAAAACGGTTCTGGCAGGTGTTTCTTCGATACTCCATGACTTGGGAGAAATCTCCGGCAAGACGATATTCATTGATGGAACAAAAATCGAATCCTGCGCAAACAAGTATACCTTTGTCTGGAAAAAGTCCGTCACAAAGCATCAAGCCCGTCTGTTTGGAAAGATCATTGCGCTCATCGAAGAGTGTGAAACACTGTATGGGATTAAGGTGGGCTACAACGGCAAGGCAACGCTGCATACTCTGAAACGGCTCCGCAAAAAACTCTATCAGATCAGGGAAGAAGAAAAGATAACCTTTGTCTATGGAATCGGCCATCGGAAAAACCAGCTTCAGAAATCCATTGAAACACTGGAAGAGTATATCGGCAAACTGAAAGAGTACACAAAGCATCTTTATATCTGCGGGAAAAGAAACAGTTATTCCAAGACGGATCCGGATGCGACATTCATGCGTCTGAAGGAAGATGCTATGCTGAACGGACAGTTAAAGCCGGCCTATAATCTACAGCACGGAGTGGATGCCCAATACATCACCTGGGTTGATCTGAGCCATTATCCAAACGATGCCCCGACGCTGGTTCCTTTTCTGAAAGACATGGAATCTCATCTTCCCTTTAAATATCGGGAGATTGTTGCAGACGCCGGATATGAAAGCGAAGAAGCGTACGTTTTTCTGGAACGGAACGGTCAGGAATCCTATCTGAAACCGCAGAATTATGAAATCTCGAAGACCCGGAAATACCGCCAGGTTATCAGCCGTAGAGAGAACATGACGTATGATCCCAAGACAGACGAATATATTTGCACAAACGGAAGGAAGCTTAGACCGATTGAAGACCGTCGCAGCAAGAACCGGAACGGCTACGTCAGTACAGTGACGATCTACGAATGCGAAAGCTGTCAGGGATGTCCTCATAAAGACCAATGTATCCACGGGAACAACTGTAAGACACCAATGGATGAGCGGAATAAGCGGCTTAATGTCTCCAAGGTGATGAAACAGAAAAGGCAGGAAACACTGGAGCGGATTACAACAGAGTACGGGACACAGCTTCGAATGAACAGAAGCATTCAAGCAGAAGGCAGTTTTGCCGTTGTAAAAGAGGATATGAATTTCCGCCGATATCTTTACCGGGGAAAAGAGAATGTACTGGCCCAAAGTGTTCTCCTTGCCATTGCCTATAATATCAATAAGCTTCGTTTTAAGATACAGGGAGGGCGAACCGGGCAGTTCCTGACTGAACTGAAAGCTTCATAATTTTTGACAATTCAAAACAGCGATTGAAAAAAGGCGCTTGTCTGACGAGCGGCTTTAATTAGAGTCTGCTTGGTTCAGAAATCTTTCAGAAAGAATGCCTGATATAGAAAAAATCCGGCCGAAAGGGCTGGATTTTTACCGATTAGTGAGGGCTGACGTAACATCTATTGCGACAGCCCCACGCATTCAGTTTTTGAGGCCGTCAGTCTCCGTATCGCGCGCCGCATTCCTGGCAGAAATGCGCGTTTCCGATCCGCTTTGCGCCGCAGAACCGGCAGAACCGGTCGTCCGCCCCGTTCTGCACCGACGGTTTCGGCTTTTCCGCGTCCGGACCCGCATCGATCTGGACGCTGTCCGAAAACGTCGGCATCTGGATCAAATCCAGGCCGTTCGTCATCGGCGGCCCGGGATTCGGATGAAGAATCTCCGGAATGAACAGCGACGTGTCGACCAGCTCCTTCGCCTTCTCCTGCGCGTCCTTGTAAGCCGCCTCCGCTTCTTCCGTCAGTGTAATGTTTTTGATCTCCGTCCTCGCCGTGATCCGCATCTTTGCGAGCTCCGCGTCAAACTGCCGGGCCAATTCATCCCGTCCGGCATTCCGCAGGAGCGGCTTTCCTTTTGACCAGTCCGCAAGAATCCGCTGCAGAATGCGCGGAGCGCTCTGTCTCACCGCGGACACCGCCTCTTCGTCCGCCGGATAAGCCGCGGGATCATAATATGCGATCAGGGTCTCGCCCGCGATCCGCGCCGTAAGATCCAGGTTCTCGATCAGGCGTCCCTCATCGTTTTCACAAAAGTGAACGGGTTCGGGCGTTCCAATTGAACACTCCCACCGCTTATAGAAGCGGGGGATTCCTGCTTCTTCGCTGCCGCTTATTCCCAGAGACGTGTCGCTGGAAACAGAGGCTGCCGGCTCCACAGGCGTTTTCGGTTCGGACAGTTCCTGCCCTACCTTTATTGCTGTTTTAATTATTGTCCAGATCCGGTTTATGCTGCATGCTGCCGGTACAGCCTGAGTCCTTCCTGAAGAATATTGGCGGCTGCATT
>JAZQBE010000046.1:0-28164 GCA_045545575.1 Shuttleworthella sp.
CCTATATCTGCGACATCGACGAGGCCGGGCGCGGACCGCTGGCCGGCCCGGTCGTCGCGGCCGCCGTCATTCTGCCGGCGGATACGAAAATCCTGTATCTGAACGATTCCAAAAAGCTGTCCGCGTCCCGCCGCGAAGAGCTTTACGACGAGATCATGGAGAAAGCCGTGGCCGTCGGCATCGGTCAGGTTTCCCATCAGCGGATCGACGAGATCAATATCCTGCAGGCGACCTTTGAGGCCATGCGCCGGGCCGTCGCCCAGCTGTCCGTCGAGCCGTCGATTCTGTTAAACGACGCCGTCACGATCCCCGGGATCGACATCCCGCAGGTTCCGATCGTCAAAGGCGACGCCAAAAGCCTGTCCATCGCGGCCGCGAGCGTCATCGCGAAGGTCACCCGGGACCGGCTGATGGAAGAGATGGACGTCCTGTTTCCGGGCTACGGATTCGCGTCCAACAAGGGCTACGGATCCGCGGAGCACATCGCGGCGCTGCAGACCCTCGGCCCCACCGAGATCCACCGGCGCTCCTTTATCACGCATTTTATCGGCGAAAACACCCGGGAGACCGGCACCTGGTACGAGGCGCAGGCCGCACAGCTGCTCGAACAGCACGGATACCGCATTTTAGAGCGCAACTACCGCTGCCGTACCGGCGAGGTGGACCTGATCGCGAAAAACACGGCGCATCTGGTCTTTATCGAAGTCAAATTCCGCACCTCCGCCGCCTGCGGCGAACCCGAGGAAGCGGTGGATGCCGTAAAGCAGCGCCGGATCTGCGGCGCGGCCCGGTATTACATGATGCAGCACCATCTGTCCGACGCGACGCCCGTGCGGCTCGACGTCATCGCCATTTCCGGCGAGGTCGTCCGCTGGCACATGAACGCCTTTGAATGGACCGAATAAAGGAATCAACGGATGAAGTCTACCGCAACCCATACAATTGCACAGGTTTCCCCGGGATCCCCTGCGGATTTTGCCGGTCTCGAACCCGGCGACAGTATTCTTGCGGTCAACGGACAGCCCCTCGAGGATATTTTTGACTATTACTACCTGATCGACGACGCCGACCCCGTCCTGATCGTCCGCGACGCGGCCGGAGAGGACTACGAGGTCGAAATCGAAAAGGAGGAGGGCGAGGATCTCGGCGTCACCTTTGACTACGCCCTGCTCGACGACTACCGGCGCTGCAGCAACGCCTGCATTTTCTGCTTTATCGACCAGATGCCGCCGGGAATGCGCGAAACCCTGTATTTCAAGGATGACGACACGCGCCTGTCCTTTCTTCAGGGAAACTACGTGACGCTGACGAACCTGACGGATGCCCAGATCGACCGGATGATCCGCTACCGGCTCGCGCCGATCAACGTATCCATCCACACGACGAACCCCGAACTGCGCGTACAGATGCTGAAAAACCGGTTTGCCGGCAACATCATGGAGCGCCTTGCGCGGCTGTACGAGGCGGAGCTGCCGATGAACGGGCAGATCGTTCTTTGCAAAGGCTACAACGACGGCGCGGAGCTGGACCGCACGCTTTCGGATCTTCTGACCTTCGCGCCGGTAATGCAGTCGGTGTCGGTAGTGCCCGTCGGCCTGACCCGGTACCGCGAGGGCCTGTGCCCGCTCGAAACATTTACGGGCCCGGAAGCCGAAACGGTGCTTGCCCAGATCGAACGCGTCCAGGAACAGGCGCGAAAGACGGTCGGAAACGGCTTCGTCTACGCCTCGGACGAGTGGTATCTGCTTGCCGGGCGGCCTCTGCCGCCGGAAGAGGACTACGACGGCTATCCGCAGCTCGAAAACGGCGTCGGCATGCTCCGGCTTCTGTCGGATGAATTCGACGCGGCCCTTGCGGCACACCGAATCGATCCGGCTTTTGCGCTGAAAAAACCGCGCCGGGTATCCATCGCGACAGGAAAACTCGCCGCGCCGTTTCTTCGGGACTTCTGCCGGAAGGCGCAGGAGGTCTTTCCGGACTTTGCCGGAACCGTCTATGAAATCCGCAACGATTTCTTCGGCGAGAAGATCACGGTTTCCGGCCTGATCACCGGACAGGACTTACAGGCGCAGCTGACCGGCCGGCCGCTGTATGACGCGCTGCTTCTGCCGCAGAACATGCTGCGCGCGACGGAAGCCGTCTTTCTCGACGACATGACCGTCGGCGAGCTGTCCGACGCGCTGCAGATCAAAATCGAAATCAGCGGGCCGCGGGGCGAGGACCTGCTTCGCGCGATGCTGGGGATTCATTAATCATTTGAGGTTATTCTATGGGTAAACCGGTTGTGGCCGTCGTCGGACGGCCGAATGTTGGAAAAAGCACCTTGTTCAACGCGCTGGCGGGAGAGCGTCTTTCCATCGTGGAAGACACGCCGGGCGTCACCCGGGACCGGATTTATGCCGACGTTTCCTGGCTGAATTACGAATTTACGCTGATCGATACCGGCGGCATCGAGCCGGATTCCGGCGACGTGATCTTAAAGCAGATGCGCGAGCAGGCGCAGATCGCCATCGAAACCGCCGACGTGATCCTGTTTCTGGTGGACGTGCGCCAGGGGCTCGTGGATGCCGATGAAAAGGTGGCCGATCTTCTGCGCCGGGCGAACAAGCCGGTGCTGCTTGTCGTAAACAAAGTTGACGACTTTGCCAAATTCATGCCCGACGTCTATGAGTTCTACAATCTCGGCATCGGCGATCCACACCCGGTTTCCGCCGCGTCCCGCCTCGGGTTCGGCGATCTGCTTGACGCGGTCGTCGCCCATTTTCCGGACCGCACGGCAGAAGAGGAAGATAAGGACATTCCCCGCATCGCCATCATCGGCCGTCCGAACGTGGGCAAATCGTCGCTCGTCAACCGCCTGTGCGGCCAGGAGCGCGTCATCGTATCCGACATCGCCGGAACGACCCGCGACGCCGTCGACACGATGGTTCGCCGCAACAAGAAGGACTACATCTTCGTGGATACGGCCGGTCTGCGGCGCAAGAACAAGATCAAGGAGAACATCGAGCATTACTCCATCGTCCGGGCCGTCGCGGCCGTCGAAAAGGCCGACGTGTGCGTAATCATGATCGACGCGACCCAGGGCGTTGCCGAACAGGACGCGAAGATCGCCGGCATCGCCCATGAGCGCGGCAAAGGCATCATCATCGCCGTCAACAAATGGGACGCCGTGGAGAAGGACAATCATTCCGTCAACAAGTACACGGATGAGATCCGCAAGGTCCTGAGCTTTATGCCCTACGCCCAGATCCTGTTCATTTCCGCGAAAAGCGGACAGCGCGTCGACCGCCTGTTTGACGTCATCGAAGCCGTGCTCGAAAACAACGCCATGCGCATCGCGACAGGCGTGTTGAACGAAATCGTCGCCGAGGCCGTCGCCATGCAGCAGCCGCCGTCCGACAAGGGAAAGCGCCTGAAGATCTTTTACGTGACGCAGGTTTCCGTGAAGCCGCCGACCTTTGTCATTTTCGTGAATGACAAAAACCTGATGCATTTTTCGTACACGCGCTATCTTGAAAACCGCATCCGCGACGCCTTCGGCTTTGAAGGAACGCGGCTCGTCTTTCTGACACGGGAGAGAAAAGATGACTAATCCATGGATCGCCGGCATCCTGTCGGCACTGATCGGCTATCTCTGCGGAAATCTGCTTTCCGGCTATCTGATCGGCAAAAAGCAGCATGTCGATCTTACGAAGCAGGGAAGCGGAAATGTGGGAACGACCAATACGTTCCGCGTACTCGGCAAGGCGGCCGGCGCCGTTACCCTCGTGATGGACATCCTCAAAGCCGTCGTATCCGTTCTGATCGTCCGCTTTCTGACCGGTCCCTTTTACGAGGCGCATACGGTGCGCATGTTCTGCCTGATCGGCGCGTTTTTCGCCGTCCTCGGCCACGATTTCCCGTTCTATATGCATTTTAAGGGCGGAAAAGGCATCGCGACGAGCACCGGCATGATCCTTTGCCTGTTTCCGCAGACCTTTCCGCTGTGCCTTGCCGTGATGGTTGTTACCGTCGCCGTCACCCGGTACGTCTCCCTCGGATCCGTGCTCTGCGCCGTGCTGTTTTTCGTGCAGGCCATCGTCTTCGGGCAGATGGGTCTGCTTTCCTTTGCCTCCGAGGATCTGCCGTGGGTGTACCTGATCTGCGCGGCTGTTTCGGGTCTGGCGCTCTGGCGGCATCGCTCGAACATCATGCGTCTTCTGAACCACACGGAAAACAAAATCTCCTTTAGCGGTTCCAAAAAGGACGCCGGCGAAAACGGCAGCAGCGAGGACTAGGATAGAAAAGGACGGATAAATGGAAAGAATTGCTGTGATCGGTGCCGGCAGCTGGGGAACCGCGCTGGCATCTCTGCTGACGGAGAACGGCCATGAGGTCGTCCTCTGGTCCTATCTGGAATCCGAGGCCCGGGAGCTGAACGAAAACCGCACGAACGCGGACAAGCTGCCCGGTTTTCGCATTCCCGACGGCCTGCGGGCGACGTCCGATCTGGCGGAAGCGGCCGAGGGACGCGACGCGCTCGTCATCGTCGTGCCGTCGACGGCCATGCGGGAAACGGCGCAAAAGCTGGCCGCGCTCACCTGTCACGTCCGGCGTCTGATCTGCTGTACAAAGGGCATTGAGGCCGGGACGCTGCTTTCGATGAGCGGGGTGCTTTCCGCTGAGCTGCCCGGCGTGCCGATCGCCGTCTTAAGCGGACCGAGCCACGCGGAAGAGGTGATCTTAAAGATGCCCACCGCCGTCGTCTGCGCATCCGCGGATCCCGCCTGCGCGTTCTACGGACAGCGTCTGTTTATGAACGATTCCTTCCGGGTGTACCGGTCGGCGGACGTCCTGGGCGTGGAGACCGGCGCCGCCTTAAAGAACGTGATCGCCCTGGCGGCCGGCATGTCCGACGGTCTCGGCTTCGGCGACAACACCCGCGCGGCGCTGATTACGAGAGGCGCCCACGAAATCACGCGGCTGGCCGTCGCGATGGGCGCGAAGCCCGAAACCCTGGCCGGTCTGGCCGGCATGGGCGATCTGATCGTGACCTGCACGAGCCGCCACAGCCGCAATTACAACACCGGATTTCACATCGGGACCGGCGACACCCTGGAACAGGCGCTGGAAAAGGTGCATATGGTCGCGGAGGGCGTCAGCACGTCGAAGCCGGCGGCCGCGCTCGGCAAAAAGCACGGCGTGGAGCTTCCGATCATCGAAACGGTGCTTGAGGTGCTCTACGGCGGTCTTTCCGCCCGCGATGCCGTGCTGCAGCTGATGACCCGCGCGCCGAAGCCGGAAGTCTGACCGCGCGAAAACGTTTTGCACGACGAAGGAAGATATAGTATGATAAACGTTAAGATCATCCGTCTGACCGATACCGCCCGCCTTCCGGAACAGGGAAGCGCGCTGGCCGCCGGATACGACCTGTTTGCGGATCTGCCCGCCGACCGCGTCATCGCCCCCCACGAAACGGCGATGATCGGCACGGGCCTGGCCGCGGCGATCCCGGAGGGCTATTTCGGCGGCATCTTCGCACGGAGCGGCCTTTCCGCGAAAGAAGGGCTCCGCCCGGCGAACTGCACCGGCGTCGTGGATGCCGACTACCGCGGCGAAATCCGCGTCGCGCTCCACAACGATTCCGAAGAAGCGCGGTGCGTCCGCCCGGGGCAGAAGATCGCGCAGTTTGTTCTGATTCCGTGTCCTGCCGTCTGTTTTGAGGAAGCGGATACACTCGATGCCACCGGCCGGGGCGACGGCGGGTTTGGCTCTACCGGACGTTAATGCCACAGCAAAAGGAGGAAAAAGATGCCGGATAAGTTTAAGGATCGCTACGTCAAATTCTACGCGTCGAAGGATCACACCCTGACGATCGACGTCGTGCCGGGCCATTTTGCAACCAGCCAGTCCCACATCAACTATTACATCGACGTCACCCGCATGAAGGTGCGTGTGAAGGAAGCAGAGAACGCCGCCAAGGCCATCCGCGACAAAATCCTGCACCGCGTCTACGGCGTCGACACGATCTGCTGCTTCGACAGCACGCAGATGCTCGGCGGCATGCTCGGCCAGCAGATCGCCAAGGGCGGATTCGACATTTCCAACCAGCACGAGACCGTGTACGTGGTTTCCCCGGAAGTCAACTCCGACAACCAGCTGACCTTCCGCGACAACAACAAGCTCGCCATCGAAGGCAAGAAGGTTCTGATCCTGATGGCGTCGCTGACCACAGGCCAGACGCTGCGCAAGAGCCTCGAATGCATTACCTACTACGGCGGCGAAATCGCCGGCGTCGTGTCCATTTTCTCAATGCACGATTCCGTCGACGGTCTGCCGGTGTATTCCCTGTTTACCGCGAGCGACCTGCCGAACTACGAGGTCTATTCCCCGAACGTCTGCCCGATGTGCCAGAAGCGCATCCCGATCGAGGCGCTGGTTTCCGGTACCGGCTACACCTGCCTGTAACGGCTGTTTAAAACTTCACATAACACCTGCAGCTTTGCGCGTTTTCCGCCTTCGTTTTACGGATGCGATACGCGCAAAGCTTTTTCTTTTCTCGCACCAGAACTTGTGCTATAATGCATTCTGATTGCGTATATTTTGTGGTATCCGGGCGAACGCGTTCCCCTGCCCGGACCGGCATCCGTATTTAAACAGGAGATCTTATGGCACCCAGAAAGGATTATGACGAGAACAGCATCGCTGTTCTCGAAGGCCTCGAAGCCGTCCGCATGCGTCCCGGCATGTATATCGGTTCCACCGGAACAAAGGGATTGAATCACTGCGTCTATGAAATCGTCGACAATGCCGTCGACGAGCACTTGGCCGGCGTCTGCGACACCATTTACGTCACGCTGAACAAGGACGGCAGCTGCACCGTGGAGGACAACGGCCGCGGCGTGCCCGTCGGTCTGCACGCAAAGGGCGTCTCCGCCGCGCGGCTGGTGTTTTCCACGCTGCACGCGGGCGGCAAGTTCGACAACGGCGCCTACAAAACCAGCGGCGGCCTGCACGGTGTCGGTTCCTCCGCGGTCAACGCGCTGTCGACGTGGTTCGACGTCGAGATCAGCCGCGAGGGGCAGATCCATCACGACCGTTTCGAAAAAGGCGTCCCCGTCGTTAAACTGGAAAAGGGGCTGCTTCCCGTCATCGGAAAGACGCGCAAAACCGGCACGAAGATTTCCTTCCTTCCCGATCCGACCATTTTCGAAAAGACCCGGTTCGGCGAAAAGGAGATCCGCAGCCGCCTGCACGAGACCGCCTATCTGAACCCGAAGCTGACGATCGTTTTCGACGACCTGCGCGGCGACGAACCCGTGCACCGGGAGTATCACGAGGAAGAGGGCATCCGCGGCTTCGTGCGGGATATCAACAAGAATTCCGAACCGCTGCATGACGTCATCTGGTTTTCCGGGCAGAGCGACGGCATCCAGGTCGAGTGCGCCTTCCAGTACGTGAACGAATTCCACGAGAACATCCTCGGCTTCTGCAACAACATCTACAATGCCGAAGGCGGCACGCACATCACCGGCTTTAAGACCATGTTCACCCAGGTGATCAACCAGTACGCGCGCGAGCTGGGCATTCTAAAGGACAAGGACGTCAATTTCACCGGCGCCGACGTGCGAAACGGCATGACGGCCGTGCTGTCCATCAAGCATCCCGACCCGCGGTTTGAAGGCCAGACCAAGACAAAGCTCGACAACCCCGACGCCACGAAGGCCTGCGCGAAGGTCACCGGCGACGAGATCGTCCTCTTTTTCGACCGGAACCTGGAAACCTTAAAAACCGTCATCGGCTGCGCCGAAAAAGCGGCGAAAATCCGCAAAACAGAAGAGCGCGCGAAGGTCAACCTGCTGACGAAGTCCAAGTTCTCCTTTGATTCCAACGGCAAGCTGTCCAACTGCGAATCCCGCGACGCGTCCAAATGCGAGATCTTCATCGTCGAAGGCGATTCCGCCGGCGGCAGCGCGAAAATGGCCCGGAACCGCATGTATCAGGCCATCATGCCCATCCGCGGCAAAATCTTAAACGTGGAAAAGGCCAGCATCGACAAGGTCCTTGCCAACGCCGAGATCAAGACCATGATCAACGCCTTCGGCTGCGGCTTTTCCGAGGGATACGGCAACGATTTCGACATCACGAAGCTGCGCTACGACAAGATCATCCTGATGACGGATGCCGACGTCGACGGCGCCCATATCGACACGCTGCTTCTGACGCTGTTTTACCGGTTCCTGCCCGAACTGATCTACGAAGGGCACGTCTACCTTGCCATGCCGCCCCTCTACAAGGCAATCCCGTCGAAGGGCGAAGAGGAGTACCTCTACGACGACGCCGCCCTCGAAAAGTACCGCGCGACGCACAAGGGACCCTTCACGCTGCAGCGCTATAAGGGTCTTGGCGAAATGGACGCCGAGCAGCTGTGGGAGACCACCCTCGACCCGGAGCGCCGGCTGCTGCGCCGGGTGACGATCGAGGACGGGCGTCTCGCGTCCGACATCACGGAAATGCTGATGGGCAACGACGTCGCGCCGCGGCGCGCGTTCATTTACGAAAACGCCCGGGACGCCGTGCTTGACGTCTGATCCCGCAGCGGAAGAACACCGTTGACCGACACAATTGCTTTTCATGGAGTATTGCATGAATCAGGATCATATTATCAGTACCGAATACAGCGAGGTGATGCAGAAATCGTATATCGACTATGCGATGAGCGCCATTATCGCCCGCGCGCTGCCGGATGTCCGGGACGGCTTAAAGCCGGTCCAGCGCCGGACCCTTTACGACATGCACGAGCTCGGCGTCCGCTACGACCGTCCGCACCGCAAATCCGCCCGTATCGTCGGCGACACCATGGGTAAATACCATCCCCACGGCGACAGCTCCATCTACGATTCCCTCGTCGTCATGGCGCAGGATTTCAAGAAAATGGTGCCCCTCGTGGACGGCCACGGCAACTTCGGATCCATCGAAGGCGACCCCCAGGCGGCCATGCGTTACACGGAAGCCCGCCTGCAGAAGATCACCCAGGAGGTCTATCTGGCCGATCTCGACAAGGACGTCGTGGACTTCGGACCGAACTTCGACGAAACCGAAAAAGAGCCCCTGGTGCTGCCGGTAAGGATTCCGAACCTCCTGGTCAACGGCGCGGACGGCATCGCGGTCGGCATGGTGACAAGTATTCCGACGCACAATCTCGGGGAGGTCATCGACGGCGTCATCGCCTATATGAAGGATCCGGACATCAACACCCGCCAGATGATGGAATACATCCCGGGCCCGGATTTCCCGACCGGCGGCATCGTGACGAACAAGGACGAGCTGCTTTCGATCTACGCCACCGGCGTCGGCAAGATTAAAATCCGCGGAAAGGCCGAGATCGAAAAGCAGAAGGGCGGCAAGGAGTGCATCGTCGTCTCCGAGATCCCCTATCCGATGATCGGGGCGAATATCGGCAAATTCATGAACGATGTCTATGCCCTTGTCGAAACGCGCAAAACCACGGACATCACCGACATCTCCAACCAGTCCTCCAAGGAAGGCATCCGCATCGTCATCGAGCTGAAGAAGGGCGCGGACGCGGAACACGTCATGAACCTTCTGTACAAGAAGACGCGGCTGGAGGACACCTTCGGCGTCAACATGCTCGCGGTGGCCGACGGGCGCCCCGAAACCATGGGGCTCGTTCCCGTCATCCGCCATCACGTGGACTTCCAGTTTGAGCTCGCGACACGCAAATACCGCACGCTGCTGGCGAAGGAAGAAGAAAAGCGGGAGATTCAGGAAGGCCTGATCGCCGCCTGCGACGTCATCGACCTGATCATCGAGATTCTGCGCGGCTCCAAAAACGTCAAGGACGCCCGCGCCTGCCTCGTTTCCGGCGAAACCGGTCCGATCCGGTTCAAGTCGGAGGAATCCAAAAAGGCCGCAGCGAAGCTTCGCTTCACCGAAAAGCAGGCGACGGCCATTCTGGAAATGCGTCTGTACCGCCTGATCGGCCTGGAAATCGACGCGCTGATGGAGGAGCACAAAAAGACCCTCGACAACATCGCGCGCTACAACAAGCTGCTTTCGAGCCGCGCGGCGATGGCAAAGGACATCATCAAGGATCTGGAGGCGATCAAAAAGGAATACGCCGTTCCCCGGCGCACCCGCCTCGAGAACGCCGAAGAGGTGGTCATCGAAGAGCAGCCCATCGAAGAGGAAGAGGTCGTCGTTCTGATGGACCGCTTCGGCTATGCCCGCTCGATCGACGCCGCCGCCTTCGACCGCAACAAGGACGCGGCCCTCGCGGAAAACCGGTATGTCATCCGCTGCTCGAACCTCGACCGCATCGCCGTGTTCTCCTCCGCGGGCAGCCTGCACCTGATCAAGGTGCTCGACCTGCCGATGGGCAAATTCCGCGACAAGGGCGTGCCCATCGACAACGTCAGCAAATTCGACAGCACGAAGGAGCGCGTCATCTCGGTCGAAGCCCTCGGCGCGATCCGCGGCCGGCTGATGCTGTTCGCGACGAAGGCCGGCTTCATCAAACGGGTGGATGGCAGCGAGTTCGACGTCTCCCGGCGGCTGTCCGCCGCGACGAATCTGTCGGAGGGCGATGAACTGATCACCTGCGGCGTCTGCGCGGACGGCGATACGCTGGTCATGCAGTCGGAAAACGGCTTCCTGCTGCGCATTCCGGCCGAGACCGTTCCCGAGAAGAAGAAGGGCGCCGTGGGCGTGCGCGGCATGCGGCTCGCCGACAAGGACGCGCTGGAGAACGCGTGGATTCTTCCCTCGGGCGGCCATCTCGACGTGGAGGTCCGCGGAAAGACCGTATCCCTGCAGCGCCTGCATATCGGCAGCCGCGACACGAAGGGCGTAAAACGATAGACAACACAAAACTGACCGTACCTTCCGGGGAGGGAAATCATGAAAAGAGACAGAGACAAACAGTTTCAGGGCAGCCTGGCCGGCCTGTTCGGCGTGCTGACGATTTCGGCGCTGCTTCTGGTCATCGGCGGAACACAGCTGTTTTATCCGCGCTTCCGGCTGGAGTACTTCGTATACATGATCGGCGGCATTCTCTGTGTTTCCGGCGTCTGGATGGCCGCGTCCTATTTTTCGCGGCAGCTGTACCGGCGCCTTTCCAGCTATGATTTCTCCCTGGGGATTCTGTTTCTGATTTCCGGCATCCTTGTGATCGTGCGCGCCTTCGAGATCATCAAGCACATGCCCCTGATGCTCGGCATGCTGTGTATGCTGATCGGCGTCATCCTTCTGCAGAACGCCCTTCAGGTGCGCATCCTGAAAGGAAAGATCTGGGGCTTTCTGCTGGTTTTCTCGCTGCTGACCGTCGGTGCGGCGGTGCTGATGATTCTGAACCCGGCCCGGATCCTTTTCACATATGAAACCGTCCTGTACGGCGTCCTTTCCGCGGTCGGCGCCGGCGCGCTGATCGTCCAGCTGATCGCCGCCTTTTTCACCCACCGGCTGAAGAAGGACGAGGACCGCAAGCAGGACCGGAACATGGAAGAGCTTGACGAAATCGACCGCACGCCGGAGGAGACGGTGATCGTTTCCCCGGCCGACGTGTTCCATCGTCCCGGCGGCCCGGTGCCGGCTTTGGTTTCCGAACCGGCCGCTGCGCCGGCGTTTTCTTCCGAACCGGCTGCTGCGCCGGCGCTTTCCTGGGAATCCGAAGGTCCGTCCGAACCTGCCGCGGAGCCGGAGAACGTGCCTTCTGAGTCCCCCGCGGAACCGGCGGCGGAAGAGAAGCTTCCCGAAACCGATGCGTAAAGGAGAACTCCTGTCATGGCAAATATGATGGATTACATCGACTGGCGCGGCGATCTGTCCTTTGACGTTTCGCCCTTTAACGAGGTCGACAACCTGGTTTTTGCGCAGTTGGCCTACACCGAATTCGAAACGGTGCCGGGACTCCTTTCCGAGGAAAAGGAGCTTTCGATCGCCGACTATTCCGAGCGGTTCTGGAACGTCCACGATCCCAAGGAGGTTCTCGCCAGCAAAACCACGACGAAGATGGCCGCCTTTCTGCTGAAAGCCGCGGGCGCGTCGCGCCGCTTCGGCGGCGTGACCATCCGCTGGATGGAGACGGAGCTTCTCTCGGAGATGGAATCCCAGTTCGCGGCCATGACCTTTGTCCTGCCCGACGGCAGCTGCTATGCAGCGTTCCGCGGTACGGACGACACGCTGGTGGGCTGGAAGGAAGATTTCAACATGTTCTTTCTGTACCAGACGCCGGGACAGGTCATGAGCGCCAGCTATATGAACCGGCATTTTGCCGCGTGGGACGGCGGAACGCTTCGCGTCGGCGGGCATTCCAAGGGCGGAAACTTCGCCATGTACGCGGCGATGGCCTGCGATGAGAGCGTCAAAAGCCGCATCGCGGAAATCTACGCGAACGACGCGCCGGGCTTCCGGTCGGAAATCGTTTCCACGCCCGAATACAAGGGCATCCTCGACCGGATCCGCAGCTTTGTCCCGGAGGATTCCATCGCCGGGATGCTGCTGGAGGGATCTCTGGAGAACACCGTGCTGAAAAGCACGAACAGCGGGCCCTGGGCCCACGACGCCATGTCCTGGGAAGTGCTGGGCACGTCTTTTGTACGCGGTGAAGGCCGATCCGACACGAGCCGCCGCGTGGAGAATACCCTCCAGTCCTGGGTGCGCGGACTGAACGACCGCGAGCGGCAGGAATTTGTCGACGACCTGTTCGAGGCCCTCGAAGCCGCAGGCGCGACAAAGCTTTCCGAGCTGCGCGAATCGGGCAGCGTAAAGCTGATCGCGGAGGCGATGCAGTATATCCGCAACCTGCCGCCGGAACGGCAGGAGAACTTCAAAATGGTCGTCAAGGCCCTCGCGTTAAGCAGCGTGACGGCCAATATTCCCCAGGGACTGATCCCGGAGAAAAACCGGCCGAAATTCCCTCTTGCAATTTCGCAGGAGTAGGTATATCATATGGAAAGTTGGTTAGCACTCCATCTCGATGAGTGCTAACAGGATCACAAAGGAGGCACCACATGAAATTAGTTCCCTTATCGGACCGCGTTGTTCTGCGTCAGCTCGCCGCGGAAGAAACCACCAAATCCGGCATCATTTTAGCTTCTGCCGCCCAGGAGAAGCCCCAGCAGGCCGAAATCATCGCTGTCGGTCCCGGCGGCGTCGTCGACGGGAAAGAAGTGAAGATGCAGGTCGAGGTCGGCCAGAAGGTCATTTATTCCAAGTATTCCGGCACGGAAGTGAAGCTTGACGGCGAAGAGTTCATCATCGTCCGCCAGGACGACATCCTCGCGGTGGTGGAATAACAGCAGGTAGAAAGAAGGCTTACGATGGCAAAAGAGATTAAATACGGGGCGGAAGCCCGCGCAGCACTGCAGGCCGGTGTCGACAAGCTTGCCGATACCGTCCGCGTCACGATCGGTCCGAAGGGCCGCAACGTCGTTCTCGACAAGTCCTACGGCGCGCCGCTGATCACGAACGACGGCGTGACGATCGCCAAGGAAATCGAGCTCGAGGACCGCTTTGAGAACATGGGCGCCCAGCTCGTCAAGGAAGTCGCCACGAAGACGAACGACGCCGCCGGCGACGGCACCACGACCGCGACGATCCTTGCCCAGGCCATGGTGCAGGAAGGCATGAAGAACCTCGCGGCCGGCGCGAACCCCATCGGTCTGCGCCGCGGCATGAAGAAAGCCTGCGACTGCGCCGTTTCCGAGATTCTCGCCATGTCCCAGAAGGTCACCGGAAAGGACCAGATCGCCAAGGTCGCGTCCATTTCCGCCGGTGACGAAGCCGTCGGCGAGATGGTGGCGGATGCCATGGAAAGGGTTTCCAACGACGGCGTCATCACCATCGAGGAATCCAAGACCATGCAGACCGAGCTCGAGCTCGTCGAAGGCATGCAGTTCGACCGCGGCTACATTTCCGCGTACATGGCCACGGACATGGACAAGATGGAAGCGGTTCTTGAGGATCCCTACATCCTGATCACCGACAAGAAGATCAGCAACATTCAGGAGATCCTTCCGCTGCTCGAGCAGATCGTGCAGTCCGGCGCGCGCC
This sequence comes from Shuttleworthella sp., assembly GCA_045545575.1. GTDB lineage: Bacteria > Bacillota > Clostridia > Lachnospirales > Lachnospiraceae > Shuttleworthia. The sequence continues at coordinate 14,053 of JAZQBE010000046.1, forward strand.
TGCTGATCATCGCGGAGGACGTCGAGGGCGAAGCCCTGACCACCCTGATCTTAAACAAGCTGCGCGGCACCTTTAACGTCGTTGCCGTCAAGGCCCCGGGCTACGGCGACCGCCGCAAGGAAATGCTGCGCGACATCGCCATCTTAACCGGCGGCGAAGTGATTTCCGACGAAGTCGGCCTCGAGCTGAAGGACGCGACCATCAGCCAGCTCGGCCGCGCGAAATCCGTCAAGGTTCAGAAAGAAAACACCGTGATCGTCGACGGTCTCGGCGACAAGGCCGCCATCGCGGCGCGCGTATCCCAGATCCGCGCCCAGATCGAAGAGACGACCTCCGAGTTTGACAAGGAAAAGCTGCAGGAGCGCCTTGCGAAGCTCGCGGGCGGCGTCGCCGTCATCCGTGTCGGCGCGGCCACCGAAACCGAGATGAAGGAGAGCAAGCTGCGCATGGAGGACGCCTTAAACGCGACCCGCGCGGCCGTGGAGGAAGGCATCATCGCCGGCGGCGGCTCTGCCTATATCCACGCGGCATCGAAGGTCGAAGCCCTTGCGCAGACCCTCGAGGGCGACGAAAAGACGGGCGCCATGGTCGTCCGCAAGGCCCTTGAAGCCCCGCTGTTCTACATCGTGAACAACGCCGGCCTCGAAGGCTCCGTCGTCATCAACAAAGTATCCGAAGCGCCTGCGGGCACCGGCTTTGACGCTTACAAAGAGCAGTATGTCGACATGGTCGAAGCGGGTATCCTTGACCCGGTCAAGGTGACGCGTACCGCGCTGCAGAATGCCACCTCCGTCGCGTCGACGCTTCTTACGACGGAATCGGTCGTCGCCGACATCAAGGAACCGGAACCGCCGATGCCGGCCGGACAGCCCGGAATGTATTAATCCGGAGCCTCATCCGTTTACAATTTCACACAAATGTGATACCCTTAGAACCGCCGGTGCGCAACCACCGGCGGTTCTTGTGTGCGAAGACACCGCAGTGCCTTCATTACGAACGGAGTTTTTATTTTATGATAATTGCGGTATTAACAGACAGCAACAGCGGCATTACCCAGAAGGAAGCGCCGGAACTTGGCGTTTCGGTTCTGCCGATGCCCTTTTACATCAACGACCGGCTGTATTACGAAGACATCGACCTGACCCAGGAAGGCTTTTACGAAATGCTGAAACAGGGCGGGAGCATCAAAACCTCCATGCCCGTCGTCGGCGACGTGATCGACCGGTTCGAAAGCCTGCTTGCAGATCATGACCAGGTGATCTACATCCCGATGTCCAGCGGCCTTTCTTCCTCCTGCGAGACGGCAAAAATGCTGGCGGAGGATTATGAGGACCGGGTATTCGTCGTCGATAACAAGCGTATTTCCGTCACCCAGCGGCTGTCGGTCATGAACGCTTTGCGCCTCGCCGAAGAGGGCTTCGACGGCGCGTCCATCAAGCGGATTCTCGAAGCCGACGCGAAAAACTCCACGATTTACATCATGGTGGATACCCTCGAGTATCTGAAAAAAGGCGGACGGCTGACGCCCGCGGTCGCCGCGATCGGCACGCTTCTGCGCATCAAGCCCGTGCTGCAGATCCAGGGCGAGAAGCTCGATACCTTCGGAAAGGCCCGGACCGTAAAGCAGGCGAAGATGATGATGATCGACGCCATCCGCAACGACATGACCGAACGTTTCGGCGACCCCGCGGGCGAGCAGTGCATCATCTCCATGGCGCATACGCAAAGCGACGAAGAGATCGCCGCCTTCCGCGACGACGTCCTGGAAATCTGGCCGAATCGCGAGATCCTGATCAATCCGCTGTCGCTGTCGATTTCCTGCCACATCGGGCCGGGCGCGATTGCGGTGACGGCGACGAGAGACCTGTTTTCTCACCTGGATGACTATCGGTAAGGCGTACACCCGGATGCTTTATCATCTGTGCTGAATAAGGAAAGGAACGTGACATGGTTAAAGCAGTTGTCGGCGCTAACTGGGGCGACGAAGGAAAAGGTAAAATTACGGATACGCTGTCCGCGAAGGCGGACATCATCGTACGTTTTCAGGGCGGTGCGAACGCCGGTCATACCATCGTCAATGACTACGGCAAATTCGCGCTGCACACGCTGCCGTCCGGCGTATTCTATTCCCATACGACGAGCGTGATCGGAAACGGCGTTGCGCTGAACATCCCGGTGCTGGCCGGTGAAATCCAGTCGATCGTCGACCGCGGCGTGCCGAAGCCGAAAATCCTCGTTTCGGACCGCTGCCAGATCGTGATGCCGTATCACATCCTGTTCGACCAGTACGAAGAAGAGCGCCTCGGCAAGAGCGCCTTCGGCTCCACCAAATCCGGCATCGCGCCGTTTTATTCCGACAAATACGCGAAGATCGGCTTCCAGGTCAGCGAGCTGTTCATGGACGACGACGCGCTGATGGAGAAGATCGAGCGTGTCCTGACGCAGAAAAACGCGCTGATGAAGTACCTCTACAACAAGCCGGAGATCGATGCCGGCGAGCTTCTTGCTACGCTGCACGAATACCGCGATCTGATCGCTCCCTACGTCTGCGACGTTTCCTCCTTCCTGTGGAACGCCCACAAGGACGGAAAGACGATCCTTCTCGAGGGACAACTCGGCACGCTGAAGGATCCGGATCACGGCATCTATCCGATGGTGACGTCTTCCTCGACCCTGGCCGGCTACGGCGCGATCGGCGCGGGTCTGCCGCCCTATGCGATCGAACAGGTCGTGACCGTCTGCAAAGCCTATTCCTCGGCCGTAGGCGCGGGCGCCTTTGTCAGTGAAATCTTTGGCGACGAGGCCGACGAGCTTCGCCGGCGCGGCGGCGACGGCGGCGAATTCGGCGCGACCACCGGCCGTCCGCGGCGCATGGGATGGTTCGACTGCGTCGCAAGCAAATACGGCTGCCGCCTGCAGGGCACGACGGACGTCGCCTTTACCGTGCTCGACGTGCTCGGCTATCTCGACGAAATCCCGGTCTGCACCGCGTATGAGATCGACGGCGAGCTGACCACGGAATTCCCGGTGACGCATCTGCTCGAGAAAGCGAAGCCGCATCTGGTCAAAATGCCCGGCTGGAAGTGCGATATCCGCGGAATCCGCCGCTATGAGGAACTTCCGGAGAACTGCCGCCGCTACATCGAATTCATCGAAGAGCAGATCGGCTTCCCGATCACCATGGTATCCAACGGCCCCGGCCGCGACGACATCATTTACCGTTAAGCGTAAAGGAGCAGAACATGGCTTATTTACTGGAGCAGTGGCATGCGATTGCCTACAATGAAAACCAGACGCAGAAACAGCTGAAGGATTTCTGGGACGCCTATTTCCTGAAAGAGAAGGCCGTTTACGAGCAGCTTCTTGCGGATCCGGATACGCCGGTTTCCGGCACCGTTGCCGGTCTTGCCGAAAAATATGATCTGACGCTTCTGGAGATGGCCGGCTTCCTCGACGGCATCAACGACAGCCTGAAGGAGCCGAATCCCATCGACGAGCTCGAGGAGGAAACGGTGGTTTCCCTGGATTTCGACAAGGAAAAGCTCTACAAAAACATGGTGGACGCCAAGGCGGACTGGCTGTACAACCTGCCGCAGTGGGAACCCATCTACGATGAAGAAACGCGCAAGCGCCTGTATCTGGAGCAGAAAAAATCCGGCACCATCGTCAAGCCGAAGAAGATCGGCCGCAACGATCCCTGCCCCTGCGGAAGCGGCAAAAAATACAAGAACTGCTGTGGAAGAAAGGGCGCGTAAAGAAATGCTGCCGTGCGCTGCTGCGAGGTTTTGAGCGGGAGCGTCCCGCCAAAACGCCTTCTCCCGAATCACCGTCAACGCAGCGGCTTAAAAAACCAAAAAAGCCTTTTTCGGAAGTAAGACCTGCTCCCGTAAAAGGCTTTTTTCGTGTCAGCGGCATCAAAATCGATCAGCACAGACGCCGAAGTGTGTCGTAGAACGACGGATAGGAGATGGCCACGCAGCCGCCGTCGTCGAGGACCGTATCGCCGGTCGCGCACAGCGACGCGACGGAGAAGGCCATCGCGATCCGGTGATCCGCCGCGGTGCGGATGGCCGCGCCGCGCAGGGGGCATCCTCCGCGGATGATCATGCCGTCGGCCGTCGGTGTGACGTCTGCGCCCATGGCCGCGAGGTTTTCCGACACCAGGGCGATCCGGTCACTTTCCTTGACGCGAAGCTCCGCGGCGTCGCGGATGACGGTTTCGCCCTCCGCACAGGCCGCAAGAACGGCAATCACAGGCAGTTCGTCGATCAGGCGCGGAATCAGGCTGCCGCCGATCTGCGTGCCGCTAAGCGGCCGGGAGGTCACAAGAAGATCACAGACGGGCTCCCCGGAGACGGTGCGCTCGTTCTGCCGCCCGATCCGCGCGCCCATCGCCGCCGCGGCTTCCAGAATACCGTCGCGGGTGGGATTGACGTTGACGTTCTTTAACAGCAGTGAAGAGCCTTCCACAAGGAGGCCGGCGGCAATCCAGTAGGCGGCCGACGAAATATCGCCGCACACGTCGATTTCCATGCCGCGCAGATCCGGGTCCGGCTCGATGGAAGCACCGTCCGCAGTCCGCCGGACAGACGCGCCGAAGGCGGCCAGCATCCGTTCCGTATGGTCGCGGGAGGGCGCCGGTTCACAGACCGTCGTGGGGCCGTCGGCATACAGGCCGGCGAGCAGCACACAGGACTTCACCTGCGCCGAGGCGACGGGGCTTTCGTACCGGATTCCGTGCAGCCGGGCCGGGCGGATGAGCAGCGGCGCGCAGCCGTTCTGCCCTTCCGACGAAATCGAAGCCCCCATCCGGGAAAGCGGGTCGATGATCCGCTGCATCGGGCGTTTCTGGAGAGAATCGTCGCCGGTGATGCGGTAGTCCTTCTGCTGGCCGCATAGGATTCCGCTGATCAGACGCATCGTCGTTCCGCTGTTTTCAGCGTCGAGCGCGTCGGACGCCAGAAGGCCGCGCAGACCATTTCCGTACACAAGCCATTCGTCCCCGGTTTTTTCGATCCGGATGCCCATGGAGCGGAAACAGTCGATCGTCGCAAGGCAGTCGGCGCTTTCAAGCAGGCGGCGGATCCGTGTCGTCCCCCGCGAAATGGCGCCGAACATGACCGCGCGGTGGGAAATGGATTTATCGGAGGGAACGTCGATCTCGCCCCGAAGCGGGTGCCGGGCGGGCGACAGCACAAGAGAACCTGACATAAAAACTCCTTCGGTTCCGCATCGCGTCAGCGACGGTGCAGGGTGTAGTGGTGCGCCTCGAGCAGCTCAAAGGAACGCTCGAGGGATTTTTCGTCGTAGGTTTCGATCCGAAGAACCCCTTCCTGGAATTCGCGGTTGTGCACGATGCCGATGTTCTTCAGGTTGATCTGATGGACGGCAAGAATCGTGGCGATGGTCGCGATGCCGCCGGCTTCGTCTTCCAGATCGCAGTAGAGCTCGTAAATGCCGGACAGCGCGCCGGTTCCCCGGGCGGGAAGGGCGTCGCGGTAATCCTTCGCGTGGACAAACAGGGATTCGAGAGCCTCTTTGTCGCCCGCGGTCAGCGCCTGATCAAATTCGTCGAGGGCGTCCTTCATCTGCGCAATCGTCTGGTGCACGTTTTCGGCATTGCTCTGGCAGATTTCCCGCCAGAGGGCAGGAGAGGAAGAAGCGATCCGCGTGATGTCGCGGAAACCGCCGGCCGACAGGTCGCGGATCAGGCCGTCGCCGGAATCGTGGAACGCGGCGACGTTGACGAGGGCCGCGGCGGCGATGTGGGGCAGATGGCTGATGACGGCCGTCGCGCGGTCGTGCTCCTCGGGCGTCATCGAAAGCACGATGGCGTCCAGGGACGTCAGAAAACCGCGGAAGCGCTCAAAGGTTTCCTGCGGGAATTCCGGGACCGCGGTCAGAATATAATAGGCATTTTCCAGCAGGCGGCCGGTGGACTGGGCGTAGCCGCCCTTTTCGGAGCCCGCCATGGGATGTCCGCCGATGAACCGGTCCAGAATGCCCACCGACTCGGCCGTTTCCCAGATGCCGCCCTTGACGCTCGAAACGTCGGTCAGCAGGGTGTCGGGCGTGATCATGCGGGAAAGCTGGCGCAGCGCGTCGCGATTCGCGTCCACGGGGGCGCACAGAAAGATGACGTCACAGGTGGACAGGCGCCGCATCGTCGCGTTGACATTTTCCGAAAGCGTCCCGTCCAGATAGGCTTCGGCGATGACGGACGGCGTGCGGTTGGCCGCGACGATCTGGACATCCGGCCAGATCCGGCGGATGGTTTTCGCGATGGACCCGCCGATCAGGCCCAGGCCGTAGATGCCGATGCTGCGGTAGGGGCAGCCGGTGGATGTTTGTTCCGAAAGAAGCATGGGTGAATCTCCCTTCCATTACAGAGTGAAACATTGATTTTTCAAGTATAACAGATCCGGGTCCGGGTTTACCATCCCTGCCGTTGTGCAATTTGTATAGGATTCCGTCCCTGAATCGATAATATTACATAAAAATGCAAAATTCCCATTGAAGCCGGGACCGATGTTGTGTAAACTATTCTAAGCTGCAAGGAAAAGGTCCGCCGGCTGAACAGGCGGGCTGTGATGCATCCGGCAGGGTTTCTGCCGATGAACGAAAGTTTTTGGGAGGCACAGCGTATGAAAGTTTACACCACTGACAAAATCCGCAATGTTGCACTGCTCGGTCACGGCGGCGCCGGAAAGACGTCCCTCGTGGAATCCCTGGCCTATCTGGCCGGCATGATTTCCAAGCCCGGTACGGTCGCCGCGGGAAATACGATCAGCGATTACGATAAGCAGGAGCAGAAGAGGGGTTTCTCTATCAAAACGTCTCTGATCCCCATCGAATGGCAGGATGTAAAGGTGAACCTGCTCGACACCCCCGGCTATGCCGATTTTATCGGCGAGGTTGAGGAAGCCGTATCCGTCGCGGATGCAGCCGTCATCGTCGTGTCCGGCAAGAACGGCATCGAAGTCGGCACCCGCCGCGCGTGGAACTACTGCGAGAAGTATCACCTTCCCCGCATGATCTTCGTCACCGAGATGGATATCGACGACGCGTCCTTCCGCCAGACCGTGCAGGACCTTCAGGATCTTTACGGAAAGAAGATCGCGCCGTTCCACCTGCCGATCCGCGAAAACGGCGAATTCGTCGGCTACGTGAATGTCATCCAGCAGACCGCGAAGCGCTGGAACGACAAGGGCACCGTCGATCACGTCGACATGCCCGATTATTCCAAGGAGAATCTTCGCATCTGCCGCGATGCCCTGATCGAAGCCGTCGCGGAAACCAGCGAAGAGTTCATGGAGCGCTATTTCGAAGGCGACGAGTTCTCCGAGGACGAAATCCGCCAGGCGCTGCGCGTCAACGTGCTTGACGGCTCGATCTGCCCGGTGCTGATGGGCTCGAACCTGACCAACCGCGGCATGTTCACGCTGATGTCCGACATCGTCAAGTACTTCCCGTCGCCGGACCACCGCACGGTCAGCGGCATCAAGACGACGTCCAACGAGATCTTCGAAGCCAACTACGACTTCTCCAAGCCGAAGTCCGCGTATGTCTTCAAGACCATCGCCGACCCGTTCGTGGGCAAGTATTCGCTGATCAAAGTGAATTCCGGCGTCTTAAAGACCGACGACCTGATGTTCAATCAGGAAAAGGGCACCGAGGAAAAGATCGGCAAGCTCTATGTCCTGACCGGCGCAAAGGCCGAGGAAGTCAAGGAGCTTCACGCCGGCGATATCGGCGCGCTTTCCAAGGTCAGCGTCCAGACGACGGATACGCTGTCCACGAAGGCGAATCCCATCGTTTACATGCGCACGCAGATGACGAAGCCCTACTGCTACATGGCCTACCGCGCCGCGAAGAAGGGCGAGGAAGACAAGGTCGCTTCCGCGCTTGCGAAGATCTGTCAGGAGGATCCGACCATCCGCCTCGAGAGCGATCCCGCAAACCGCCAGAGCCTGATCTACGGCATCTCCGAGCAGCAGCTCGATGTCGTCGTCGACACGGTTCTCGACAAGTATAAAGTCGAAGTCGAGCTTTCCAAGCCGCGCATCGCGTTCCGCGAAACCATCCTCGGCAAGTCCGATGTGGAATACAAGCACAAAAAGCAGACCGGCGGCCACGGCCAGTACGGCCACGTCAAGATGCAGTTCGAGCCCTCCGGCGATCCGGAGACCCAGTACATCTTCGAGCAGAGCGTCGTCGGCGGCACGGTACCGAAGAACTATTATCCGGCAGTCGAAAAGGGCATCGCCGAAGGCGTCGAGCGCGGGCCGTTAGCCGGCTATCCGGTGTACGGCATCCGGGCGAACCTGTACGACGGTTCCTATCACCCGGTGGATTCTTCCGAAGCCGCGTTCAAGACGGCCGCGTCCATGGCGTTCAAGAAGGGTATTCTTGAGGCCAAGCCGATCCTCATGGAGCCGATCGCCGCGCTGCGCGTGACGGTTACGGACGCCCAGGTCGGCGATGTCATGGGCGATCTGAACAAGCGCCGCGGACGCGTCATGGGCATGGATCCCATCGAAGGCGGCAATCAGGTCGTCAACGCCGAAATCCCGTTTGCCGCCCTGTACGGCTACGGCACGCAGCTGCGGTCCATGACCGGCGGCGCCGGCACCTATGAATACGAGTTCCTCCGCTACGAGCCCTGCCCGGCGGATGTCCAGCAGGCCGAGATCGACCGCCGCAAGGCGGAAGAGGAAGCCGAGGCTTAAACTTTTTCATACGCTGTCCTCACGAAACGGCCGGGCGCATGCATCACGCATGTGCCCGGTTTTTGTCTGTCACAAGATCTTGTCCGCACGGCGGCTTTTCTTCTCTAAATCTTGTAATTTCTCTTGCGTATCCCGCGGTCAAACGGTATAATTGCTCTGATTGTATGAAGCTAACATCGGGCAATGTGCCTTGTTGACACCGGATACATGTGAGGGACCATGGACATTCAATTCAAACTCGAAGCATTCGAAGGGCCGTTAGACCTTCTGCTTCATCTTCTCGAAAAGAACAAAGTCGATATCTACGACATCCCGATTGCCGAAATTACAGATCAGTACATGGCCTATGTCGAACAGATGCCGGAAGAGGATCTCGGCGTCATGAGCGAATTCCTCGTCATGGCCGCGACGCTGCTCGACATCAAGTGCCGCATGCTTCTTCCGCGCACGGAGAACGAGGAGGGCGAGGAGGAGGATCCGCGGGCCGAGCTCGTCGAACAGCTGCTTCAGTACAAGCTGTACAAGTACATGTCCTATCAGCTGAAGGACCGGCAGAAGGATGCCGACATGATTTTCTATCACGCGAAATCCATTCCCGAAGAGGTCGCTTCCTACGAGCCGCCGGTGAATCTCGAGGATCTCCTGAAGGATCTGACCCTCGAGCGGCTGCATGAAATCTACCAGCAGGTGCAGAAGCGCCAGGAGCGCCGGATGGACCCGGTCCGCGCGAAGTTCGGCCGGATTCAGAAGGAACAGGTTTCCCTCGACGAAAAAATGGCCAGCCTGAAGGCCTTCGCGAAGAAAACCCGGCGGTTCTCGTTCCGCCGTCTGCTCGAAAGCGCCCGGTCCCGGGACGAGGTCATCGTCACGTTCCTGTGCATTCTCGAAATGATGCATTCCGGCGAGGTCCGCATCCGCCAGGAGGAAACCTTCGGCGAGATCGAAATCGAGTCCCAGGTAGCCGCGTAAGGAAGAAGTATGAACACCGAAGAAAAGAAAAAAATCATCGAAGGAATCCTGTTTGCCATGGGAGACGCCGTTTCCCCCGCGCAGATCGCGGCGGCGCTGGAGACCGATAAAGAAGAAGCCGCCGCGCTGATGGAGGAGATGCGCCTTGCGTGGGACGAAGAGGAGCGCCCGGTGCGCCTTGCGAAGCTGGAGGACTCCTACCAGATGTGCACGGACGCCGCGGTTTATCCGTACCTGATCCGGATCGCCCGCCAGCCCCGCAAACATGTGCTGACCGACGTCCTGCTCGAAACCCTTTCCATTATCGCCTACAAACAGCCCGTGACGAAGAGCGAAATCGAAAAGATCCGCGGCGTGTCCTGCGATCACGCCGTCAGCAAGCTGGTGGAATACGAGCTGGTCGAGGAGCTCGGCCGTCTCGACGCGCCCGGCCGGCCCATGCTGTTCGGCACCACGGAGCAGTTCCTGCGGTCGTTCCACGTTTCGTCCGTCGAAGAGCTTCCGCCGGTGAATCCGGTGCAGATGGAAGAATTCCGGATCGAAGCGGAATCCGAGGCGGGCCAGCTCGTCGTCGGCGTGTAAACGTGAAGTTTCCGCGCTAAAAAGATTGAAATTCATCCTGAAAACGGATACTATAACATGGGGTTCGTTGGTTTACCCGGCAGAGATGAAATTCTCTGCATTTTGCGTGAACGGGCAGACCTTTACATACACATTTGACACCGGGAAGGAGTATACAAATGGTCGAACAAAGAAACAGCAAAGCCATGCAGCGCATCACCGCCCTGCTTGACGCCGACAGCTTTGTGGAGCTGGGAGCCGCCATCTGCGCACGCGCCACGGATTTCAACATGGACGCGGCAAAAGAGGCTTCGGACGGCGTCGTCTGCGGGTACGGTCTGATTGACGGCTGCCTCGTTTTCGTATATGCGCAGGACGCCGACGTTCTCGGCGGCTCCATCGGCGAAATGCATGCGAGAAAGATCTGCGACACCTACGAACGCGCAGCCCGGATGGGCGCGCCCGTGATCGGCCTGCTCGATTCCACCGGCGTGCGCCTTCAGGAAGGCACGGATGCCCTTGACGCCATCGGCCGCATCTACGCGGCTTCCGCGAAGGCCTCCGGCGTCATCCCGCAGATCGCGGCCGTCTTCGGCAGCTGCGGCGGCGGTCTCGCCGTCCTGTGCGGCATGAGCGATTTCGTTTATATGGAAAAAGACGCGCGTCTGTTCGTCGCGGCCCCAAACGCGGTCGCCGGCGCGCCGAAGGATCTGGCGACGGCAGAGTACCAGTATCGTTCCGGCAACATCGACGCCTACGGTGAGACGGCGGACGTCTTAGGCGCCATCCGCGCCCTGATCCCGGTCATTCCTTCCTGCAATCTGCAGAAGGGCGTGACGGATCTGGCCACGGATGACTTAAACCGCGCCAGCGTCGCCCTTTCGGCCGACCCCGCCGACATGGACGCAATCCTTGCGGATCTCGCCGACGGCGGCCTGTTCTGCGAAACCCGCGCCGGCTTTGCTCCGTGCATGCGCACGGGTCTGATGTGCCTCGGCGGAACGACCGTCGGCGTCATCGCGAACGACGGAAAGGGAGAGAAGGCCCTGATCGGCGCGAACGGCGCCGCGAAGGCCGCCGCATTTATCCGCTTCTGCGACGCGTTCTCCATCCCGCTGCTTTCCATCGCGGATACGGACGGATACTCCGCGGACGCCGATGCCCAGGGCGGCCTGATTTCCGCCGCCGCGGCGCTGACCTCGGCCTTCGCCTCCGCGACGGTGCCGAAGATCACGCTGATCCGCTCCCGCCTGATGGGAACGGCCGGTGTTCTGATGAATTCCCGCGCCATCGGTGCGGATCTGGTCTACGCCCTTGCCGGCGCGAAAATCGGCGTCATGGATCCGGAGATGGAAGCGAAGATCCTCTTTGCGGATGCCGGCGCAGCCTCCGTCGCCGACGGCGCCGCGAAGCTTTCGGCCCTCGCCGAGTCCGCGGCAGCAGCGCGCGGCCTTGTCGACCGCGTCATGGAGCCCGCCGACGCGCGCAAGTACCTGATCGCCGGTTTTGAAATGCTTCTGACAAAGAGCGAGGACACCGTTTACCGCAAACATGCAGCAAAGTAGGAAAGGCAGGAATATGAAGAAGTACAGGGGAATTGCCGCATTGCTTCTGCTGCTGGCATGCCTGCTGGCCGGCTGCGGATCGAATGTGGAAGAGACGTACGCCAACGGCACCACGAAGGAACAGCTGCAGGAGTTCATACTGGATACCGCGCACAATCTGGAAGAAACCGATCTGGAAGAAGCCAGACAGTACGCGGAATACTATGCGCAGGATACCGAAAACGAAGAAAACGCGCTCTACGCGACGATGCTTTCCGACTGGGTGGAAGCGCGTTCGCAGGCCGGCGACTACATCGGCACCGGTGAGTTCACCGTCGATAAAACCGGCAAGACGCTGACCGCGAGACAGACGCTTCTGTATTCGGTCCGCAACATTGATCTGGTTTACGTATTTACCGCCAGAAATCTGAAGGTTCAGTCCATCAACGCCGAGCCGGTCTACACCCTTGGCGAGACCATGAGCCGGGCCCTTTTAAACACCATCATGGGCATCCTCATCGTTTTCCTGATGCTCGTGCTGATCTGCCTGATCATCAGCTGCTTTGCATTTATCCCGAAGATTCAGGCTCTCTTTGCAAAGCGCAAAAAAGGCAACACGCCGGAAGAGATTCAGGAAACGTTTGCGAAGATGGAGCGGGACGCCGCGGCTTCCCACGCCGCCGCGCTGACATCGGCCTCCGTGCCGGATGACACCGACGACGCGGAACTGATTGCCGTAATCGCCGCCGCCATCGCCGCAAGCGAAGGGAAGAGCACCGACAGCTTCGTCGTCCGCTCCATCCGCCGCCGGTTCTGATTCCCGCGGTTGTTCCGGCAGCCGCCGGATGAAAAGACCGCTTCACGTTTTCGATATTGAACTGATTTACGACTGTCCGAAGAAGGAGGATCTCATGAAAAACTATACCATCACCGTAAACGGCAAGGCCTATGACGTCACCGTAGAAGAGAAGGGCGGATCTGTTTCCGCACCGGTCGCTGCTGCCGCTCCGGCTGCTGCCGCCGCGCCTGCCGCCCCCGCCGCCGCGCCCGCCGCGTCCGGCGCCGGAGATACCCGCATCGTCGCCGGTGCTGCCGGCAAGGTCTTTAAGATCCCGGCAAAGGTCGGCGATTCCGTCAAGACCGGCGCGCCCGTCGTCGTCCTCGAAATCATGAAAATGGAAACCCCGGTCGTCGCTCCCTGCGACGGCGTGATCGCCTCCATCGACGTCTCCGAAGGACAGGCGGTGGAAGCCGGTGCGCTGCTTGCTACCATGAACGCATAATCGAATCTGCTGAAAGAGGGCGTTGGAATGAGCTACGTTTTAGATACCATGGGCAATCTGCTCCACCAGACAGCGTTTTTCAACCTGACGTGGGGCAATTACGTCATGATTGCCGTGGCTTGTGTCTTCCTGTATCTCGCGATACGGAAAGGGTATGAGCCTTTGCTGCTGCTGCCGATCGCGTTCGGCATGCTGCTGGTCAATATTTATCCCGATATTATGGCGTCGCCGGAGGAAACCTCCAACGGCGTCGGCGGTCTGCTGTATTATTTCTTCTCTCTGGATGAGTGGTCGATTCTGCCGTCCCTGATTTTCCTGGGTGTCGGCGCCATGACGGACTTCGGTCCCCTGATCGCGAATCCCATCAGCTTCCTGCTGGGTGCGGCAGCGCAGCTGGGTATTTTCTCGGCCTATCTGCTTGCGATCCTGTTCGGGTTCTCCGATCAGGCCGCGGCGGCCGTTTCCATCATCGGCGGCGCGGACGGCCCGACCTCGATCTTCCTGGCCGGCAAGCTGGGGCAGAGTGCCCTGATGGGTCCCATCGCCGTGGCGGCCTATTCCTACATGGCCCTCGTGCCGATCATTCAGCCGCCGATCATGAAGGCGCTGACGACGAAGGAAGAGCGCCTGATCCACATGGACAACCTCCGGCCCGTTTCCAAGCTGGAAAAGATCCTGTTCCCGATCATCGTTACCATCGTCGTCTGTCTGATTCTTCCGACGACGGCGCCCCTTGTCGGCATGCTCATGCTCGGCAACCTGTTCCGTGAGTCCGGCGTGGTCCGTCAGCTGACGGAAACCGCCTCTAACGCGCTGATGTACATCGTCGTGATTCTGCTCGGCACGTCCGTAGGCGCATCGACCTCCGCGGAAGCGTTTTTGAACATTACGACTCTTGAAATCGTTGCCCTCGGTCTGGTGGCCTTCGCCTTCGGAACCGCCGGCGGCGTGCTGTTCGGCAAGCTGCTGTGCTTCCTGACGAAGGGCAAGATCAACCCGCTGATCGGTTCGGCCGGCGTGTAAGTC
>JAZQBE010000047.1:0-12230 GCA_045545575.1 Shuttleworthella sp.
AACAGGGGTCAGGCACCCGTTCCGTTTTTCTTTCGGTGTACAGCCGTAGTAGGCGCTGAAGGCCCGGCAGAAGCTGCTGGTGTCCGCGTAGCCGACCGCGCTGCCGATCTGGGCGACGGACATGTCGTCTTTGGTCAGCAGAGCCGCGGCCTGCTCCATCCGCAGCTTCAGGATCAGGCGGGCGTAGGACAGGCCGAGGCAGTCGCGGATAACGCGGCTGATCTGGCGCGTGCTGTAGTTGAACTCGCGGGCCACGTCGACGATGCCGGCTTCCATATAGTGCTGCTGGATGAAGCTGAGGATGGCGGAATACTCGTGTTTCCATCGGAAGTCGCTGGTGCGCGGCAGCCGCGCGGTACTTTCGTACTGTTTCAGCAGGAGGATAAAGAACAGCGTCATCAGCGCGTTCATCATCTGCGTATTGTAGCTGCCGTTCTGCTGATATTCCGTCAGCATCCTCCGGCAGACCGCAAAGAGCTCTTCATCCTGCTGCGTGTCGAAGTACAGCCAGGACGCGTCGCTGCCGCCGGACAGCGCCCGCCGGAAGAACGCGGTCAGCAGGCTGCTTTCCGGAAACTGGTTCCAGAACACGTGCTCGAAGGTGCTTCTGCGGATGATGAAGGAATACAGAAGCGCGTCGTCACTGTAGCAGGGCGTCGCGCGCAGGATTCCGGGGGCGACGATCAGGACCGCGCCGCGGGAAAGCTCCACCGTCTCTTCCGCGAAGTGGATCGTACAGCGGCCGTCCGGCGCGTAATACACTTCGAAAAACTCGGTGGTGTGCCACGGGCTGGGCAGATAGCGGACCATCCGGGTCATGGAAATGTCGTGACCGGCGCGGATGTTCCACTGCTCGCTCTGCTCGGCGAAATCCGCGGACAGAGACGATATCGCCGCCGCGTCCCCCGGTTTATTGATCAGCCGCTCCGCCATCGCGCGTTGATCCACGTTGGATACCGGCACCTTGAGACTCTCGAGGGTGAACCGGTCCAGCCCGCCTTCGGCGTTTTCGGATCCTACGGCGTCTTCGGATTCTTTACCGTCTTTCGTGTATTCCGCCGTCATCCATGCAATGTAGCGCACGAAGCCGTCGCCGTCCGGAATCGTCTCCCGAATGTCGGGACGCTTGTCCAGAAAGTGCTTTAATAACTTTTCCGCCTCCGTCATCGGAAGGCTCATCGCGTTCGTCGCGCCCATCACAGCATCTCGCTTTCCTGTCTTGAAATGCTAATTTACTGGCTTCTATTGTAAATGTTTTTCCTGTATATTTAAAGTATGATCTTTCTATGAACGCAAAAGCGGAACGGGGTCCGGCCTCTGTTCCGCACCACAAAACCGGAACGGGTGCCTGACCCCCGTTCCGCTTTCAACAGGAGGACGAACACATGAAAGCAATTCGACTGCAGACAGAGTACCTGAGCGAACCTTTAGGCCTCGGCAATCCGAAACCGCGTTTCTTCTGGAACGTCGAGGGCGGCGTCACCCAGGCTGCGTATCAGGTCATCTGCAAGCGCGGCGGGGAGACCGTGTGGGACAGCGGCAAGGTGGAGAGCTCTTCCATGACGCACATCCGCTACCGCGGCAGCGAGCTCCACAGCCGCGATATCGTCACCTGGACCGTGCAGCTCTGGGATGAGAACGGCGAGGCCGGCGAGATCAGCGAGAGCCGTTTCGAGCTGGGTCTGCTTGAGCCGTCGGACTGGACCGCGAAGTGGATCAGCGGCGCATACAAGCCGGACACGAAGCACCGCTATCCGGTGGACTGCTTCAAGCGGGAATTCACCGTCCAGAACGTCGCAAAGGCGCGCCTTTACGCGACCGCGCGGGGCATCTACGACGTGACGGTCAACGGGCACCGCGTCGAGGATTTCATCCTCGCCCCCGGATCGACGGATTACCGCAAGCGCATCCAGGTGCAGACCTATGACGTGACGCCTTATATTAACGAAGAAAACAACACCCTCGAGCTGCGCCTGGCCGACGGCTGGTTCCGCGGCAGCATCGCGGCATACGGCGTAACGTGCGTCTTCGGCACGCAGACGAGCGTCCTCGCCCAGCTGGAGCTGACGATGACGGATGGCAGCATCTGCACGATCGCAACCGACGAGCGCTGGGCGTGGTCCAACGACGGCCCTGTCCGTTTCGCCGACTTAAAGGACGGCGAGATCTACGACGCCACGATGAAGCCGTCCTATCAGGGCCGGGCGATCGTCGTCCCCGCGCCGAAGAAGGTCCTGCTTTGCGCATCCGACAACGTCGCGCCGGTCGAAAAAGAACGCTTCACGCCGAGGCCGCTGCCCGGCAACGTGCTCGACTTCGGGCAGGTCATCGCCGGCTATCTTTCCTTCCGTATCAAAGGCCGGCCCGGGCAGCAGATCCACATCGTCTGCAGCGAATACTATGATGAAGAAAACCAGAAAGTCATTCGAAATGCCGTCTGCAAGCGGCCGGCAAACGGCTGGACGCAAATGCGCATTATGAAGAGTCTGATGGGAGGAACCTTTAAAAATGCCGTGGATACGCCGCTGCAGGAAATCCGCTTCACCTGCTCCGGCGGCACAGATGTCTACAAAACCAGCTTCGCCGTCTTCGGCTTCCGCTACGCGCAGATCTTCAGCGACGCGGAGATCCGCCTCGAGAACTGCGCGGCCATCGCCGTGTACTCCGACATGGAACAGACCGGTGACTTCACCTGCTCCGACGAGCGGATCAACCAGCTGGTGAAGAACACCCGCTGGAGCATGAAAGGCAATTTCCTTGACGTCCCCACCGACTGCCCGACCCGCGAGCGCCTCGGCTGGACCGGCGACGCGCAGGTCTTCTTCCACACCGGAGCCTACTTCATGAACACCGCCCCCTTCTTCGCGAAGTGGATCCGCGACATGGAGGACGCCCAGTACAAGCCCGGCCTGGTCTATGCAGTTCTGCCGTACAACGGCGTGGACGTGATGTATAAGGCCACCGGCACCTCCGTCGGCTGGGCCGACGCCATCTACCTGATCCCCTACCGCTACTACAAGCGGTTCGGCGACAAGGAAGTGCTGAGGCACTGCTATCCGATGATGAAGGGGTACGCCGATTACCTCCTTTCCAGAATCGAAAAGGACGGTCACTACGAAAAAGGCGTCCATCTGGGCGAATGGCTCGAGCCGGTGGAATTCCGCGACAAAGTCGGCGGAAACGTCAAGCATCCGGAGGAATGCACGGCCTATCTGTATCTGGCCATGTCGACCATCGCGAAAATCGCGGATGCCCTCGGCGAACCCAGCGAGGCGTATAAAGAAGCCGCTGCCCGCGCGAAGGCCGCCTATCCGGCCTATGCCGAACTGGATACGGACCGTCAGGCCAAGCTGGTGCGGCCGCTGGCGCTCGGACTTCTGGACGGGGATGAAAAGAAGCGTGCGCAGAAGCGTCTGGTGCAGGCCGCGGAAAACTACGGCTATCGCGTCGCCACCGGCTTTCTGTCCACACCGTTTATTCTCTCCGTGCTGACCAAGGCCGGTGAAAGCGAGACCGCCTACAAAGTGCTCGAAAACACCGAAAAGCCCGGCTGGCTGTTTGAAGTCACGCAGGGCGCGACGACGATCTGGGAGACCTGGGAAGGCTATACCGGCAGCGGCGCACTCGAACACGGCGACGCGGGCAGTCTCAACCACTACTCCCCCGGCGCGGTGTGCCAGTGGCTGTTCGACACCTGCGCCGGCATCCGCGCAGACGGCGAAAACCGCTTCGTGATCGCCCCCGTCCCCGGCGGAACGCTGACCCACGCCGAAGCCAGCTACCGAAGCCCCTACGGCGAAGTCAAAAGCCGCTGGGAGAAAACAGCCGACGGTGTGAAATACATAATCACAATTCCCGCCAACTGCACCGCGAAAATCCGCCTGCCGAAGGCAAAGGAAATCTCGGCAACGGCCGGAACCTATGAATACGACGTCGAAAATGAAAGCGAAAATTGAACAGCGGTTTAACGGAAAAGCGGAACGGGTGCCTGACCCCCGTTCCGGTTTCGGTTTTACCGTCTTCTGCGGAACACCGCCAGCAGGAAGACGAGGAAGATGAACACCGTCGTCAGGATCATGGAGGCCCAGATCGCGAAGTTCCCGCCGAGGAGGATCTGGATGATCGTCAGCACGGACGCGAGGATGGACACGATGCCGAAGGCTGTAATTAAATTGGTCAGCATTTCGGTTTTCTGCGCTTCGAGTTCACGCTGATGCTCGGCGAGGATGCTGATTTTGTGGTCCACCTCGGCGATCGCCTCCGGGATTCCGCACACATCCAGCAGCGCCTGATAGATCAGGCGGATGTTGTGCCAGCGGGACAGGTTCGCCGGCGCGAGCGTGCCGTAGGCCTGGAATTCCAGCATTTCCGTCTTCAGCTTCTGGATCTGTTTTAAGTGATCCAGATCGGTCGACGCGATGACTTCTGTATAATGCAGGCACGTGTATTTCTCATACAGCGCGAGCATGACGATGGGCAGCGCCGCGCGGGCATGGGTCGCCATCTGCCCGTCGAGATCCATCTTCGGGTCGGCAACGATATAGGAAATGGTCTGGCTTGTCACGCAGGTGGCCCACCGGTAGGAGCGGAGACTTTCGTCGATGACCGCGTAGACGAAGCGGACGTCTTCCTCGGAGCTGTCGGTCACCGGGTCGTCGAAGGGATTCATCAGATGCATGTTGAACGTGGCCTGACGCATCACGTCCAGATCCGGGAAGCGCTCCGGAACGATGCCGAGCATGAAGGAAAACGCTTCCAGAAACGGGCTGCCGGTACTGTTGAAAAACTTCCGCAGGCCCGCTTTCGTCATCAGATGCTCGATCCATTCCTCAAGAGAGAACGGCCGGCGGCCGGCGGCATCTTCCACACAGAACGACGCCTGGCTGTTGACGTAGCCGGGGTTGACGATATCCGCGAGCGTACCGATCTCGTCGAAGAGAATGCCGACGGCGAGGAACGCGACGCCGGAATGGAACACGTACAGCCAGCTGTCCGTCAACGCAAAGGGCCGGCAGCTTCCATCCGCGTCCACGAAAAATGAAGCCTCTTCTCCGGAAACGGCGCCGTCCGCCATCTCGCGCAGCAGCACGTCCTTCGGAATCCTCCAGCAGCTGCCGATGCTGATGCGGGTGTCCCGGCTCATCATCGACCGCGCGATCTCGTTGAAATCCACGGTCGTCACGTCCCGCGGCTCAAAGGTCCGGTTCGCCCAGTCCGCGTCGAAGCCGTCCTCCCCGTACTGGAACGGAAGCACCAGAAAACTTCCGAATCGCGCCTGCATCAGACTCGGCAGCATGGCTTTGTAGGACTCAAGATTCGTTGCGATATCCATTTTCGCAGGTCCTTTCTGAAAGAGAAAGTGGAACAGGGGTCAGGCACCCGTTCCGGTTTTTCGAAAAAGTGGAACAGGGGTCAGGCACCCGTTCCGGTTTTTTTCTTAATCAATCGTTGCTGCTGACGGTGACGCTGGCCGAGGACGACGCCTCCGCTTCCGCCGCAAGCACGCAGTCGATGGCGAGCACGACCGCGAGCGCGAGGACCTCGTCCGCGCGATCGGCAATGGCGATCTCATAGCTGTCGCCCCAGGAGAACCAGGCCTTATGCACGCCGGCGATCTCTCCGCTTCCATCCGTGATGGAATAATCGTGGCTCGCGATCCTGCCGCTGACCTCCCAGCCCGGGCCATCGACGGTGTATTTCGAGCCGAACAGCGCGAACTTCTTGTTGATCTGCGCCACCTGCTGCCCGTTGACGAACACGAAAAACTTCGGCAGGAAGGAAAACAGCTTCTGCTGAACCATCGCCAGCTCGCGCCCCTGCATGTCGAGGATATGCAGCTTCTTGCCGCCGATCACGATCACGTCGCCTTCCACCTGATAGCAGTCCCGCTCCGTCCCGTCTTTGACCGTAAACCGATCGATCCACGAAAAAACCTGCTGTTTCATGTACAGATGCTTCATTTGTCCTTTTCTCCCTTCCCTTTGTGAAATCCGGACCCGAAACCGGAACGGGGGTCAGGCACGCGTTCCGGTTTTTCGGAACAGAGGCCCGGCGCCTGTTCTGTTTTGTATTCCTGTGCCAGCCGATACGCATCCTCCCCGTAGGGTGTCACCGTCCGCACGTTGGCGTTGTACCGACTGAGAACCTTCTTGATCTCTTCTTCCGAAAACAATTCGAATTCCGTCTTCCCTACCACTTCTTCCGCCGCGGCCAGCAGATTCAGGGCCGCCAGCTCGATGTTGATCCGCGGATCGTCGAGGAGCAGCTGCCACACTAGCCGGACATCCTTCGGATCCTGCGGATCCAGACGCCGGTCGGCGTCGATTCCCAGAGACTCATACGTCGCCAGCCCGTGATCCACGCCGTAGTTCGCCGCGTTCAGTCCGACCCGGCCGAAGATCTGCGCATAACCCACAGAACTGTCCTTCTTCCCCGCAATGCCCAGCTTCACCGCCAGATCCGCCACCGGATCCAGCAGATCCATCTCCGTCATCTCCTTTTTCAGGATGGCTTTGATCACCGAAGACGGAATTGCGTACTTCTCGGCGGCAGCGTCAATATATTCAGAAAGTCGTTCTAATTCCCGGTCAATGAAATCCGGGCTGTAGCGTTTTGGAACTTTCATAGTCTCAACTCCAGGCGGAAAACCGGAACGGGGGTCAGGCACCCGTTCCGGTTTTACTGCAGAATCTTCTCCATGCCGATCTTCTGCACGGACATCCCGCATGTTTCATAGAAGCGCATGGCGCCTTCGTTGCAGGCCCACACGTTCAATGTCACGTTGTAGCATCCGATGCTGCGCGCGTAATCCAGCACGGCCTCATAAAGGCATGTTCCGGCGCCGCATCTGCGGGCGGTCTCGTCGACGCAGATGTCATCGACGTAAAGCGTTTTGATATCTGTCAGGACATTGTCGTTCTGCGCCTGTTTTTCGACGCAGAACGCATGGCCAAGGACGCGCCCGTCCACATCCGTGCAGACGAAAACCGGTGTTTTCGGATCTGTCAGGATGTCCGCCAGCTGCGCGGCATTGTATTTTGTGGCCGGTCCCTTAAACAGATCCGGCCGGCCGTTGTGATGCACCATGTCCACCTGGACAAGCAGGTTCAGGATGGCGGGGATATCAGCGGCCTTTGCCCTTCGCACAGTAGGATTCATCAAATTCTTCTCCCTTTATTAACATGGTTGCCGGCAAAGCGGAACAGGGGTCAGGCACCCGTTCCACTTTTCTCGAAAATGGAACGGGTGCCTGACCCCTGTTCCACTTTTTCCCGGGAAAACTGTGTTTCGTACAGCTTCTGATATACACCGCCGGCCGCAACCAGCTCTCTGTGCTGTCCACGCTCCACGATGCGTCCGTCTTCCACCACGAGGATTTCGTCGGCGGACAGGATCGTCGACAGCCGGTGCGCGATCAGGATGCTTGTACGGGTTGCAATGATCGGCTCGATCGCTTCCTGGATCCGGCTTTCCGAGATGGAGTCGAGGGCCGACGTCGCTTCGTCAAAAATGAACAGCGCGGGGTCCTTCAGCAGCACGCGCGCAATGGCGATCCGCTGTTTCTCGCCGCCGGACAGCTTCAGCCCGCGGTTGCCGACCATGGTGTCGAGGCCGTTTTCCTGCGACGCGATGAAATCGTAGATGTTTGCCTTTTTGCAGGCGTCGATCATCTCCGCCTCGTCGGCGTCCGGCCGGGCGTACAGCAGGTTCTCGCGGATCGTGCCGTTGAACAGATAATTCTCCTGCGACACCATGCCGATGCCGGCGCGCAGATGCGTCAGATCGATCTCGCGGATATCCGTACCGTTCCAGGTGATGCTTCCGCTGCCGACGTCGTACAGGCGGGGGATCAGGTTGATGATCGTGCTCTTGCCGGACCCGGACGGGCCGACGATCGCCACGCAGTCGCCGCTTTTCAGGCGGAAGCTGACATCTTTTAAGATCGGGCGGTCCGCGTCATAGGCAAAGCAGACGTCGGAAAAGACGATGTCGCCACCGGTCAGATCCGGCGTGACGGGGTTCGGCGCGTTTTTGATCTCCACCGGCATGTCGAAGTACTCGAAGATGCGGGAAAACAGCGCCATCGAGCGCATCCAGTCCACCTGGATATTCAGCAGCGAGTTCACCGGACGGTACATCTGCCCCAGCAGGGCAACCATGACGGTGATGTCACCGACCGTCAGATCCGCGCCGTAGTGAATCATCAGAATGCCGCCGGCGAGGTAGATCAGCATCGGGCCGATGTTCGTAAACGTGGAAAGCACGACGAAAAACCAGCGGCCGGCCAGCTTCTCCCGCACGTTCAGGCGGATCATCTTCTCGTTGGCCGCCACATAGCGCGCGTACTCGTGATCCTCGCGGCCGAACAGCTTCACAAGCAGCTGCCCGCTGACAGACATCGTCTCATTTAAGATGCCGTTGATTTCGTCGTTGCACGCCTGCGACTCGCGCGTCAGCGACCAGCGTGTCTTGCCGGCCCGGCGCGTCGGCAGCGTAAACAGCGGAACGACCACCATCCCGATCAGTGCCATCAGCCAGTTCTTCCGGAACATGGCCACCACCGCGACGATCAGCGTCATCGCGTTCGAGAGGATGGACGTAAACGTATTCGCCACCACGGATTCGACCCCGTCGATGTCGCTGGTCATGCGGGTGATGATGTCGCCCTGGCTGCTGGTGGTGAAAAACCGCTGCGACATCTGCTGCAGATGCCGGAACATCTGGTTGCGCATGTCAAACGTGATGTGCTGCGCGATCCATGTGTTCAGGTAGCTCTCCGCCACGCCGATCAGATTCCCGAGGAACGTCGCGCCCAGCGAAAGCAGGATGTACAGCACCAGCGCGCGGATGCTGCGCCCGATCAGACCGTCGTCGACGATCCGCCCCGTCAGGATCGACGGCAGCATCTTTAAGATCGAAGAAATCAGGATGCACACCAGAACCAGCGCCAGCTGCGCGACGTACGGCCGCAGATACCCCAGCACCCGGCGCACCAGGTCCGCCGTGATCTTCGGCGTGCCTGCCTTCTCCTCCTCGCTCATATACGCCCGGCTGTAAGCGCCGCCCGGGCCGCGTCCCCCCTGTGCCATAAAACCTCCGCACAAAACCGGAACGGGGGTCAGGCACCCGTTCCACTTTTTCCTGAAACCGGAACAGGGGTCAGGCACCCGTTCCGGTTTTTCCTAATACAATTCTTTCAGAACCAGCACAGTGATGCCGGGATTGTCCCCCGGAATGATCCGCTTCACCTTTGCGTCATACCGGTACCAGTCCTGAATCATCGACCGCAGGCTCGTCCCCCGGTGATAACCGTGAATCAGCTGCAGCTGGTACGTCATCGGCCCGGCCGTGGCGATCGCGCGGTCGTTCACTTTCACCGCCTGTTCCTGGGTCATCCCATGCAAATCGATTCTGACAAAGGGCTCGCTCATTTCCGACGTGCATCCTTTCTTCTGAAAGTGGAACGCGTGCCTGACCCCCGTTCCACTTTTTCTTCCAAAACCGGAACGCGTGCCTGACCCCCGTCCCGCTTTTCAGCTTTTTGCGTGTGCGTAATGGATCCGCCGCGGATGATGCGCCCGCACGGCTTCCCAGTCCGCCTTCAAAGCTTCATTTTCCTCATATCCCGCCAGATAGGATTCCGGCTCGAGATCTCCGACAAACGCGTCCCCGCTGTCCAGGATCAGCGTCACGCTGTCTGCACTGTGGCTGGGCGTGGGGACGATCTCGCCGTCAATGCCGAGCTCAGCGAGAAACGCGCGGCTTTCGCCGCAGGATATCACCGTGGCGCGGGTTTCGTCGATGGGCTTCACACGGCGGTGTTCTCTTTCAAAAATCGCATCGGAAAAATGAACCGCACCGGCCTGCACATCCATCAGCAGCAGTTTCACGCCAAGATCCGTCAGCTCGCTGATCAGGCCCATGTGATCCGGATGATAATGCGTCGCCATCACGTACGTAGTATCCCGAACCGCCGCCCCGGCGGATTTCAGTGCCTTGAAAAAAGCAGGCAGCGTCCCGGCGTAATCCGTATCGAGCAGAAGGCGGCCACGGGTGCCTTCGATCAGAAACGTATTCGTCATCCCATAGCGCAGCGTGTGAATCATTCTGACCTCTTTATTTTGAAGATTCATCGAGAATCGATGTGGAACGCGTGCCTGACCCCTGTTCCGCTTATTGACAGAAACCGGAACGCGTGCCTGACCCCTGTTCCGCTTTTCAGAAGAACCGCGCGACTTCGCCGAGTTCCTTCCGGCCTTTAGCCGTATTCTCCTGCGCGCCGTATCCGACGGCGATGACCGACATGATCTCTTCCTCCTGCGGAATCGCAAGCAGCCCGCGCAGGCGGTCCGCATCGCGCAGGCCCATGATCAGGGTGTCAAGCCCGGCGTTTTTCGCCGCGAGGATCAGGTAGGCGTCGCGCAGACCCAGATCATACGCGCCCCAGCCATCGCCGCATTCATTGTCGGGCTCGCCGTTCGAGAAGCCCGACAGCCCGCACACAAAAGTCGTCACCATCAGCACCGCGTTCGCGGAGCTGCGCTGATTGAACGACGGAAGACATCCGCGGACCTGCGCCAGCAGATCGGGATCCTCCACCACATAGGTTCTTGCCGTCTGCAGATTCTTCCAGGACGGCGCCTGCTGCGCCTGGCGCAGGAACGCTTCGAGCGTTTCGTGGTCCGGCGTGCGGTCCTCGTATGCGCGCACGCTGCGTCTTGCCTGAATCAGTTCCTCGAATTTCATGGTTCTTTCCTCCTTATGAGACACCAGAACCGGAACGGGGGTCAGGCACCCGTTCCGCTTTTTACCCGATTGTGTGGTAGACGATCACCACTTCCGCGTTTTCGTCAAACCATTCGTCCTGTTTAAACCTTCCCTGCCCGCCGATGGTCACGGACTCGATGGTCAGATCGCGCGCCCTTGCGAGCAGGCCGGGGCGGATATCGGCGACGGGCATTGCTGTTATGTGCACAAATCCGCTTCGTGTGAAGTCGGCCTCGGCTTCGTCGAGTTTCCTTCCGACGTAATACGCGGCGGAATGCCGGGCGCGGGCCTGGCCGGGATGCCGGCTGCGGAGCTCTTCTTCGGTTTCTTCTTCAAAATAGCAGACGTATACGGGCGCGCCGGCAGGAATCCAGTCACCGAGCTCGATTTTCTTCTGCTCGCCGTACCAGATTTCGGTGACCGCCTGGCTGCGCGCAAGCCCGCGGCGTTCCGTCTCGCGGCTCAGAAGGATGTTCGTGAATCCCTCGGCATACAGCTCGCCCGCGACCTCGCGGTAATCGCGCCCGGTATAGGCGGCGAGCGGCTTCGTCACCGGCAGTGCCTGATGCGGCGCGCCCGCGGCTTCCTCATCCAGATAGCGGACCGTATTGGCGAAGCTGTCCGTCTTCGACCACTCGTCACAGTACAGCGCGCGCAGCGCGGTCAGCGGATGATCCATCCGGCTGACCACCATGAATTCCATCGTCTTGTTCCATGCGGATCCGTCGACGTATTCCTTGTATTCCTTCGCCTGCGCAAGGAAGGCCTCCATGTTCGCCTCGCCGGGCAGATCCTTGTCAAAGCCCGCCAGACGCATGCAGACGTCCTTCATCTTCTCCGGGTCGCCGTTGAACACCGCCGCCACGCGGTCCGCGGAATACTCGCTGCAGCGCATCCAGTACGAAAACGCCATCTGCAGCGGCAGCGACGCAAGCGCGCCGAGACCCGCGGAAAGCCCCGCAAGGATGAACCGCCCCACCGTCCGGTACAGCGTGTGATGACAGACGATGTGTCCGCATTCATGCGCGATCACCGTCTGGATCAGCTCCTCCGGCAGCGCCTCGATCAGCCCCGACGTCAGCACGATAAACGGCTCCGTGTCGCCGTACGTGTAGGCGTTCGGCACCGGATTCAGCTCGATGTAGATCTCCGGCACGTCGATCCCCATCCGCGCGCAGACCGGCAGCAGCATCTCATAGTACTGCGGCAGCTGATCCGGACTCACCCGAAGGTTCGTGGACATGTTCAGGATCTTGTACGTCTTCTCGCTCCAGACCTTCATGAACGCCTTCATCAAAGCGTCAAAGCCCGGGATCGCCTTCAGCGCGGCCAGGGCCGCACGGTCGGATTCATGAATGAAAACTTCAGCACTGATGGACATTTGGTTGTACCTCCTTTGGAAAATGGAACGGGTGCCTGACCCCTGTTCCGGAAAAGTGGAACGGGTGCCTGACCCCCGTTCC
>JAZQBE010000048.1:0-28817 GCA_045545575.1 Shuttleworthella sp.
CCTACTTCGAGCAGGTGACCGGCGACAAGGACATCCAGATCCAGACCGTGCAGAACAGCACCCAGGTCATCTTCAAGACCCGCACCCTGTCCGTGGACGAGCGTCTTGAGCTGGAAGGCCTGCTGGAAGAGAACTTCGAAATCGAAAACGAAGCCATTTCCCAGCAGAACATCTCCTCCACCATCGGAAGCGAGATGCGCCGCGCATCCCTGATTGCCGTCATCGTGGCCGCGGTCTTCATGCTGCTGTACATCTGGTTCCGCTTTAAGGACATCCGCTTCGCGTCCTCCGCGATCGCGGCCCTGATCCACGACGTGCTCGTCGTGCTGACGCTGTACGCCCTTGCCCGCATCTCCGTCGGCAGCGCGTTCATCGCCTGCATGCTGACCGTCATCGGCTACTCCGTCAACGACACCATCGTCATCTTCGACCGCATCCGTGAAAACGCCGCGGCCCTGACGTCGAAGACGGAAGAGACCTTAAGCGAGCTCGTCAACACCAGCGTCCATCAGAGCATGGGCCGTACGATCAGCACCTCCATCACGACCGCCGTCATGGTCCTGATGCTTCTGATCTTCGGCGTCAGCTCCATCCGCGCCTTCGCACTGCCGCTCTTAGTCGGCGTGCTCTGCGGCACCTATTCCTCCGTCTTCATCGCGCCGTCCCTGTGGTACGTGCTGCGCACGAAGTTCCGGAAGGAAGCGTAATCATAAAAGGAAAAGAATTACAAACGAAAGGAAACCGCTATGTACACACTGGACGATATCCGTTTGGTCGACCCCGAAATCGCTTCCGTCCTCTGCGATGAATTTGCCCGCCAGAGCAGCCACATCGAGCTGATTGCCTCGGAGAACTGGGTCAGCCCCGCCGTCATGTCGACGATGGGTTCCATTCTGACCAACAAGTATGCCGAGGGCTATCCGGGCAAGCGCTACTACGGCGGCTGCGAGGTGGTGGACCAGGCGGAGAACCTGGCGATCGAGCGCGCGAAGAAGCTGTTCGGCGCCGAGTATGTCAACGTGCAGCCCCACTCCGGCGCCCAGGCCAACATGGCCGTCGAATTCGCCGTGCTGACCCCCGGCGATACCGTGATGGGCATGAACCTGGACCACGGCGGACACTTAAGCCACGGTTCACCGGTGAACTTCTCCGGAAGATATTTCAACATCGTTCCCTACGGCGTCAATGACGAAGGCTTCATCGACTACGACGAAGTCGAGCGCATCGCGAAGGAATGCCGTCCGAAGATGATCATCTGCGGCGCTTCCGCCTATGCTCGCGCGATTGATTTCAAGCGCTTTGCCGAGATTGCCCACAGCGTGGACGCCGTGCTGATGGCGGACATCGCGCACATCGCCGGCCTTGTGGCCACCGGCCTGCATCAGAGCCCGGTGCCCTATGCGGATATCGTGACGACGACCACCCACAAGACCCTGCGCGGACCCCGCGGCGGCATGATCATGTCCACCGCCGAGGCCAACGAGCGGTTCAACTTCAACAAAGCCATTTTCCCGGGCATCCAGGGCGGCCCGCTGATGCATGTGATCGCGGCGAAGGCAGTCTGCTTCGCGGAAGCCATGACGCCGGAATACAAGACGTACATGACGAACGTCGCCAACAACGCGAAGGCGCTCTGCGCCGGCCTGCAGGCCCGCGGCGTGAAGATCGTTTCCGGCGGTACGGACAACCATCTGATGCTCGTCGACCTGACGCCCTTCGACCTGACCGGAAAGAGCGTGGAAAAGCTGCTCGACGCGGCCCACATCACGGCCAACAAGAACACGATTCCGAACGATCCGAAGAGCCCCTTCGTCACCAGCGGTATCCGTTTGGGTACGCCGGCTGCGACGAGCCGCGGATTAAACGAGGCCGACTTCGACCAGGTGGCCGAAGCCATTGCCACCGTGATCAAAGAGGGTGAGGCCGGCGTGCCGAAGGCCCGCGCGATCGTGGATGCGCTGACGGCGAAGTATCCGCTCGGCGGCGCGTTCTGAATCTGAATTCAGCTGTTTTCACGGAGGGGAACGATGGGGACATTTCAGGTCAATGATCTTGTGGCGGACGTGTTTCTGAATCCGGTGCTCGAACCGGTTCGAAACCATTTCTTTTTCGCTCCGCAGGATACGCCTGCACCGGCCGGTTTTGAGAATGCCCGCATCTCGGATCTGGCGCAGATCGGCTGGTCTGCCCAGGGCGTGACCGACGGCCTCAACTGCCTGTACGACAGTCTGGCGGACGGCCGCGTGTCGGTGCATCCGATTTATGATCCTGAAGAATGCCGGGGCGATGCGCAGAAAAAAGACGTCAGTCTGATCTACATGGCGCCGAAGCATCGCAATCCGTCTCTTCCGCACGTCATTCTGTGTGCCGGCGGCGGCTATACGGTGGTCTGCTCCGTGGTGGAAGCGTTCCCGACGGCCCGCCATTTCCTGGATGCGGGGTATCCCGTATTTCTGCTGTCTTACCGTGTGGCTCGAAAGCCCGCGGTTCTGCTGGCGCTGGAGGATCTGGCGCAGGCGGTCCGCTGGCTGAGCGATCATGCCGGCGGGTTCGGCATCGATCCGGCGCGTTACGCCATCGGCGGTTTTTCGGCCGGCGCGAACCTGATCTGCAACTGGGGTCTTCCGGCCATGGGCTATGCGGCGCACAGCCTGCCGAAGCCGCTTTGCATGTTTCCGATCTATGCACCGGCAGATCTGGGAAGCGTTCTGGATCCGGAAAGCGCCGCGGAAATGGCAGCGCTGTGGATGGGCGACGACTGGAAAGAGACGAAGGAAACGTTCAACGTGACCTCCCGGGTCGACGCGGATTACCCGCCCTGCTACATTGTCTGCGGCAAAGATGACGCGACGGTGCCTCCGGAAAATTCCGAGCGTCTGGCAGCCGCGCTTGCCGCGGCCGGCGTGCCTGTGAAGCTGGAAGAAGGCGATCATGCCGCCCACGGCTTCGGCGACGGCACCGGAACCGACGTGGAAGGCTGGCCCGAACGGGCGATGGCTTTTCTGGAGTCCCTTCTGTAAGAAAGAAATAACCGCAAAAAAACACCGCGGGAAGAACGCTATGGTTCTTCCCGCGGTTTCTTTATTTCCGGTTCATTCATCAGCTGTTCATCTTCGCGCGCTTGCGAAGCAGCGGATCCAGAATGCGCTTGCGGATGCGAAGACTTTCCGGCGTCACCTCCAGAAGCTCGTCGGTGTCGATGAAGTCAATCGCCTGCTCTAAGGACAGAATCCGCGGCGGCGTAAGCGTAAGCGCCTCGTCGGCGGAAGAGGAGCGGGTGTTGGTCAGGTGCTTCTTTTTGCACACGTTCAGCTCGATGTCCTCCGCGCGGGACGACTGGCCGATGACCATGCCGGCGTAAACGCGGGTGCCCGGTCCGATGAAGAGCGCGCCGCGGTCCTGGGCGGAGAAGAGGCCGTAGGCGACCGCCTCGCCGGTTTCGAAAGCGATCAGGGAACCGAGCTTGCGGTAGGCGATGTCGCCGCAGTAGGGCGCGTAGCCTTCAAAACTGGTATTTAAGATGCCGTTTCCGCGGGTGTCCGTCATGAAGTCGCCCCGGTAGCCGATCAGGCCGCGGGAAGGAATCAGAAACTCGATGCGCGTGTAGTTGCCGACGATGGGCATCATGTTCTGCATCTCGCCCTTGCGCTGGGACAGCTTTTCGATGACGACGCCGGTGTATTCGTCCGGCACGTCCACCCAGGCCCGCTCCATGGGCTCTAAGCGCTTGCCGTTTTCGTCCGTCTTGTACAGCACCTCGGCCTTGCTGACGGCGAATTCGTAGCCCTCGCGGCGCATGGTTTCGATGAGCACGGACAGATGCAGCTCGCCGCGGCCGGAGACCTTGAAGCAGTCCGGCGAATCGGTTTCTTCCACCCGCAGAGAAACGTCCGTGTTCAGCTCGCGGAACAGCCGGTCGCGGATGTGGCGGGAGGTCACGTAGGTGCCTTCCTGCCCGGCGAAGGGACTGTCGTTGACGACGAAGTTCATGGCGATGGTCGGCTCGGAGATTTTCTGGAACGGAATGGCTTCCGGTTCTTCCTCCAGACCGCAGATCGTATCGCCGATGTGGATGTCCGAAATGCCGGAAATGGCGATGATCGAACCGATGCCGGCCTCCTTCACCTCCACGCGCTGCAGACCGTCAAACTCATAGAGCTTGCTGATTTTTACGGAGACCTTTTTGTCGGGATCGTGGTGGTTTAACAGAATGACGTTCTGGTTGACGGAGATTTTGCCGTTGTCCACCTTGCCGATGCCGATGCGGCCCACGTATTCGTTGTAGTCGATGGTGGAGATCAGCACCTGCAGGTTGGCGTCGGGATCGCCCGTCGGGGCGGGAATGCTCTCGACGATGGTGTCGAACAGCGGCATCATGTCCGTGCCGGGGGTATCCATGTCCTTCGAAGCCCAGCCTTCCTTCGCGGAGGCAAAGACAAAGGGCGCGTCGAGCTGTTCCTCGGAGGCTTCCAGGTCGATCAGAAGCTCGAGCACCTCGTCCACCACTTCGGCCGGACGGGCTTCCGGACGGTCCACCTTGTTCACACAGCAGACCATGGGCAGATCCAGCTCCAGCGCTTTCTTTAAGACAAACCGCGTCTGGGGCATGACGCCCTCGAAGGCATCCACCACGAGGATGACGCCGTCCACCATCTTTAAGACGCGTTCCACCTCGCCGCCGAAATCGGCGTGGCCGGGGGTGTCGACGATGTTGATCTTGATGCCGCGGTAGAAAACGGCCGTATTCTTGGAAAGAATCGTGATGCCGCGCTCGCGCTCAAGATCGTTGGAGTCCATCACGCGTTCCTGGACGGCCTGGTTGTCGCGGAAGACGCCGCTTTGCTTTAACAGCTCGTCCACGAGGTTGGGTTTGCCGTGGTCGACGAGGGCGATAATGGCGATGTTGCGGATGCTGTTGCGGGATGTTTTCATAGAAACCTCGTATTGCTGCATGAATGACGTAAAAACTCAGCAGATATCATAGCACAGTTTCGGGGAAATGAAAGGAGCGAGTTCGACGAAAAAAACCGCGCCGGCCGGGCGTTATTTATGAATCATTTTGCGGTACGCGGACGGTGTCATGCCTTTTTCCTTCGCGAACAGGCGCGCAAACCAGTTGGGATCGGGAATGCCGCTGGCGGCGCCGATTTCCTGGATGGACAGGGACGTGGTGTTCAGCAGGAAGATGGCCCGGTCGATCCGGCAGCTGTTGATAAAGGATACGACGGTCGTTCCGGTTTCCTTTTTGAACAGAGTCGCCAGATAGCTTTTGTTGATGGAAAGCTCCTCGGAAAGCTGCGACAGCGACAGCGATTCGTCGGTCAGGTTCTGCCGGATCGCGGCGACGGCTTTTCCGATCACGGGGGAAAAATCCGCCATCGAACGGGTCTGCACCAGACGGCTGTAGCGGCGGATCATCTCACGGGACAGCTGCCGCACCTCTTCCTCGGAATGAAGATCCTCGATTTTCAGCGAGAACCGGCGGGAGAGATCGTCAAGATCCACCGGATGGACCCGGCCGCGCTGCGCACCCTTGCGGCAGAGGGTGTTTAAGGTGATCAGCCCGTTTTTGCGGCTGCGAAGCGGCGTCTGCGCGCGGTTTTCCATCGCGCTGAACGCTTTGTCGCCGAAGGCGTGAAGGGCAGTGTCCTCGTCGCCGCGGCCGATGGCGTCGAGCAGCTGCTCCTCCAGATCATAGCGCTGCTCAAGAAGATGCAGCATGTTCTGGTTCGGATCCGGAGCGGAAGCGGCGTAGACCTCGTTTTCCGACGGACGCAGCGCTTTGTGCTGCAGCAGGCAGTTCCCGCGCCCGAACAGCACACTGCAGAGACTTTCGATGTACTGCTCGATGATCAGGTCTTCTTCGAACAGCGGCAGTGTGGAATACCAGGCGGACAGGAAATGAACCTGCGAAAGCGGGATGGAAAGCGTCTCGCACAGCTCCTGGATGGAGGAGATGCTTCGGCGCTGCGTCAGCCACGGTCCGGCCAGGAAGACGTTTCGGAACGCGTGCCTGACCCCCGTTCCGGTTTCGGGCAGACAGAAAGCAAGGTAATGGCAGTCGAAGGAATCCGTGAAAAAGAGGACGGGGACGGTTCCTTCCGGCGTCACGAACAGATCCGCCAGCACCTGCTGAAACTGCAGGATCGTGGAGTCCGCGGAGCCGGTCAGTGTCCGGCGAAGACCGAGGTCCAGATCGGTGAGCTCATCCACGGCGCTGTCCGGGGATGCGATGGCGGTATGGAGATTGAGTTTCTGAAAGAAATCCTGTGTGAAGGCGATAAAATCGTCGGACATGGCGGGCTCCTTTGCGTCGTTCGGATAACAGAAACGGGACAATGTTCATATTATACCATATTATTTTTGCCGCACAAGCATGTTTAAAAATAACATATGCCAGAAAATGAAAATCATTATAGAACGATCGGGGCAGAATGGGTACACTGAATCCATCGTACACCGGCAGGTGTTTCACGCGATGGGCGGGACCTGCTGCAGTTCAACCGGAAAGGGGGCATTATGGAAAACTCAAAGTATGATGTGGGCAATGGCATCCACCGCGTTCCGTTGTGGCGCATCGGCGGTTTTGCGTTAAACAACACCGCCACCAACCTGTATCTGTTTATGATGAACTTCATCGCATTCTATATCAATGGATGGGTCGGCTTAGGCGTGGTCTTAGCCGGCAGCTTTTCCATGATCATGCGTATCTGGGACGGCGTGACCGATCCGTTCATCGGCTTCGTTGTCGATAAGACCAACGGAAAACTCGGCAAGAACCGCCCGTTCATGATCATCGGCAACGCGATCCTGTTTCTGGGAAGCTTCCTGATGTTCTTCGTGACGCCGAAATTGCCGGAAGGCATCGTGCGTGTGGTCTTTTTCATCGTGATCAACATGATCTACTACATCGGCTACACCTTCCAGTGCGTCGTTACGAAATCCGCCCAGAGCTGCCTGACCAACGATCCGAAGCAGCGTCCGCTGTTCACCGTCTTTGACGCGACCTTCAACATGATCCTGTTCACCGGCGGCCAGGTGCTTGTATCGAGCTACCTCGTGCCGAAGCACGGCGGCAATTTCATGGGCGATATCACCCTCTATCATGAGATGTGGGCCATTTTCGCGATCCTTTCCGCCATCTTCACGGCCATCGCCGTAATCTCCATCTGGCCGAAGGACAACGTCAAGTATTTCGGAACCGGCAAGCCGCAGATGGTGACCTTCCGCGACTACTTCGAAGTCATCAAGAACAACCGTGCCATCCAGATGCTCGTGCTGTCCGCCTCCACCGACAAGCTCGGCGCCGCGGCCCGCACCTCGGTGGTTACGGCCATCATGTACGGTGTCGTGGTCGGAAACTATGCCCTGTCCGGCGGCTTCCAGATCTACACCACCATCGGCAATGTGATCTTCATCTTCCTGGGCGTCGGCATCATCGCCACGAAGTTCGGCCAGCGCAAGGCCATGATTCTTTCCAGCTGGATCGCACTGATCGGCAATATCCTGATGATCCTTCTGTGGACCTTCGGCAATCCGAAATCCCTTGGGATCCCCGGATACGACGGCTTTACGGGCTTTACGTTCTTCACGGTCGCGCTCTTTGTGCTGACGGTGGTGGCCGGCGGCTTCCAGCAGGTTTCCTCCAACATCGTCATCCCGATGACGGCGGACTGCGCGGATTACGAGACCTACCGTTCCGGCAACTATGTGCCGGGCCTGATGGGCACGCTGTTCTCCTTTATCGACAAACTGGTGTCCTCCCTGGCGCCGTTCATCGCCAGCCTGCTGTTTGCCATGATCGGCTTCCGCGACAAGATGCCGGATGTGGATACCCCCTACTCGCCGCAGCTGAAGGCGGTCGGCATCTTCCTGACCTACGGTCTGGTATCCGTCGGTCTGATCTTCAACGTGGTCGCCATGAAGTTCTATCCGCTGACGGCTGAGAAGATGGAAGAAGTCCGCGAAAAGGTCGGCGAAATCAAGGCTGCCTACATGAAGGGCGAGGCGTAAAACGCCTCTGCCCGCACGGCATAAGAAGACAGCATATTCAAGGAGCGGCCGGCAGCCTGCCTGGGCGGCCGGCCGCTTTTGAAAACAAAAGCAGGAAAGGAAACCGCAGATGGCGGAAGAAAAGAAAAGCGCATGGGTGCGCCTGGTTGAGAAATATTACGCCTTCAAGGACGCGCATACCACGTATAACCCCGTAAACCGGAAGACCTACTGCTGGCTCTGCCTGCTGGGGCTTTTCGGCGTGCATCACTTCTATGCGCGGCACTGGGTGAAGGGACTGGTATATCTGGCTGTCTGCTGGACCGGGATTTCGGCCGCGATGAGCCTGATCGACTGGATGGTCGCGGTTCCGAAGGAGCCGGATGAAAACGGAATGATTTTGATTTAAGGAGGGAAACGATGCTTTATCCTGTATTAACCGCTTCCCGGATGGTGATGGATCTGTCCGGTGTGTGGAATTTCGCGCTGGGCAAAGAAACCGTCGATGACGCAGCCGCCGACGCGCCGCTTCTGGACGCGATGACGATGCCTGTCCCGGCGTCCTACAACGACCTGAAGGAAGGAATCTCCTTCCGCGACCATTACGGCTGGGTCTATTATCAGCGCACCGTCGCCGTGCCGGCCTATGTGCGCGAGAGCCAGCGCGTCGTACTGCGCTGCGACGCCGTCACTCACCGCGCGCGGATCTACCTGAACGGCACGCTTCTGTGCGAGCATCTCGGCGGATTCCTGCCCTTTGAAACGGAACTGAACGACGCGCTGCGCGACGGGGAAAACCTGCTGACGATCGCCGTTTCCAACGTGATCGATTACACCACGCTGCCCGTCGGCGGGAAAACGCCCATGATGGGCGGTCCGGTCGGCGGCCCGGTCGGCGCCGTGAAAAAGGAGAACTACCCCAACTTCGACTTCTTCAACTACGCCGGCATTACCCGCCCCGTGCGCATCTATACCACGCCGAAGACATGGATCGCGGACGTGACCGTCACCGCGCAGGTGACCGACGAGACCGCCCCGGAAACGGACGCCGTCCTGACGGTTGTGACCGAAGGCGCGGGGCCGGATGCCGATGCCGCATCCTGCCTTGTTGAAGTGTTTGACGCGTCCGGCAGTAAAGTGGCGGAAGGCAGCGGCAAAAACACGCAGATTCCGATTCCGCAGGCGACGCTCTGGCAGCCCCTTTGCGCCTATCTGTACAAGGTGCGCGTCACCCTCGG
Source organism: Shuttleworthella sp. (assembly GCA_045545575.1). GTDB lineage: Bacteria > Bacillota > Clostridia > Lachnospirales > Lachnospiraceae > Shuttleworthia. The sequence continues at coordinate 9,231 of JAZQBE010000048.1, forward strand.
CGAGGACGTCTACGAGCTGCCCTACGGCATCCGCACGGTGCGCGTGGACGGCACGAAATTCCTCATAAATGGAAAGCCGTTCTATTTTAAAGGCTACGGAAAGCACGAGGACACCTTCCCCGGCGGACGCGGCATGAACATCCCGATGTACGTCAAGGACATCTCGCTGATGAAGTGGCAGGGCGCGAACAGCTTCCGCTGCAGTCACTATCCCTACAGCGAAGAGATGATGCGTTTAGCGGACGAAGAGGGCATCGTCGTGATCGACGAGACGACGGCGGTCGGCGTGAACCTTGATTTCGGCGGCGGCGCGAACTTCAACGGACAGAAGATCGGCACCTTCGATCCCGAGCACGGTGTGCAGACCTTTGAACATCACAAGGACGTCATCCGCGATCTGATCGCCCGGGACAAAAACTACGCCTGCGTGGTGATGTGGAATATCGCCAACGAGCCGGCATCCTACGGGGAGGGCGCCATGGAATACTTCGCGCCCCTCTATGACCTTGCGCGTGCCGTCGATCCTCAGAAGCGTCCCTGCACGCTGACGTCGGTGCAGATGGCCGGCGGCCCGGCGACGGATATCTCCGCGCAGCTGTCCGACGTGATCTGCTTAAACCGCTACTACGGCTGGTATTTCGGCGGACCGGATCTGGAAGCCTCGGAACAGGCGCTGCGCGCCGAGCTCGACGAATGGCGCGCTGTCGGCAAGCCCGTGATGTTCTCCGAGTACGGCGCGGACACCGTGATGGGACTGCACGACGCGACCCCGGTGATGTACACCGAGGAATACCAGGTCGACTACTACCGAATGAACAACGGCGTCTTCGACGAATATGATTTCGTGGTGGGAGAGCAGGTCTGGAACTTCGCGGATTTCGCGACCAGCCAGAGCATGCTGCGGATCCAGGGCAACAAAAAAGGACTGTTTACCCGCGACCGCAGGCCGAAACTCGCGGCCCACTACTTCCGGATGCGCTGGAACGCGATTCCGGATTTCGGCTATAAGGCGTAAACAATCCTCTGTAAAATTGAATCGAAACGGTGCCGGCGGGTCAGCCCAGCCTCTGAATCTGGGCGTATTCGCCGAGCACCACCAGGGACATGTCCTCCGTCAGAACCATATCCGGTGAGATCAGGAGTTCGGCATGTCCTTCTTTTTTTACGGCCGCGATGTTCAGATGGTATTTCTTGCGGACGTCGATGTCGCCGATGGTCCGGCCGGCCCAGGATTTCGGGACCCGGATCTCGAAAAGCGCCGTGGTGTCGTCGATGGAAAACAGATCGAGCACGTGGTCCGAGGCGTATTTCTGCACGGCCCAGCGCGCGGTCTGCTGTTCCGGAAAGATGACCTCGTCCGCGCCGTTGCGCAGCAGGAATTTCGCCTGGACGGCATGCTCGGCCATCGAGATGATGCGCACGGCGCCTAAATCCTTCAGAAGCGAGGTCGTCTGCAGAGAGTCCTGGAAGTCGTTTCCGATGGCGACGAAACAGAGGTCGTAATTGTTGACGCCGAGGGACCGCAGGAAATCCTCGTTCGTGCTGTCGCCGATCAGCGCGTTCGTGACGTACGACAGGACGTTGTTCACCTTCTCCTCACTTTCGTCCACGGCCATCACCTGATGTCCGTAAAGCGAGAGCTGCTGTGCCAGCTGGGCGCCCAGACGGCCCAGACCGATGAGTAATACGTTTTTCATAATGATCTCCGTTCTGAACAGGATTCTCAGAATCCTAACCTACCGTGATATTGTCGAGGGGTTTTTTGGATAGCTGCCGGACCGGCCCGGTGTACACCGAATAAATCAGCGTCAGGCCGCCGACGCGCCCGAAAAACATCAGCACGATCAGAATGCACCGCGACAGCAGGCCGAGGGTCGGGGTCAGCCCCAGGGAAAGGCCGACGGTCGCGACGGCCGACGAGGTCTCAAAGAAGACAATGTCCATCGGCAGCCCTTCCGCGGTGCTGATGATGACGGACGAAAGCAGAAACAGCGTCAGGTACAGCGTCAGGATGGTGGAAGCGCTGCGGATCACCGACGCGTCCATCCGCCGGCCGAAGGCCTCCGTGTGCTCGCGGCGCCGGATGACGGAGAAGGCGCTTAAAAACAGCACGGCGGCGGTGGTGATCTTCATGCCGCCGGCCGTCGAACCGGGCGCGCCGCCGATCAGCATCAGGAAGATCATGATCGTGCGGCCGGCACCGGTCATCGCGGAAAGGTCCGTCGTATTAAACCCGGCGGTACGCGCGGTGACGGACTGGAACAGCGACGCGAGGATCCGTTCCTTCGCCGGCATCGCCGCGAAGTCCACGAAGAAATAGAACGCGGCGGGCAGCGTCACCAGCAGAACCGAGGCGGCAAGGATGACCTTGCTCTGCATCCGGTAGCGCGAGACATGGTGCCGGTGCACGCGGATGTCGTCCCAGGTCAGAAAGCCCAGACCGCCCGTCAGAATCAGAACCATCAGCACGACGTTCAGCAGGGTGTTTCCGGTGAAAGCGGTCAGGGAGCAGAACGTGTTGTCCGGCTGGCCCATCAGGTCGAAGCCCGCGTTGCAGAAGGCCGAAACGGAATGAAACAGCGCCGCGGGAACCGCTTTGATGCCGAAATCCGGCCAGAGGGCCGGGATGAGAAGCAAAGCGCCGATGCCTTCGATCAGGAAGGTGCCTTTCAGGATAAAGCCGGTCAGCCGGACGATGCCGCCGATGCGCGGGACGGCGAGCGCCTCCTGCATCGTGCTCCGCTGCATCAGAGAAACCCGCTGGCCGGAGAGAATCAGCACCGCTGAGGAGACGGAGACGACGCCGAGGCCGCCGGTCTGGATCAGCAGAATGATGACGGTTTTTCCAAACAGCGACCAGTACGTCGCCGTGTCCTGCACCACCAGCCCGGTCACGCAGACGGCGGAGGTGGCGGTGAACAGCGCTTCCGAAAAGGGGGTGACCTGGCCGGAGGCGGACGCGAAGGGCAGCATCAGAAGCAGTGTGCCGAGCAGAATGACCCCGGCAAATCCGAGGATGATGATCTGAAATGTCGTCAGCCGGCGCTGCCGGATGGGCGCGCGGTCTGCTGTGAATAAACGCATGGCGGCTCCTTGAAATGTGAAAATACCACATCATTATACACGAGACGGAAAAAAACTGGTATACTGGAAAAAACATCCGCAGATGAGGACGGAAGAACGGAGGAAACGCTTATGGGTATCACAATTCCGATCTGGGGAGAAATCATTCCCTTCAATGAGAACCGCAGCAAGTATGACGACATGAAGATCACAAAGACGCCCGGACCGCTGGTGATGATGAACTGGATCCGCTGGGTCTTCGGCACGAAGCTGATGGCGGACAACAGCGGCCACGACGATTTCGTGGACAGAGAGGTCATCAAAAAAGGAAAAGCGAAGGACACCTATACCGACGTCCCCGCCATCACGCCCTACATTGTGCCCGGCTCAACGAAGAGCGTCGTGATCGCGCCGGGCGGCGCGTTCTGCATGGTTTCGACGGACAACGAAGGCACCTATCCGGCGAAGCTTTTAAACAGCGCCGGGATTTCGGCCTTTGTGCTGGATTACCGTCTGGAGCCCTACCGCTTCCCGGTGCCGGCCATTGACGTGCAGCGTGCTGTCCGTTACGTGCGCGCGCATTCTGCCGAGTGGGGCATTTCACCGGACTGCGTCGGCGTGATGGGCGCATCGGCCGGCGGCTACGCCGTGGCTTCTTCCGCGGAATTCCTCGGGAATGATCCCGTGAACGTCGAAGGCTATGTCCCGGATGAAACCGACGCCCAGAACGGCATGCCGGATTTCATGATCCTGATGTATCCGGTGACCAACTTCGACGAGAACCCGAACATGCTCGCCAACTTAAAAGGAACGGAATTCTATACGAATCCTGTCCAGCGCGTGCTGTGGACGAAGGAATACTCCCTGAACGGGAACTACGAGCGCGTGAAACAGACGCCGACCTTCCTCTGCTACGGCGGCAAGGACATGTTAAAGGGCATCGGCGGCTACGCGAAGAACATGGAGGCCAACCCGTCGAATCAGACGATGTTCCTGCCGGGTGCTGCGCACGGTTTCTGCGGGAACGAAAAATGGACGCAGTGGGAACAGCCGCTGCTGGCCTGGATCGGGAACCTGAATCTGTAAAATCGGACGGAACAGAAAAGACAGCCGGCGGCCTGGCCGGCTGTCTTTTGAATAAACGATCGAAAGGCGTACGTCCGCCCGGTTATTTTTCCGTGCGGATGTTGTACACGTGATCCGCCGCGACGCGGATGGCATCCGGCAGATGTGTGCCGGTGAGGATGACCGTGGTGAACACGGAGCGCGCTTTCAGGACCTCGAGTACTTCGCCCGAGGTCACCAGATCCTCCTCGATCAGACCGAGCACCTCGTCGAGGACCAAAAGGTCGCACTCGCCGGTGGAAAGCGCCTTCTTGGCAAAGAAGAGACCGGTGTGATAATTCTGCCGTTCCTCCTGGCGCTTCTCGTCGGTCAGCTCCGAGAAGGATTCGAGGCTGTGCTCGAAACGGAACACCTTGATTTCCGGCTCGAGCCGGTCGTACAGATTCGAGTCGAGATGTCCCTTCATAAACTGTACGAGGTACGCCGTACCGCCGCCGGTAGCGCATTTCATGGCAGCGCCGATCGCTGCGGACGTCTTGCCGATGCCGTTGCCGTGATAGACAATAATGCTTCCGTTTTCCATAACGACCTCATTTTTTGGCCTTGCAGCGGCAGGCGGGAGCGCGGCGCGTTCGGGTGTCCACTGCGGGTACCGCTTGCGCAGAACGAAGCAAACGTCCTCTTTGCGCAGGGTCAGATGATTATAGCACAGAAAACGGAATAGGAAAAGATCCCGTTTCGGGAAGGAGATCTATGAACTGCGACGAATGCGCTTATCTGGAATATGACGAAGAAGACGAGACGTATTACTGCTCCATGGACATGGACGAAGACGATTACGCCCGCATGATGCAGGGCATGCAGAAGGAATGCCCGTTTTTCCGTGACGGTGACGAATACCGCGTGGTGCGGCATCAGATGTAATGCCGGCGCGAAAACCGCTTCTTGACAGAAGCCGCAAAACGCACTATCATGGACGCATCTGATAGAGGTTGCGCATTTTAAGAGTACGGCAGCGGACGCGGCAGAAGCGAATGAAGCTGCGCGGAAAGGGAAATGCGCCGAAGGGGATGTCTTCTGCGCGGCATCTGACCTGGGGGTAAGGAGAACATCCTTATCACTGTCATCGAAAGATGGGGCGCTATCGAGGTTCAGATATGCATGTATTCTGTGACCAGCCGCGCCCGGCTGGTTTTTCTTTTGAAAGAAGGAGGAAGCACAGATGTCGATTTTCAAAGGTTCCGGTGTTGCCATTGTCACCCCGATGAACGCGGACGAGACCGTCAACTACGCAAAGCTGGAGGAGCTGATCGAGTTCCAGATCGCCAACGGCACGGATGCCATCATCATCTGCGGTACGACGGGCGAAAGCTCCACCCTCTCCGAGGAGGAGCATTCCGCCGTCATCCGCTCCTGCATCCAGATGGTGAACCACCGTGTTCCCGTCATTGCCGGCACCGGATCCAACAGCACGGCCACGGCCATCCAGCTGACGAAGGCCGCGGAAGAGGACGGCGCGGACGCGGCGCTCATCGTTTCGCCCTATTACAACAAGGCCACCCAGCGCGGTCTGGTGCGCCACTACAGCATGATCGCCGACGAGACGAAACTGCCGATCATTCTTTACAACGTGCCCGGCCGTACGGGCTGCAACATTCTGCCTGAGACCGTGGCGGAGCTGGTATCCACGAAGGAAAACATCGTCGGCTTAAAGGAAGCCACCGGCAACATGGCCCAAGCGTCCCATACGATGCAGCTGTGCGGCGACAGGCTGGAACTGTACTCTGGCGAGGACGGCCTCGTGCTTCCGCTGCTGTCCATCGGCGGCCTCGGCGTGATCTCCGTGGTGGCAAACGTGGCGCCCCGGCAGATGCATGACCTGGTCATGTCCTGGTTTGACGGCGACATCGCGAAGGCCCGCGCACTGCAGCTGGGCATGCTTGACCTGGTGGACGCGCTGTTCTGCGAGGTCAACCCGATCCCGGTGAAGACGGCGTTAAACCTCATGGGCATGGAAGCCGGTCCCCTGCGCGCACCGCTGTGCGATATGGCGGACGGCACGAAGGAGCGTCTGCGCAAGGCGATGGCGGCATACGGCCTGCTGTAAGGAGAAGAAACGATGATTCGAGTGATTTTACACGGTGCCTGCGGGCACATGGGCAAAGTCCTGCAGGAGCTGATCGCGCAGGAGCCGGACATGAAGGTGGTGGCCGGCATCGATCCGAAAAACGAGGACGGGCCGGATTTCCCGGTGTTTGCGTCCGCACAGATGTGTGACGTCGAAGCAGACGTGATCATCGACTTCGCTTCGGCAGCAGCCGTGGACGATCTGCTGGATTTTGCGGTAACGAAGAATCTTCCGCTGGTGCTTTGCACCACCGGCCTCAGCCAGATCCAGATCGCCGCGGCGCTCACAGCGTCGGAATCGATTCCGATCCTTCGCTCGGCGAACATGTCTCTGGGCATCAACACACTGATTTCTCTGCTGAAAAAGGCAACGGAAGTGTTCGCGGATGCCGGCTACGACATTGAAATCGTAGAGAAGCATCACCGCCGCAAGCTGGACGCGCCGAGCGGAACGGCCCTGGCGTTGGCGAACGCCATCAACCACGCCCACGGCGACGATTATGAATACGTTTTTGACCGCAGCGGCCGCCGGATGGCCCGCCCCGATAAGGAAATCGGCATTTCCGCGGTGCGCGGCGGAACCATCGTCGGCGAGCATGAAGTGATCTTTGCCGGAACCGATGAAGTGATCACCTTTACGCACACGGCGTATTCCCGGGCGATCTTCGCAAAAGGCGCGATCGCCGCGGCAAAATTCCTGTACACGAAGGAGCCGGGCGTCTACGACATGGCGGACGTGATCGGATAAAGGACGAAAAGGATATACATCTTTAGGGACTGCCTCATAAAGGCAGTCCTTTTTTTGAAAAAAACCTTGATCGGACGAAGTTTACATGATATAAACTAAGTGGGGTTACAAACAGTAGACCGAAACGCGAAGAAGAGTTTTTGAAGGAAGTAGATAGGAAGTAGATAAAATGCATTGATGGAGGATTAAAATGAAACGCATGAAAACGATGCTTTGTATTTCAGTGGTTTTATTCCTTGTAATGGCGGCAAGCAGTTATTCTTCGGCAGCTGATCGGAATTATGTTTTTCGTATTTATAATCCGGTTACAGGAGAGCATCTTTATACCTCTGATTTCAACGAGAGATGGGTTTTGGTTTTCTCCAAACAATGGGTTGATGAAGACATGGCCTGGATATCCCCAGTTTTGTCTGATGATCCGGTTTACCGTTTGTTTCACGAAGAAACAGGAACACATTTTTATACAATAGATGAATTTGAAAAATCTGTTTTGTTGTCTTGTGATTGGAAAGATGAAGGAGTCGCATGGTTTAGCACGCAATCAGATGGGGTTCCGGTTTATCGGTTGTTTAATCCGGTGCTTCCTCCGTTGGCAGCACATCATTTTACTTCAGATGAATACGAAAAGAATTATTTGAAACTGCACGGATGGCGGGACGAAGGGGTTGCCTGGTTTGGAATGAAGGAAGCAGCCGGAGTGTTTCCGATTGAGGATAACGCAGATGATAGTAATCCCTCAATAACAGTCTCTATTTTGGGAGATTCGATCAGTGCTGTTGAGGGCACTGTTCCGGATGGGTACAGATGGTATTATGGTGTTTCAGATTCTTTTTCAGCGAATGATATTTGGTGGAAACAGTATTTGGAAAAGGTGAATGGTGTTTTGTGTGAGAACAATTCGTGGTCAGGTTCACTTGTTTCTGGAACATTTCCGGCAATGTCATCTCCGCAGAGAATAAACGATCTTTCATCAGAGACAGAAACGCCAGGTTTAATACTTGTTTTCGCAGGAACCAACGATTTTCTTTGGCAAATTGATGTTGATGCATTTTCACAGGCATATAAGAAAATGTTGGAAAACATAAGAGAAAAATATCCGAATGCGAAAATTGAATGCGCTACACTTACCTGTTCTTCGAAAGCGTTAGATGAGAGTAACAAAAGGAACGAGGTGGAGTTGTACAATAATGCAATACGTGAGGCGGCAGAGGAATTACAGATTACAGTAATTGATTTGGCCCAGTATGCAGAATCTATTGAAACGTCAAATAGCATTCATCCAACGAAGGAAGGTCAGCTTAGGATCGCAGAGCTTTGGCTTGAATGTGAAGAAAAGACTGAAAGATCTTCAGAATAGATGGAACTGATACTTGTGTGCGGGGAAGGAGGCGATCATGGGATAAAAGATAGTTTGATGAAAAAGGAAGCGAAAAATGTGTTGTTATGAAAAGGAGGAGTTTATGAAGGTCATTATAAACACAAGATGGTTGATTAAAATGGTCAAACAAGCCTTGCTCATTTGCGCGTTTGTCTTAGTGATGGCGGTTGGCTTAATTTCATTGCACAGTAATGCAGAGACTTTAACAGGTGGCTCAGCGCGCTTGATGCCACAAATTGAAAAAAACACTGATGAATGGTGGGCATTGTCGGTTGAAGAGTGAAAGAAAGCATACGATTTCGATGAGGATACTTGCAATAGTGCAAGCACAGAATCGTTGCTGTTAACAATTCTTGATTATCCATATTTAATGGACATTTACGCATGGGCCGATCCGCTTGACAAGGATTTCGGTATAAATACGGTCCGTTCTTCTTTTGCGCCGCTTGACGTTTTTCTTAACAGGGAAGATGCATTAAGTATATTGGCGGATTATCAGAACCGATACGATGGAGAAGAAGGGGAACTCTTTATAAACGATTTTGTCAACTACTTGCTGCGACACAGTGGTGATTCAGTTAACTATTATGTTGATCCAATAACTGGTTTCAATTGCGCAAACGTCTATACACCGAATGGTAGTGCGGTTATGGTCTATGTTGGATTAACCTGGTCGGATGTTGGAACTACCGGATCTGTAGCGGCAGTAAGTACTGCTAACTATGCAGCGCAGTATGATGCTGAAGTATTAGCACCGGCAAATCCGTCCTATAACTGTCATTCGTATGCATGGTATAGCACATCCACAACAAATCAATACTGGATGGAACATCCCCAGAGATATACGGAAGACGGTAGTTATGTGTTGGGAGATCCTGTGGCAGGAAACATTATTACTTATTTTTCACCATCCGCGCTTTTACACTCTGGAATTGTGGATTATCCGTTATTTGGAATCATTCGATCAAAATGGGGATACCTTGGCGTTTTTAAACACGTAGTGTCTTCATGTCCCTATTATTCATCTCCGGACATGGTTTGTTTTTGGGGGAGCGCACAGTAATACTGGACAAAAGAATGTTTTGACGGTGTTATAATGCGCGGTTCAAACAGTTGAGGGGTGACCGAATAGATCACCCCTTTTGAGGTTTCCGAGGATTTCTCTTGACAAATGAGTTTACATGGGATAAACTGAATGTGGAATTACATGGTGTAAACTTTGCAGTTAGTCCGCTTTCTAAGCAAGTATTGAAAAGATAAATGCGGGATTGTTGATCAAAGAGATTACGAGGTGACAAATAATGAAAAATAGTCAGCTTGGCGATATGGAAATGCGTTTCGCGGATATGATCTGGGAGAAGGAGCCGATTTCTTCCGGAGATCTTGTCCCGCTGGCGGAAGAAGCGCTGAACTGGAAAAAATCCACAACTTACACGGTGCTCCGTCGGCTCATTGAAAAGGGACTTTTCGTGAACACCGGCGGAATGGTAAAGGCGCTTCTGTCCAAAGAGGAATTCCGGGCGCTCCAGAGCGAGCGGTTTGTGGAAGATGCTTTCTCCGGGTCTCTTCCCATGTTTTTAACCGCATTTGCTTCCCGGAAAAAACTGTCCGGCACGGAAATCGACGAACTTCAGCGTATCATTGACGAGGCACGAACGAAAGAGGGGTGACCCATATGCTGACAAGGGAGGAACAGAACAGAGTCGACTTATTGACGTTATGTGAAGCGGACCTGAAAACGCAGTGTTCCGCCCTTGATCCGGCGGACAGAAACCGCGCAGAAGAGCTGATCCGTGCATTCTTATCCGGCAGGCAGCGCATGCAGCAGCTGCAGTATGCCGAAGAAAACCAGACCATTCTTTCTGAGAAGAAGCCGAAGGCGGAGTATCTGCTGGGGGTGGCTCACCAGGGAATCTTCGGAAAAGGCGGTACGGTCATGCCGTCCTTTGCAAAGATGGATGCCTTAAACCGCGTGGGTGATTACGCGGAGAAGGAGGATCCGGATGCCTGGGGATCCGGTGCGGCCACGGAGGAGCAGCTTAAGAAGGCTGAAACAGAGCTTTCGAAAGCAGCCGGACAGCTTTGGGACTTTCTTGCGGGATTTGCACAGACCAGGGCTGTTCTTGAGGACGGCAGCCACATCCGGGAGGTCAAGTATCAGGACGCCATCGAACTAACGATGCACCGTAAAACCGGCGAAGACGATTACTGCCGCGGTATGGAATACTTTGCCCGGCTGGATACCTATAAAGACAGCGCAAAGCGTTTTGCGGTGTGCAATAACATGCTGTTCTTCGCACACTCAAAAATGGTGCTGTTTGTGCCGATATTGATTGCGGTGCTGACCATATTCCTGTACGTTTACAGTTATGGCATAAACAACGCCGCCGTCTGGATCACGTACGAAAAGTCCCCGTTGGATTATTTTTGGGACAGCATACCATGGGCGCTGTTTTTTGCGGCGGTAAGCTACGGGGTCGTGGAAATCATTCTGCTGATTGCGATGCTGGTACGCAAGGCATGGATGAAACGCCGTTTACGCTATTCCGGTCATGAAACAGAATGGACGTTTCTCTGATATTTATAAATCGTTCCGCCGCCCGCTGCGTGGACGTGGCAGGGAGTCGGATGTATGGCATTTGAGAAATGCCGTTACTGAAGCGTGAAGGAGATCGAGATGATGACAATTCAAAATCTATTCCTTCAGATTCTGAATATGAGTGTGGCTGCCGGCATTGCGATCTGTATCGTATTGCTTCTGCGCCAGGTAATTTCCCGTGCACCGAAAGCTTTTTCCTACGTGCTGTGGGCAGCGGTGTTGCTTCGGCTGATCTGTCCGATTCTGCCGGAATCGCCGCTGGGAATGCTGCACACGCCGGTGGAGATTTACGAAAAGGTACAGACGGAAGCCGCACTGCAGGAAAACGAGACAGACGCGGCTGTGCTATCAGTGCAGGAGGGGGCCGCTTTCGCTGAGACGGAAGACGTTCAGATGCCGGAAACGGCTGATGCGCCGACGGCAGCTGCTTATGCCATGGAAAGTGTTTCAAATGCCGCGGCTGTAGTGGAAGCAGCGCAGGATCCGGTGCGCGCCCAAAGAATCCGCTGGCTGGCGGCCGGCATGCAGCATCTGGCGGACTGGCATGAGCGCAGCGGATGGGCGGGTTTCGCGTCTGTCCTGTGGGCGGAAGGTGTCGTGCTGATGCTGCTCTGGTCCTTTGTCCAGTATGTGCAGATGAAGCAGCAGCTGAAGAGTGCCGTCTGCGAAGGAAACGGCGTCTGGCGCGTGGATTTCATCGACACGCCGTTTGTCATGGGACTGATCCGGCCGCGGATTTATCTGCCGGTGGATCTGGGCACTTCGGAGTGCGATTATGTGCTTGCGCACGAACGGCATCATATCCGAAGAGGAGATCCCGTCTGGCGCTTGCTGGCGATGGCGGCGCTTTGCCTTCACTGGTTTAATCCGCTGGTATGGCTGGCGTTCTTCCTCTCGGAAGTGGATATGGAAATGTCCTGTGACGAGGCTGTTATGCGAAGGATGCACAGCGACATCCGGGCGGATTATGCCCAGTCGCTGCTTCGGTTTTCCACCGGGGCGCAGGTGCCGGTGGGAACACCGCTGGCGTTTGGCGAAAAAGCGGTGAAAACGCGCATTGTGAATGTCGTTCACTATCGGAAGCCCATGGTTGGAGTGCTTGCCCTGTGTGCCGTGCTGTGCCTGGTGACGACGGGGTGTCTGGCGACAAAACCGCGGGAGGCAGAACAGACGGATGCCATAGAAAAAGCGGGAACAGCCGCAGAATCCGCAGCGGCCGATTCGGGTGAAACAGATGGTGCCGTTGAAACAGCAGCAGACGAAGCAGCAGAAAAAGATACGACGAATTCGTTTGTTGACGAGGCAGTTCAAAAGGCGCGGGAGGCGGAAGCCTATGTGTTTCCGCTGGATCCGGATACAACAAATATCAATGATTTTGACGAGGCAGGCGGAAGAAGGGCCGTGCTGACGATCCCGGAGGATGAGCTGAAGGCGATGTCCACGGAAGCTCTTGCAAAAACGTTGTTTGAGAACAGCACCATGACGGCCTTTGGACTGTCGGCATCCGTCGGAGATGAGGGCCAGAACTGGCTGAACTATATTCGGAATGCGTACAACATCTATCCGGAACTGGAATCCCGCGAGGATATGATGGACGCGCTGTATGCCGTTTATCTAGCGGGCAGCGAGTCTCTTCTGGAAGATGAGGACTTCTGCCGGCTGATTGATTTTGACGCATTGATTCGTGCCGAACAGGCACGAACCCTGCTTCTTTCCTCTGTGATCATGAAGTCCGATATTCTTCAGAAGGCCTATGAAGAACAGAAGGCAGCAAATACACAGCAATGGAACGAGCGCCATCCGGAAGACCCTATGAGCTTGTGAGAACGTTATGATTGAGCTTCCATGAACTCCCTCAGCACCGGTCCCAGTTTATGAGAATGCACGACGTAGCTGCCATGATCCTCACCCGGCAGGATACGAAGAGTGCTGTTTGAAAGCGCGGCGGCAATCCGCCGCGTTTCTTTTTCCGAAATCAGGTCGTCGCTGCCGGCCAGAACAAGCGCGGGGCACGTGATGCCGGACAGATCCTCCGGCTTCAGACCGGGTTCGTTTATCATCAGTGCGTCCAGCGCGCTCTGCGTCTTCCGATAGTGTTTTCTGATTTCCCGGCGCGCGCTCCAGGTAAGGCCCGAGAAGGACAGGTTCGCGCCGGACAGCATCAGCGCCGAGAAGGCTTCCGGTTCTTTTGCGGCAGCCATCAAAGCGACGATGGCACCGTCGGAATAGCCGTAAACCATGGGTTTTTCGATCTGCAGCGCCCGGATGAAGCGCAGCACGTCGTCGGCCATGTCCGCATAGTGGTATTCCTTTACCGGCGCGGACTGTCCGTGCCCGCGGGAATCGATGGCATAAACGGTATAGTCGAGTTCCAGGTCCGCCTGCAGCACGTCAAGATCCCCATGGGAGCCGCCGTTTCCGTGCAGCAGAAGGACGGGCGCGCCGACGCCGGACTTTTCATAATACAGGATCTGGTTTTCCAGCTGGATAAACATACGCGGACCTCCGTTGGTGCAATTCGTTCCCCTGTATTGTATCGGAAAACACCGGTATTTCAAAGTGAAAGATTGACGCCGGCCGATGATAAATCAATTGCATTTTTTTCGGGGGGGGGGGTATGATACAATAAAGTGGAACCTTGCGATCAAAACGGTTGTGTAGTGCTATTTTAGAGTTCGGAGGTGCATCATGAGCAGAAAGATACGTTGTTGGAAAACATGCATCGAAACCGCAGTGTTCCCCGGGAAGGTCTTGCTTTATGTATTGATTCTTTCCCTTGGTTTATTTGCCGCTGGCTGTCAGTCGGCCGATGCCGGAACGAAGGCCCAGGATCCGCCTGCGGATGAGGCTGCGCCGGTGACTGAAGAGACGTCAGCGGCAGAACAGCAGCCTTCGGAGACAGAGGCCGGCGATGCAGCTGCTGCAGACAGCTCGAAAGCAGCGGATGATACGGGAGAGGTGGAACCGTATCAGTTTGCGGAAGCGGAAAACTTTAAAGACTGGGAAGACTATAATCCCGAACTTCGCCAGCAGCAGGACAAGCTGTTTGCCATTCCGGAGGAAGATCTGTCTGCCATGAGCACGGAGCAGATTGCGCTGACCATTCTGCGTACCGACTATTTAAACGCAGCCATCGGTCAGTCCGGCGCGGTCGGCTCGCTTCAGAACACATTGCAGTGGAAGTTCCCGGTGTTTCAGGAACTCTTTTCACGGGAAGATGCGCTTACAGCATCGGTCGGGGTCTTCCTTGCGGAGGAGCTTACCGAAGAGAGCGTGCAGCGGCTGATCAATGATTCAAAACTGATTGCAGCGATGATTTATCGGAATGAGGATCTCAGTGAGGATGAACAGAAGGCAGTGGATTTGTTTTCCGATCGCTGCGAAGAGGTGATCAAAACCGGCACTGAAGTCATCCCGGGGTATCCGTTGAAACAGACAGGACTGGAAGTGCGCCTGGACGCCTTTGTTCCCGGGTATGAGGTGGTGCCGGATACGGACTTCACCCGGGAGGTGGAGGAGGCGAACCAGCAAGAACAATCGCCATATTCCAGCATGTCGCCGGGCGGCGGGTTTCGTCATTTTCCGGACTGGAACGCGTTTGTTTCCTTTCTGGGTACGGAGCCCTGGAATCCGCTGGAGTATGCCGACGTTCTGGAAAAAAAGAACTTTTCCGGAACAGACATCGCCGATCTGGATGGGAGCCTGTCGCATGCGAAAATCGAATGGGCCAGCGAAACCGGCGGACTCCGTCTGTTTACAGCCACAGCCGGATATGCCTTCTCCAACGTGCGTGTCACCTGGCGGATGAACGCGGATCTGAAAGACCGATATGAAACCGGAGCACTTGTTTTAAACAATACCGTGGAAGCGGAGCTTTCGGACTGCACCCTGCCGGACGGGACAAAATGTCCGATGCTGATTGTCCGTGGCGAGTCGTTCGTATCCAGGGAGATTTACATCCTTCGGGACCATGCGGTATTTACCGTCTCCATGGTCGGCGCGAACGATGTGGAACTGGACGAGGCAATGGAAGTGATTGCACCGCTTCTGGTGCAGAATTGATCGTTTCCGCCGAGCGCATTAGTTTGATTGCGAATATAAAACGGCCGCAGCGGCAGAACCGCAGCGGCCGTTTTTCTCTGTGTCAGCGAAGCTTTGTCAGCCTTCGCTTTTTTGAAATGCAAGCGTCACCTTGAACAGGTCGCCGTCGCAATCCACATCCATCTGTCCGCCCATCAGGCTGACAAGACTGTTTGAAATGGACAGCCCCAGACCGCTGCCTTCCGTGTTCCGGGAACGATCCCCCTGCACAAACCGTTCCATCAGCTCTTCTCCGGAAATGTTTAACGGCGAGGAGCTGATGTTTTTAAAGCTCGCCACGACGCTGTCGGTCTTTTCCTTCAGATCGATGTACAGCCGTGTTCCGGGCATCGCGTATTTGCACACATTCCCCAGCAGGTTGTCGAAAACGCGCCACAGATAGCGGGCGTCGGCGCGGATCTGCACGTGATCCGGCCCTGAAATGACGGGTGTAACCGACGCGGCGGCCAGGCGGTCTTCAAATTCGCCCATGGCCTGGGAGAGCACCAGGTGCAGATCACATGGCGCGACGTTCATCTCGATATTGCCGGTGGCGGCTTTTGAGGCCTCCAGCAGATCCTCGATCAGTTTTTTCAGCTTTGACGACTGGCGGTCGAGGACGGTAAGGTACTCCGCGGCCTGCGGGTTGTCGATGTTTTCCTTCTGCAGCAGATCCACGTAGTTGATGATGGACGTCAGCGGCGTCTTGATATCGTGGGAGACGTTCGTGATCAGCTCGGTCTTCATCCGCTCGCTTTTGAGCTGCTCTGAAACGGCGTTCCGGATGCCTTCGCCGGCGCGGTTGATGTCGGTGGCCACGTCCTTGAAGCCGGGATACATCCATTTCGTATCCACCGGGGTATCGACCTGTCCTTCCGTGATGCGGTGCGCGCCGGTCCGGATCCGCTCGAACTGGGCAACGCCCCAGATGATGAGGGGAACGGAGACAAATTTCGCCAGGAACAGAAGAGCCACCTCCAGACCGGGATCGTCGTACCCTGTGATCAGGATGCCGAGGATTTCAAGAAACGTCAAAACGCACAGGAAAATGATGACGCGCACGGTCAGGCCGACGTTTTCTGTGACGGCAGTGCAAAGGGTGCGCAGACCGCGTCCGGCGGCGCGCAGACCGGCGAGGAGTTTTTTCCACAGCCAGACAATGGGACGAAGAATCCAGACGGCAAGCGTCGAGCGCCAGAAGGTGCGGGTTTTGATGCGGACGGCCGTCGTCATAGAGGCAAAGATCCCCAGCAGCATACACAGAACGGCCAGAAGCAGCAGGATTTCCGACAGATACAGCAGATTGGAGCCGGAGCCTTCCGTGCGGTAGCGCAGGAGGGAACTGCCCGCGCCCGCGCCCAGCATTATCATGATCGAGATACCGCCGGCAGCGGCGCCAAGGATGACTTCATACGGAATCCGGTCCGTAAAACGCCGGCGCACCTCTGCTGTACCTCTGCGATGGCCCGCGGCCGTCAGGCAAAGCACATAGGAAAGGATGAATCCGGCCAGAGAGACGGCCAGCAGCAGGACTGAATACTGTACATAGAAGGAGATCAGCTCCATCAGGGAATTCATTTCCCGGAAGGCGGCGGCCATCCGGCGGCTGGGCGGCGCGGAGGGCAGCGCGCCGGCGGTTTTGGCTGCTTCGGTGTCGACGCGGTAGACGATTCCGTACCAGGTGCGCAGCTCGCCGGGTTCATGGTCATAGTATTCGGCTTGATCCGAAGGCAGGTAGGTGGCATAGCTTCCGCGGAGCAGCATGGATGCGGCGGACCCGGTGCTGTACATAAACCAGGAGCCGGCCGGCGCAAACCGGACGCTGTCGCCGGAGGTGTGCGAAAAGCCCGGCGACCGGTAGAAATACAGCGATTCGTCGTCCAGATCGAATTCGTTCTCTTCCGGTTCGATGTTGTAGTAGCGGGTGTCATCCGTCATCGGAATCGAAAACCGAAGAATGCCGAATTCCAGCGCGGAATCACTGTAGGACGCCAGATCCGGAACCGCGGAATCGCGTCCGCCGACGGCAGCGGAGGATGAAGCGGGATCCGCATCGGCGGGCGCATCCGTTTCGCCGGCGCCGTTTCGGATCACGACGGCCGGCGCGCCGAGGGCAGCGTCCAGTTTTTCGTCGTTTGTCGTGCAGGTCTCGAGGATTTCGCAGGCATAGTTGTCACCGACAAGCGAAAAGCCGCGCTGCTTCACTTCCGCCGGGTCCAGCGAGACCAGGTTCATGTCGAGCACCAGGATGATGCCCAGCAGGGAGCAGAACAGCAGGATGCCGGACACCGTGCACAGCAGGATGCCGGTCCACTTCGCAAAACCGGTGTGATACCAGTGTTTTCTGGATTCAGCGGTTGTTTCCATTCATTTCTCCTTCGATCTTATATCCATGTCCCCAGACGACGCGCAGATACCGCGGCTCGGCCGGGTTGTACTCCAGTTTTTCCCGCATGTGGCGGATGTGGACGGCCACGATGTTGTCCGTGCCGATGGGCTCCTCGTTCCAGATGCTGCGGTAGATTTCGGAGGGAGAGAAGACCTGGCCCGGATGCTTCATCAGAAGTTTCAGAATCTCGTATTCGGTGGGCGTCAGATTCACAGCCTCCCCGTCGAGACGCACTTCCTTCGCCCGGTCATCCAGTTCGATGCCGCCGATGCGCAGCACGTCCTGCACGACGTTCCCGCCCAGCTGTGTGTACCGCCGCAGGTGGGATTTGACGCGGGCCAGCAGCTCCACGGGATTAAAGGGTTTGGTGATATAATCGTCCGCGCCGACGTTTAACCCCAGCACCTTGTCGGTGTCTTCGCCCTTCGCGGTCAGGAAGATCACCGGCACGTTGGAAAACCGACGCAGCTCGTCCAGCGTCGCCAGACCGTCCTTCTTCGGCATCATGATATCCAGAAGCACCAGATGGACCGTCTTGCTCCGGAGCATGTCCAGTGCTTCGTCGCCGTTGAAGCTTTCCAGCACCTGATAACCCTCGCTGCGCAGGTAAATCGCCAGCGCGGAAACGATATCGTGTTCGTCGTCGCAGACCAGAATGTTGTACATAAGGATCCCCTTCCGAATCATAGGCAGCGTTGCTGCAGTGTGTTTCCTATAGTGTAGCAGACAAGAGATGAAGAACCAACCGCCGCAAAAGTGAAGAAATCGTTAAGATCCCGGCCGGCGCGCGGGCCGTCTCCGGAAAAACCTGCGAAAACCCCTAAAAAAGCAATTGAAACTTCGTGCTCTCTTGTGTAAACTATTAGAGATATGAGACCCCATTCCACAGTCTTATTCTAGGAGGAAACAAAATGGCAAGAAAATGGGTATACCTCTTCAAAGAGGGACGCGCAGACATGCGTGAGCTGCTCGGCGGCAAGGGTGCGAACCTGGCTGAAATGACCAACATCGGTCTTCCGGTGCCGCAGGGCTTTACCATCACCACTGAAGCCTGCACGCAGTACTACGAGGACGGACGCGAGATCAACGATGAAATCCGCGCCCAGATCGACGAGCACATCGTCAAAATGGAAGAGATCACCGGCAAGAAGTTCGGCGACAAGGAGAATCCGCTTCTGGTTTCCGTTCGTTCCGGCGCCCGCGCTTCCATGCCCGGCATGATGGACACCATCCTGAACCTTGGCCTGAACGAAGAAGTTGTCAACACGATCGCTGAAATGAGCGGCAATCCGCGCTGGGCGTGGGACTGCTATCGCCGTTTCATCCAGATGTACTCCGACGTCGTTATGGAAGTCGGCAAGAAGTACTTCGAAGAGCTGATCGACAAAATGAAGGCCGACCGCGGCGTCACGCAGGACGTGGAGCTGACCGCTGACGACCGCAAGGAACTGGCGTATCAGTTCAAGGCCGAGTACAAGGCCAAGATCGGTTCCGATTTCCCGGACGATCCCAAGGAGCAGCTGATGGGCGCCGTCAAGGCCGTGTTCCGCAGCTGGGACAACCCGCGTGCGAACGTGTACCGCCGCGACAACGACATCCCCTATTCCTGGGGCACGGCTGTCAACGTACAGTCCATGGCCTTTGGTAACATGGGTGACGACTGCGGTACCGGTGTTGCGTTTACCCGTGACCCCGCCACCGGCGCGAAGGGCCTCTTCGGTGAGTTCCTGACCAATGCGCAGGGTGAAGACGTGGTTGCCGGTGTGCGTACCCCGATGCACATCAACGAGATGGAGCAGAAGTTCCCGGAGGCCTTTGCGCAGTTCGTCGAAGTGTGCAAGACCCTTGAGAATCACTACCGCGACATGCAGGATATGGAGTTCACCGTCGAGCACGGCAAGCTTTACATGCTGCAGACCCGTAACGGCAAGCGTACCGCGCAGGCTGCTCTGAAGATCGCGTGCGACCTCGTCGACGAAGGTATGATCTCCGAAGAAGAGGCCGTTCTCATGATCGACCCGCGTACCCTGGATACCCTGCTCCACCCGCAGTTCGATGCGGCTGCCTTAAAGGCTGCCACGCCGATGGGCAGGGGCCTTGGCGCCTCCCCGGGTGCTGCCTGCGGTAAGATCGTTTTC
>JAZQBE010000049.1:0-21723 GCA_045545575.1 Shuttleworthella sp.
CGCCGGTGATGAAGATCATGGGGTTCCTCTTTTCATGGGTGTGTTAACCGGAACGGGGGCCAGGCACCCGTTCCGGTTTTTGCAAAAAGTGGAACGCGTGCCTGACCCCCGTTCCGGTTTTCGTTCTACCCTTGCGTTGGCCGGTGCATGTGAATGTATTTTTCAATCCAGTCGGGGTCCGTGTAGGCGCTTCCTTCGCTCATCTGGCATCCGTGGCACAGATCGTCGGCCGTTTCGAGGATCACGTCGGACAGCTCGAGGTCCTGTTTCCACTGATTTTCAATGGCATCGTAGCCGAGCAGCGCGCCGAGGATGTTTCCGGTGACGGCACCGGTGGAGTCGCTGTCGCCGTTGTGGTTGACGGCGGCGATGATTCCCGCGGAGAAATCGTCGGAATGGCGCAGGGCGCAGTACAGGGCAATGCCCAGGGTTTCCTCCGCGACCCAGCCTTCGCCCAGGCGGTGGATGCAGTCGAGGTCATCGGCGTCGGGCTCTTCGGCGTACTGTACGGCGCGGTCGATGATGTCGATCAGGACCGGCAGGTTTTCGTCGCCGGCGAAGATGTCCGCAGCCGTATCTCTTGCTTCCAGCACGATGTCTTTCAGGGACATGGGCTTGCCATTGCCTTTGCCTTTGCCTTTGCCTTTGCCCTCGTCCGCGCCTTTGCCACCGCCCCCCTCCTTGCCCGCGCCCTTCGGCGGGAAGACAATGCGGTTGATGATGTGCACCAGGACGGCGGCGGGCATGTATCCGAGGGAGTTGCCGTGGGTGATGGCGGCCAGCTGCGCGCCTTCCCGGTCGAGCTGGGCGATCCGGGCGACTTCATAGCACACGCCCAGGGGTGCGACGCGCATGACGCCTCCGCAGCCTTTGCTTTCGTTGCGTTTCGCGGCGATGTAGTCGTTAAACCAACGACCTTCGCTGAGGGCGGACAGGCAGGTGTTTCCGGGCGCGCGGCGGTTGTAGAGCTCCGGCACGTCCAGCAGCCAGGAAAAGCCGCCTTCTTTTGAAATCCGTTTGTGACGGTTCACCTCCTCCATGGTCCGGGTCTGGGTCATCAGCCAGTCCCGGTAGGCCTGTTCGACGTAGGCACGCGGCGGACCGGCGATTCCGCGCAGTTCGCCCCGGGTCTGTCCCACCAGCAGGCCGTTTGCCGTAAAGAGGGACATCTGCGTGTCGTCGGAGATCAGCGCCTTGCCCGTGTACGGGTCTTTTTCGTAGGCCGTGATGCCCCGGGGCCCGTATTGGGCGAAGATGTCTTCTTCCTGCAGGAATTCGACCGGATACCCGAGGGCATCGCCGACGGCTCCGCCGAAGATGCATCCGCGGATCGCGTCTAAGTGAACCTCCGTCGCCTTGCGGGCGGCGAGGGCCTCGTCGATCATCGCCTGATCCTCGCGGTCGTAAAAATGGTTGAAATTGCGGTCGAATTCGCGGAAATTGTACTGACTTTCGGTCCGGTCGAGTACTGCAAAACCGATCTTATTGAACATGTCATATTCCCGCATGCCGTCGAAGTTGAATTCCTTCAGGGCTTTGTAAAACAGATCGGAGACGATGCGCGCGTCGTTTCGGAACGCGCCGCAGCCGAAGGCGCCGAGGACCAGATCCTTGTATCCCAGATACGCCGCGGTTTTCAGCATCCCGCTAATCCGCCCGAGCATCATCGCTTCGTACTGCGCCGGGCTCATGCCCTCCATGCCGCGGGCAAGCATCGGCGCGGCGCAGGTCAGCACGGCGACGATCACCGATTCCGGCAGCAGCCGGCCATTTTCGTCCTTGATGATTTCGACCTGCGGATGGATGATCAAGGCGTCGGATCCCATGTACGTGTTCAGCGAGCGGTTGTATTCATAATAAGACGCGGCCTCGCGGCCCTCCAGCGACAGCAGCAGCGAGCTCTTCCGGCACAGATCCTCCTCCTGCGCCGTGGCGCCGTTGCGGACGCCGCCGCCGGGATGCACGGGGTTCGCCAGATTCAGGACCAGGACGGGCATCCTTTTCCTATGTATAACCCCGGGGTCCGTCTGATCCTCCCCCTCCGCAGGACGGCCGGCGCCGGCGCTCCATCGGCGCGCCAGGCCGAAGGAATCGATGTTCTCACAGAAATAGCTGCTTCGCCCGTAGACGTGGATGTGCTCGAAATCCGTCGCCTGCGCGATCCTGCGCACGTCGGCCGGCAGGTAGACGTGGGCCTCCTCCATCTGCTGGCGGGAAAGGCGCAGGGGGATCCGTCGACCGGTGGTTTGACAGGGTGATTTCCCGTCGGTTTGGCCGGGTGTTTGTCCGTCGGTTTGGCCGACTGTTTGCTCTTCTATTTCATAATATCCCTGATCCAGAATCGCCAGGGTGTCGTTTAACATCGCAATGTTGTCGTACCGCATTCTGTTATCTCCTTAAAAAAGCGGAACAGGGGTCAGGCACCCGTTCCGGTTTTGGGCGGAAAGCGGAACAGGGGTCAGGCACCCGTTCCACTTTTCACCAGCGCTTTTCGATAGCTGCGCACCGCCTTCTCAAAGCGGTCGCCTACCGCGGTTTCCGCGGATTCCGCGGGTTTTGCTTCGATGAGCCGTTCCATGATGTCTTTCATCCGCGCGACGGTTTCCGGATGTTTGCAGAAGATGCAGACGCCGCCGTCTTTCATGGATTCGGTTCGGCCGGCCATGTTCTCGATGATCAACGTCGTCTCTTTCATGTCGAACCGGTCGGTCTGCTCCATCTCATCAAGCAGACGGCTTAGCCAGGGGGCGGCGTCGCAATAACCCCGCCGGAGCACCTCGAGAATCCTTCCATGCGGAATCCAGGCCTGGCCGGGCCGGGACCGGAAATCCCGGAACAGGCCCTCCAGGAGCTCTTCGTCCCATTGGCGGAGTGTTTCCCTGTCGATGTTCAGCATCCGGAAGCTGTTCGCCTTCGCCGGCTCCTCCCGGTCCATATGAAACGAATGGCCCAAGTAGCTAAAATAGAATTGTTTCGCTTCTTCCAGTGTCATTTTGATTCTCACCTTTTGAAAAAGCGGAACGGGGGTCAGGCACGCGTTCCACTTTTGGAAAAACCGGAACGGGTGCCTGACCCCCGTTCCGGTTTTTGCAACAGGAGGCCGCCCCCGTTCCGGTTTTACTCGTGCATCAGTGCTTCCAGTTCGGCGCCGGTTTTGCCGTTCAGCTCTTCTTCGGCATAAAAGCGGGTCAGCAGGGTGGCGATCGCCTTGTCTTCACAGGTGAATACCATGTCGTAGTAACCGGGTTCGTGGCCCTCGTTGGACAGATAGAATTCACCCCAGTACCAGTTGTCGGGCTCGTCGGCATCCGCCGGATAGTGCAGATCACAGACGGTCGCAAATCCGGGCATGTCTACGGAGAATTCGCAGTCTTTGTAGTACTCCTGATCGTCGCGGTGCGCAAGGATCCAGACGCGCAGCTCGGTATCCTCGTCCGCATCCGGATAGAACTCAACCCACTCGGAAAGGGAGAAGATGCAGCGCACGTCGGTAAGGGACGATTCCTTGCCGTTGATGTCTTCACTCGTGCCAAGGCTGTTTCCGATGATCCGCAGACCGCGCAGAACGGACGGATCTCTGTCGTCCGCATCGATCAGCCGAAGCGCTCCCGTCAGCTTTGTTTCCCCGGCGGTCTCCCCGGCGGTCTCCCCGGCGGACGCGGCCGCCGACGTGTCGGCCGCTGCATTGGAAGAGCCCGCTGCCGGCGATGTTTCACTGCCGGCCGTCTGCTCTGCGGCAGACTGGGACGATGCGGCTGTCTGGGACGACGCTTCCGCGCCCGCCGGCGCGCTGTCCTTTCCGCAGGCCGCAAGCGCCGCGGCTGTCATCAGTGCGGCAAGCATCAACGCGATGTGTCGACGATTTCGAATCATGCTAAACCTCCTCTTAAAACCTTAAAAACCGGAACGGGTGCCTGACCCCCGTTCCACTTTATTATAGCGGTCCCCTTCTGCCGGGACAAGCCGCGCACCGTTTCCCGTCAATCGACCTGATTTCGGGCTTCCCCGCGGGCATTCTGCCCGCGTCAAGCCTTCAAAAAAAGAGGACGGCCGCCGTCCCCTGCTTTCAGAGCTGCTGAATCTTCGGTTTACCATGCCCGTTGTCATTCCCCGGCGTTTTCCTTATAATCAAAGCAGATGGAAAACATAGCATTTTATGTTCTAAAGAAGCATCCATCAACCCTCGTTTTAAACAGAAAGGGGATCGCTATGAAAAAAACAATGACTGTCCTTCTTTCCATCGGCATCATCGCATGCCTCGCCGCCTGCGGCACACAGGCCCCGGCAGCGACAACACCCGCTCCTGCCGCGACAGAGGAACCGAAGACGGAAGCCCCGGCCGCCACAGAAGAGGCCGATGCCGCGGCAGAAGAAGAAACCGCAGAGACCGACGCCGCCCAGACCGACACCGCAACGGAAGAAGAAACCACGGAAACCAACGCCGCAGAAGCCGATGCCGAGGCGGAAAAGGAAACCGCAGAAACCGACGCCGATGAGGCAGAGGCAGCGGCCGGCAAATGGGAACCGAAGCTCAGCGACGAGGACAAGGCGATTCTTGAAAAACTCGGCACACTGACGCGCCACACGCCGGTCACTGAAGACAGCCTGAGCTGGTCCTTTGACGCCGCTTCCGGCACGCTGACCGTCAGCGGAACGGGCCCGATGAAGGACTATAGCCGGTCCGACCCCTCTCCGGCGCGGGATTACATGGACGCTGTGACCCGGATCGTCGTCGAAGACGGCATCACCACGATCGGGGCCTATGCCTTCTACGACCTGTACCTGTGTGCAAACGCGCAGCTGCCGGACAGCGTGGAATACATCGGCGACTACGCCTTTGCGTTTGACAGCGACCTGGCAGAGATCCCGTTCCCGGCCGGTCTTCTCGAGATCGGGGAATACGCCTTTGCCGAGGTGAAGCTGCACAAGGCGCTCGAGATCCCGGAAGGCGTCGAAATCATCGGAAGAAAGGCCTTTGCCGCCAACGACGCCCGCGACACCATCCACATTCCCGCTTCTGCCTGCTATATCGCGGAGACCGCCTTCGCCAACAGCCTCGGCCTGCACGATTTCACCGTTGCGGACGGCAATCCGAACTATGCCGCCCAGGATGGCGTCCTGTACAGCAAGGATCTGTCGGTGCTGTTCTGCTACCCGATTTATAAGGAAGAAACCCATTTCGACATCCCGAAGACCGTAACGCGGATCGCGGACCGGGCCTTCGACCAGAACGTTTTCCTTAAGACGGTGAGCATCCCCGCATCGGTGGCGGAAGTCGGCGAAAGCATCTTCCGGGAATTCCCCTACATGGAGGAATATACCGTCGATGAAAAATGCCCGGCCCTGGCATCGGTGGACGGCGTTCTGTATTCCAAAGACATGAAGATCCTTTACGATTATCCCCGCTGCAAAGCGGCGGACACGTTCACCGTGCCCGCTGAGGTGGAGGCCATCTCCGGCAGCTGCTTCAGCCTCTGCGAAAATCTGAAAAAACTGTATGTTCCCGGGACCGTGAAAACCGTGGAACGCAATGCGTTTTTCATCGCCGGCGGAGAACTGTATCTCACGGCGGATTTTGTCGGCGCAGAGGTCGGGGACACGAGCCTGCACAGTGTGTCTTCTGAAAAAAGAGAAGACTTCTCCGAAGACCTCACATATACCCCGCCCGCGCAGCGGGAACCGGACGCGGATCCGGTGGTCGTTCCGTGGAAGAATTACGACAAGATGACGGTTTTTTTTGAGGGAACGCAGGAGCAGTGGGACGCCTTCGTCGACGAAGCCGGGCTTTATCTCGGGGACACGGAGGTGATCTGCGATACGCCTTATCCCGGGGAATAACGACGAACACCGTTCTTCCTCATCCTGATGTCTCCTTCACCTCCGGCCGGCCGGCCGGATAAACGTAAAAAAGCCGCCTGCGTGGAGTTCCATGCAGGCGGCTTGTTATCTGTTCAGTTTTCTTCTTTTCCCAGGCCGATCCGCTGGACCGCGCCGGCCCGGATGAGTTTTTCCTTGCTGCCTTTTGGCGAATCAATCCGAACCAGCAGCCAGTCGCCATCCCCGTCAAGAAGGGTCGTCGTTCCGTATTTGGAGCTGCCGTACATCGCAACATCGACGTCTGTGTAGTCCTCCTTCAGCTCCAGGACGACTTGTTTTCCGATATATCCGTCAACCGCGCTCCGCAGCGCTCTCCGCTCTTCAAACGATGCCGTTCCCGCGATACCCGCCAGTTCCTCTTCCAGCGCGACGACTCTTTTTTTCAGAGAAGACAGCTGGACATACGCCAGTAATCCGAAGATCCCGAACACAAGTCCTACATATTCCATCCGTTCCCCTCCTTCACAATCTCCATGGAAAGCACCGAGGAAATCGGTATGAGTTTTTCGATCCTTCCTTTTTTCGTATCCGCGCTGATGCGCATCCAGTTTCCTTCATAATCGATGATCCGGCAGGGGGTATCGTACAAATCGATGTCTGTCTCCTCATCGAAAAACGCGAGCTTTACGGTTTTCCCGGTCAGGCTTTTCAGAAGCTTCCCGACCCCCTTTGCCGGCGCTGCCCCGGCCTCGGTTTCGACCGCCTCGTCCTTCAGCAGATAATCACAGCTTACGCCAAGAATGTCCGCGATTTCTCCGATTTTGTCGACATCGGGCATCGCGGTCCCGGCTTCCCATCGGCTGACGGTTTGCCGTGTGACATGCATCCTCTCCGCGAAGTCGATCTGGGTCATCCCCAGAATCTTTCTTTTTTCCGCGAGCTTCCCCGCGGGCATTTTGGCAGCGTCATGCAATAATAAAGACACGCTTCGGATCTTTATTATTGATTGATTATCCGATAATATAAAAGGCAGGAATGGCTCGACGGATTCCCCGGATTCAGTTTTTATGAAGGAGATTTGTATGATGGTGTCTGCGGACTGGGTAGAAGGATTCGAGATCAGCGTCCGTGTTGAAAACGGCGCAGCGGTGATCTCCGCCAACAGGGAAGGCCTGCTTTCCCTGGCAAATCATTTGAAACATCTCGCGGAAGAACCGCCGGGAACGCATATCCATCTGGATGCTTATAACAGTCTGGAGGAGGGTTCCTCGGAACTGATCCTTGAAGCGATATAAGTGAAAATGCGCTTTCTGTTCTGCTCCCATGGTTTGTTTTATACCTTTTTCCGCGATTAAGGAAATCGCGGAAAAACCCCGCTTCGCGGGGCACGCGCCTTCGGCGCTGGGTGTGTACGGTTTTGAAATGCTTGATGCATTTCAAAACCTATACTTTTATAACGATTTTTCCATTCGCAGCGCCTTCATCCTGGACACGCAATGCTTCACATATATTTTCAAATTCAAAAACTTTTCCACTGGCCGGAATCAGTTTCTTCGCATTCAGGAACGCAAAGATCTCATCGATGACCTGCTGGGTCGGATCGTTGGAGAAGAAGCCGGTAAGGTATACGCCGTTCGGGATGTCCTTGATCGGGTCAAATCCGTTTAACGCATAGACTCCGCCGAGGATACCTGTCTGGCAGACGATTCCGCCTTTCTCTACCGCTGTCAAAGTATCTTTCAGATTTCGAGGCCCAATAAGATCAAGCGCCTTTGTCACTCCGTGGAGCTTTCCGGTCAACCCGCCGTCATCGATGACAGCCTCATCCGCTTCCGCAATCAGCGGCAATTTGCTTTCTTTATGTGTCGTGGCAATCACCTTACAGCCGAGAGCTTTCGCGATCTGGATAGCCGCATAGCCAAGCGCGCAGGTCGCTCCACGGATCAGCAGCGTATCTTCTTTTGTGAGGTGAAGGCATTCGAATAAGGATCCCCAGGCTGTAAAGTATGTTTCCGGAACAGCACCAAGAGTTTCCCAGGGAAGATCGCTGTCAACTGCGAACACGATGCGTCTGGGAAGCAGCGCGTATTCCGCGTAGCTGCCGTGAAAAGATCTTCCCATACCGCCCATGAGCGCGACGACCTTTTGCCCGGTCTTCAGATCCGTATCCGAAGCATCCACCACCTCACCGGCGCATTCAATTCCCGGAATCACAGGCTTCTGAATGTAGGAAGCATTGATCTCACTGTGGCGGAGGATCTGTTCCGAATGATTCAGGCCGAAGGCCTTTACCTTGATCAGGACCCAGCCGGGTCTCGCTCCCGGAACCGAACATTCGGACAGGACGATGTCTTTGCCCTCTGTGACTTTATCCAGCAATACGGCTCTCATCGTTTTCATTTTTCCGCACCTCCGTTTCCGGGCTCAGCAGTCCGTTTTCCTCGCTCGCCCAACACTGTGGGTCGTCCGCGTAAAAGTCCCCGTTTGTTCCACGGGCGACGGCAGGGCATCCCCGGCACCAGGCCAGAAGCCTGCAGCGTGAACATTTACTGAAGTTCTGATATTCCCGGTATTGTTCCATGCCGGTCAGCCACACATCGGCGATCCGGTCCTCGAACACATTTCCGACCTTGCTTTCCGCAACCCGGCGACAGGCATAGATCTCACCGGTGGGAAGGATGGTGATGTGGCAGCTGCCGCAGTTGCAGCCCCCGTAGATCATGCCTTCCTTCGCATTCTCCGGGATATGAAAAGCCCCGGTCTCATACTCATAGAGGGTCCAGAGATGATCTTTTTTGTTGAAGTATGTCTCGCATCCCTCTGCTTCATATTCTTTGAATTTCCGGTCGCACATCTCAAGAAGCTGCCGGTATTCCGATGCGGTCATGGTCGTATCCAGTTCTCCGCCGCTGGGAACATAGCGGGAGAAGGCAAAGATCTTTGTGCCTGCCTTGACGGCCTCATCAATGATTCCCGGGACCTCCATCCGGTTCTGCTTTGATACCGTCGTCATGATGACGCTGCGGATGCCGGCGCGGTTGATGCAGCCGATCTTTTCCAGAGTACAGTCAAAGGATCCGGGCTTTCTGAACCAGTCATGCGTTTCGCGGAGGCCGTCCAGAGAAAGCTGATACTTTTCACATCCGTACCCTTTCAGCTCACGGCATACCTGATCATTTAAATGGAACGGATTGCCCATGATCGTGAATTTCACCCCATGCTCGTGGAAGAGATCCAAAAGCTTCCAGAAATCCGGATGCAGGATCGGATCCCCTCCGGTCAGGTAGAAGTAGGGCGTGCGCGCAAATACTTTGCAGAAATCCAGACAGTTGTAAAACGTGTCCTGCATCTCACTCCAGGTCATGGATTTGAGGCAGGTATGGCCGCCTGCAGCGAAGATATAGCAGTGTTTGCATCTCTGGTCGCATTCATCCGTAATATGCCACTGAAAAGAAAAGTACGGTTTCATTCTGTCATTCTCCGATGCTCTTTGTTTCGGTATGTATAATCAGCACTCTGCTGATGGTATTCCGTAGGGGATCCCCCGGCCGGTAAGCGCCGGAGGATCAGGTGGAACCGTAAGATCGTTTGCGTATGAGCGTTCTTACTTGTCGCTTGCTCCGCAGGCCGTTCCGCAGGCTGCCGGCGTTTCTGCGGGCTTGTCTGCCGCTCCGCAGGCTGCCGGCGTTTCTGCGGGCTTGTCCGCCGCTCCGCAGGCTGCAGGCGTTTCTGCAGGCTTGTCCGCTGCTCCGCAGGCAGTCCCGCAGGCTGCTGCCGCCTTGTTTTCCTCTGCCCACCCGGCGATGTTCGTTAATGCCATGGTCGTATCCTCCTTTGTAAAGTGGTTTTCAGCAGGCACCATTGCCTTCTGTGCTTCCAATGTAACCGACCGGCGTATGATCCCACAAGAACGCACTTTTTTATTACATAGGCACCTTTTTGTAACTCATAGACGGATACTGTCCGTTATGTTATGTTTTTATTGGATGCTGGTTTTTAAATATGAACTATTGTGAGAATATGCCGTTTTTCGTATTGCGGATGCATACATTACGGGTCTGAAAGGAATTTGCTTATGATAACAAAAGACGAACTGCCGGCGTGCCCGGTAGCGACCACCGTACAGCTGATCGGCAGTAAATGGAAGCTGCTGATTCTGCGGAACCTGCTGGTCCGTCCCTGGAGGTTCAATGAGCTGCGAAAGAGCCTGGAAGGCATCAGCCAAAAGGTTCTGACCGACAGTCTTCGTTCCATGGAAGAGGACGGGATCATCACCCGGACTGTCTACCCGGAAGTCCCTCCGCGTGTAGAGTATGCATTAAGCGAGCTGGGTGAATCCATGCGGCCGATCATCAACGCCATGGAAGACTTCGGCAACAACTACAAAAATCTCGCGGCAAAATAAAACCATACGTCCTGGTCCATTCTTGCTCGAAGAAGTGGAATAAAAAATCAGACGAGCAAAAGAACATTTCTTTACTCGCCTGATACACGTTCCCGGAGGGAATCGAACCCCCAATAGAGTCTTAGGAGGACCCCGTTATATCCGTTTAACTACGGGAACTGTTATGTGAACTTGGATTTCCGACGCGCCACGATATATTATATCACATTGCCACCGAAAAACACATTACGGTGTTTTCCCGGGCTGTTCCTCTTCTGCCGCCGCTTCTTCCGCATCCGTCGTTCCGACGATTCCGGTTTCCGCCGGATCGGCTTCTGCCGGCTCCGCCGTTTCCGCCGCCGGGGCTTCCTCTTCCGCTCCGGACAGATCTGCCGCCGGGGTCTCTTCGGCCGTTTCCGCGAGGAATTCTTCTTCGGCTGCCGCGGTTTCCTTTTCCTGCATGCGATCGGCGATGCGCTTCTCCATCTCAGACTCGCCGGCGGTAAACTGATCCTTCAGCGCCTTCACGGATTTCGCGGAGGTGTGCTCGACATGCTCGGTTTCAAAGCCAAGGGCCTTGCCGAGGGCCTCGTCTTCTTCCGGCGCCAGCGTCTGCAGCGATCTGCCGTCAATGATCTCCTTCAGATAACAGAAGCACCCCTCGCGGCTGTGCACCATATTCATGACGATGCCGTCGTCCTTTTCGTCCAGCAGCGCCAGCGTGAAGCTGAGCTTGCCGCCCTGCTCTTCCAGCGCGTCATATTTCACCAGACCATATTTCTGGAAGGTTCCGCGCATGTGGCGCTTCAGCGCCGCGATCTCCCGCTCGTTTGCGCTGTTCGCCTCGAGCAGATCGTCCACCAGATCCAGCTTAAACAGCAGATTGTCCTCGAGGGACCGGGCGTTGCGTCCGCCCATGAACGCGCGCAGACGGCTGCGCATCACATGAAGCTTCCACGCCATCATAGCCCAAAGCACCAGAAGAATGATAAAACCGGCGAATAAGACCAGGATGATCACGTCGGTCGAAATTCCAAGAGATTCAAACATGAACTGCTCCTTTATTTAGATATTGTCGTGTGGTCGTTTCCTACATCTGCGGACGGGAGATCTGATCGATGATCCGCTCAAGGTCGTCCTGGGAATAGTACTCGATTTCGAGTTTGCCCTTGCGGTTGTCCTTCGGAAGGATGCGGACCTTCGTTCCAAGCTTGCCCTTCAGGCTCTCTTCAAGGGTTTCGTAAAACAGGCGCATCTTCGGATCGAGGGCCGGTTCGGCCGGCGCCGGTTTCTTTGCGTTTGCCTTCCGGACTTCCGCCTCGATGTTGCGGACCGACAGTTTTTCATCGAGAACCCGCTGCGCCAGTTCGTACTGCGCGTCCTTGTCTTCCAGTCCGAGCAGCGCCCGCGCGTGGCCGGCGGTGATCAGGTCTTCCATCAGCATCTGCTGCACGCGCTCATCGAGATGCAGCAGGCGCAGGGAGTTCGTAATGGTCGGACGGCTCTTCGAGACGCGTTCGGCCACTTCGTCCTGGCTCAAGGAGAATTCCTCCAGAAGGCGGCGGTAGGCCTGCGCTTCCTCGATGGGATTCAGATCCTCGCGCTGGATGTTCTCGATCAAAGCGATCTCGACGATCTCGCGCTCGGACAGATCGCGGACGATCACCGGCACCTTCTTCAGCCCGGCACGCTTCGCCGCACGCCACCGGCGTTCGCCGGCGACGATCTCGTAATAGCCGTCTCTCTTCTGCACCAGCAGGGGCGACAGGACACCGTAGCGCTTGATGGAATCCGCCAGCTCCAGGATACCGTCCTCGTCAAAATGCTTGCGCGGCTGATCCCGGTTGGGCTCGACCTTTAAGATGTCCATCTCCAGGATGTTTTCCTTGCCGGCCGCTTCCGCGTTTTCCGCTTTGGCCGCCGCCGGCTTGCTCTTTGCGGCCGCCGGTTTCTTCTCCGCTTTCGCGCTGCCCTTCTCCGCTGCTTTATTGGGGATCAGCGACTCCAGCCCCTTCCCCAGCGCCGGTTTCCTCGTTGCCATGACCTGCTCTCTTTCGTTTGTGTGTGATTTGTGTTGTTTTCTGTGGCTTTTAATGTGCCGCTTGTTGGTTTGTGTTGTTTTTTGCTTTATATGTGTTGTTTTCTATGGTTTATGCGCTGTTGTTATGTTGTTTCTGTTGGTTTCTGTGTTCCGCTGTGTGGTATTTTGTGTGTTTACTTTTGTTTATGTGGTTTTCACGCTTGAAGTGTGTTTGTTTGTGTTGTTTTGCGTGGTTTTATGTTGGTTTTCTCTGGTTCCACAACGATCAGGCACTAATTTGACGGATTATGTTGTTTTTTCGCCTGTTATATGTGGTTTTATGTCGTTTTGTCTGTTATTATTGCCCGTTTATGTTGTTTCTTACGGCGATCTATGTGGTTTTATGTTTCTTTTAACGATTTCCAGTTGGTTTACTGTTGGTTTTGTGTGGTTTTACGCCTCGGCGATCTCTTTTGCAAGGTTCCGGTAACTCTCCGCTCCCGTGGACCGGCTGTCGTACAGGTGAATCGGCAGTCCGTGGGACGGTGCTTCTGCCAGACGCACGTTCCTCGGAATCACGGTGTTGTAAATCTTCGCCTGCAGATTCTCGCGGACTGTCGCGACGACATCCGCCGCCAGGTTCGTCCGGGCGTCATACATCGTAAACACGACCCCGTTGATTTCCAGCTTGTCATTCAGCCGGTCATGCACCAGCTCGACGGTGTGCAGCAGCTGGCTGATTCCCTCCAGCGCATAATACTCACACTGAATCGGCACCAGGATGCTGTCGGCCGTCGTCATCGCGTTGACCGTCAGCATGTTCAAGGACGGCGGGCAGTCGATCATGATGAAATCAAAATCATCCCGCACATAGTCGACGGCATTGCGAAGAATATACTCCTTGTCACTGATGCCCAGCAGTTCGATCTCCGCTCCGGCCAGATTGACATTCGAAGGGATCAGCGTCAGGTGCTCCACCTTCTCCACCGGAACCAGGCACTCCTGAATCCCGCACTCTCCGATCATCAGCTCATAGACCGTGTTCTCCACTTCATCCTTATCGACACCCAAACCGCTGGTTGAATTCCCCTGCGGATCCAGATCGATCAAAAGAACTTCCTTCCCCAGCTCAGCAAGACAGGCAGAAAGATTAATAGCAGTTGTGGTTTTGCCAACACCGCCCTTCTGATTGGCGATCGCAATAATCTGACCCATATACTTCCTCCATGAATGTGACCATGTTTCACGTGAAACCATTATACCCTATCCGGCAGGAAATTCCCACGCCGTTATATAGCGTAGCGGCGACGAAAGCAATCGCATTGAGAGGCAATTGTTTTATCGAACTCTTCGCTTGCGGTGCTGCCGGTGAAGGTGTTTTTTGCCGGAACGCTCCCGCTCCGGCCCTCGCAGCAGTGAACTTGGATTCTAATGCAGCAGGCCATCGTCAGCAATCATTCATCTTCGCATCGCCTGATCACGCTGTCTTCTTAGCGTCCCTTTCGTATTGAACATGCTGCAGCGGCGGACTGTGAAATCCATGCGACAGGCGTAAAGCGAACCATTGGCCAAAGGCGAGGAAGGCGCGAACATAGTGAAAGCCTCGGGAGCGTCTACCCAAAGGGGTGCGGAAGGCGTTCAGCGGACGCAGCTTTCAATAGGCGGCGCAGCGCCGACGAAGCCGACGCCTGTGAGCGTGCGCCCTCCGCTTGGCGAACAACAGGCGCTTCCACTTTCAAAATATAAAAAATGTTTCACGTGAAACATCCGCCACATCCGGCAAGACCATGTTTCACGTGAAACATTCCATTTCAAGTATTCAATTCAACAGCAGATAATGCGCCTGCTTAAAACGTTACGAATCACTTACGCATGCAGCGGATCCTTTCCGGGAGTCCCCGCCTTCCTCGGATACTTCTTCGGCGTCGGCTGCATCTTTTCAATCACAATCAGTGACCGTCCGAAGGTCTCCCCATTTGGTGCAGTCCATGAATACGTCTCCACTTTGCGTATTTTTCCTCCCAGAAGGAAGATCGCGGTTTTTGCTTCTTCGAGTTCTCCCTGTACATCAGCTCCTTTGTATGCAACAAAATATCCGCCGGGTCTTACGAAGGGAAGGCACAGTTCTGCGAGGACACTCATCCGGGAGACGGCCCGCGCCAGGCACAGGTCCATGCGGTCGCGGTATTCGGGCTTCCGTCCAAGATCCTCGGCGCGTCCGTGAACCGCTGTCACACGGGAAAGACCGATGGCATCGGTTGTTTCCTGCAGGAAGTTTGTCCGTTTCTGGAGGGAGTCCGCCAGTACCACATTCCATTTCGGATACCGGATCTTCAGCGGAATCCCGGGGATCCCGGCGCCGGTTCCGACGTCGATCACGGAGATCGCATCCTCTGCGGCAGAAAAACCCGTAAGATCCGCAAACACCCGGGACAGTTCGAAGCTGTCGATGAAGTGCTTGTCGATCACTTCCGAAAAATCGGTGATGGCCGTCAGATTCATGTATTTGTTGGCTTCCACCAGCCGTTCATAGTAGGAGAGCAGCTGGGCTTCCTGAAGGGGTTCCAGCTGAAAGGCTTCCAGCCGCTGGTGCAGCTGAAGGGCGAGATCATTGCTCATGGTTTGTTCCTTTGCTCTGTCATGCTTCGGCGGGGCGGCTTTCCCATTCCGGGTGGCTTTCCAGCCAGACCAGCAGCACCGAAATATCCGCGGGCGAAACGCCGCTGATGCGGGAGGCCTGTCCGATGTTTTCCGGCGCGAGGGCGGCCAGCTTCTGCCGGGCCTCCAGACGCAGGCCGGCGATGTCGCCGTAGGGAATGTCGGGCGCGAGCCGGCGGCGTTCAATCCGCAGGAATTCCGCAACCTGTTTTTCCTGCCGCTGGATGTATCCCTCATACTTGATCTGGATATTGATCTGCTCGGCGGCGTCCGCAGAGACCGCCGGCCGGCCGGGATCGACGGGCGCGAGCATCTCGTACGACAGTTCCGGGCGGCGGATCAGCTCGACAAGGGACGTCCCTCCGCCGATGGGGGTGGAGCCGTGCTCTTCGAGCAAAGAGAGTACCTCCGGGTTCGGTCCGACGAAGACGGTGCGCAGGCGGGCCAGCTCGTCCTCGATCTGCCGCTGCTTTTCACAGACACGGCGATAGCGCACTTCGCTGATCAGACCGATGTCGAATCCGATGGGCGTCAGGCGCAGATCGGCATTGTCCTGTCGGAGCAGCAGCCGGTACTCGGCGCGGGCCGTCATCATCCGGTAGGGCTCGTGGCTTTCCTTTGTCACGAGGTCGTCAATGAGTACGCCGATGTAGGCCTGGGAGCGGGTCAGAACCACGGGCTCTTTGCTCTGCAGAAGCCGGGCGGCGTTGATGCCGGCCATCAGTCCCTGGGCGGCGGCTTCCTCGTAGCCGCTGCTGCCGTTGAACTGGCCGGCGGCGAAAAGGCCGCGGATGTGCTTGAATTCCAGGGACGGTTTCAGCTGGTTCGCGGGGATGCAGTCGTACTCGATGGCGTAGGCGTTGCGGACGATCTTTGCGTGCTCGAGTCCGGGGATGGTGTGGTAAAAGGCTTCCTGTACATCCTCCGGCATCGAACTGCTGGCGCCGGAGATGTACATCTCATTCGTGTAGGCGCCCTCCGGCTCGACGAAGAGCTGATGCCGGTCCTTATCCGCGAAGCGCACCACCTTGTCCTCAATGGAGGGGCAGTAGCGGGGACCGGTCCCTTCGATCACGCCGGCGTAGAGGGGAGAGCGGTGCAGGTTCTCCCGGAGGATCCGGTGGGTCTCTTCGTTGGTATAGGTGAGATAGCAGGAGACCTGTTCCTTCTGGATGCTTTCGGGATCCGTCGTGAAGGAGAAGGGGACGATGCGCTCGTCGCCCTTCTGCTCGGTCATCTTCGAGAAGTCGATGCTGCGGCGGTCGATGCGGGCGGGCGTCCCCGTCTTGAAGCGGACGGTGGCGATGCCGGTTTTCTCGAGGGAGTCCGTCAGGCTGTTGGCAGCCTTCAGTCCGTTCGGGCCGGTGTATTCGATCACGTCGCCGTACAGACAGCGGGCGCGCAGATAGGTCCCGGTGCAGAGAATGACCGCCCGGGCAAGGTACACCGCGCCGGAAATGGTCTGCACCCCGATGATGCGCTGGCTGCCGGCGGAGCGGGTTTCGTCTTCCGCATCGTCCGGCTCTGTCAGAAGGGCAGTGACTTCCGCCTGGCGCAGGGTCAGGTGATCCGTCTCCTGCAGGGTCCTGCGCATGGAGAGGGAGTACATCGCCTTGTCGGCCTGGGCGCGCAGCGAGTGGACCGCCGGTCCCTTGGAGGCGTTCAGCATCCGGGACTGCAGAAAGGTCTTGTCGATGTTGATGCCCATCTGTCCGCCGAGGGCGTCGATCTCGCGGACCAGGTGGCCCTTCGACGTCCCGCCGATGTTGGGATTGCAGGGCATCATGGCGACGCTGTCCATGCTCAGGGTGAAGAGGATGGTCTCCATCCCGAGCCTTGCGGCGGCAAGGGCGGCCTCGCAGCCGGCGTGTCCCGCGCCGACGATCACGACGTCGTATGAAAATGTGGTCTTGTCAATATTCATAAAGCGATTCTAATTTCTATTTTCCGACACAGAAATTTGCAAAGATCGTGTTCGCCAGTTCTTCCTCGACGGCCTCGCCTAAAATGCGCCCGAGGGCGGTGTAGCTGTCGGTCAGATCGATCATCAGCACGTCCTCGGGCATGCCGGCATCGATGCCTTCGACGACCATGGACAGACTGTTTTTCGCGGCCAGCAGCGCGGCGAGATGCCGGGGGTTGGTGACCACGTAATCCTCCTCCGACAGGGCGGAAGAGGAATAGGCCTTTTTGCGGATGGCGCTGCGCAGAAGGTCGAGGCCTTCACCGGTGGATGCCGAGATCGAAATGATCTCCCCGTAAAAACCGGCGGCGAGCTCCTCCTCCGAGAGGACCGGCTCCAGGTCCTGTTTGTTGCGCACCAGGAGCGTGCGCTTCGGATCGGCTTCGGCGAGCATCTGCCGTTCTTCCTCGGTCAGCGGTTCAGACGCGTCGACTAAAAAGAGCAGCAGCGACGCTTCCTGCATGGTGCGGCGGCTTCGCTCGACGCCGATCTTTTCCACGACGTCCATGGATTCGCGCAGGCCGGCGGTGTCGACTAAGCGCAGCGTGACGTCGCCGACGTTGACGGTCTCTTCGATGAGATCGCGGGTGGTTCCGGCGATGTCGGTGACGATGGCCCGCTCCCGGCCGGCAAGAGCGTTTAATAAGGAAGATTTCCCGACGTTCGGACGGCCGATGATGGCGGTGTAGATGCCTTCGCGGATCCGCTGTCCGTCGTCGGCGCTTTCGATCTTTCGGTCAAGCCACGCCATCCATCCCTCACAGCGCGTCCGGAAGGCGGGAAGAAATTCGTCCAGATCGAAGTGTTCCGGATCGTCTAAGGAGGCTTCGACGAAGGCGCGGTCCAAAAGCATCTCTTCCCGGATCCGGCGCAGTTCGTCTCCCCAGAGACCGGACAGCTGCTGCTGTGCGTTGGAGAGCATCCGGTCGTTCTGGGAACGGATGACGTCCATGACGGCTTCGGCCTGGGAGAGATCCATGCGGCCGTTTAAGAAGGCACGTTTGGAAAACTCGCCGGGGTCGGCAGGGCGGATTCCGCAGCGGAACAGGGCTTCGAGGATGCGCTGCAGCACCAGCATGCCGCCGTGGCACTGGATTTCGACGACGTCCTCGCCGGTATAGGAATGGGGTGCGCGAAAGACTAAGACGATGGCTTCGTCGATCCGCTGGCCGGCTTCGCGGATGATCCCGTAACGGAAGCTGTTGGCGGGCAGATCGCGCAGCGCGGCCGAGCCGAAGAAGAGTCCGTCGCAGACGGCAACGGCGTCCGGTCCGCTGACGCGGATGATGCCGATGCCGGCGCTGGCGGCGGCGGTCGAGATGGCGGCAATGGTATCCGGCATGTCCAGAGGTTTCCTTTCCTGTACAGGATCGGCCCGGGAACATCCCTTTCTGGTTCGTTCCCGGGCCGGTCATGGTTCAAAGCGGCGCGGCCCGCGCGCAGGAAAGCGCAACAGCCGTTCGTTCCGTTTTATTTTAAGGTGATGACCACGTAGCGGTAGGGCTCTTCGCCTTCGCTGTGGGTGTCGACAGCGTCGTCCGCCTGGAGCGCGGTGTGGATGATGCGGCGCTCGAAGGGATTCATGGGCTCAAGGTCCACGGAACGGCCGGTGCGCTTAGCCTTCGCCGCCATGTTGCGGGCGAGGTTCTCAAGGGTTTCCTGACGGCGGCGGCGATAGTCCTCGGTGTCCACTTTGACGCGGACGTAGCCGTCTAAGTGACGGTTGGTCACAAGGCTGGTCAGATACTGGACAGCATCGAGGGTCTGTCCGCGCTTGCCGATGATCACGCCCATCTGGGGACCGGAGAGGTCGATGTTCATCGACTGCTCTTCTTCGTCATATTCGCATTCGATGGTCACGTCCATGTTCATCGCGGCAAACATGTCGGCAAGAAATTCGCCGGCGGCTTCCGCGGCAGCGTCGAGCTGCTCGGGCGTGTTGGTCTTGTCGCCTTTTTTGATCTTTTCGGCCGGCGCTTCCGTCGGGGCGGTGATTTCTTCCCGGGGCGCAGCGGCTTCCGCGGCGGGCGCGGCGGCTGTTTCGACGGCGGGTTCTTCCGCCTTCGGCGCTTCTTCCTTTGCGGGAGCGGCAGCCGGCTCGCCGAGGGCGACGCGGATGACGGCGTCCTTGCTGCCGAGACCTAAGAATCCGGCGCTGCCTTTTTCAACGACTTCATAGGTAATCTGGTCGCTGGTGATGCCTAACGCGATGGACGCGTTGGTGATGGCATCTTCCACCGTTTTTCCGGAAAAATTCGTATACTGCATGATTCTTCTCCCTTCTTACTCGTCCTTGTCCGAAACGCTGCGGCGGCCTTCGTTGTAGTCGCGCACCAGGTTGGCTTTGGAGGCGAGACTTCCCTTGGCGGCGCGCTCACGGGCTTCCCGGGCGCGGTCTAACGCGTCGGCCTGCTCCTGGCTGATGCCGGCACGGGACGACAGCGATCCGTTTTTGGCATTGGCGGTCGCGGCGGCATAGAAGTTGCGGCGCTCTCCGCGCTTGGCTGCCTTTTTGGCGGCTTTTTCTTTGTTCTTTTCGATCAGGGCATCCAGGTCGATCCTGTCGAAGTGGCGGTTCAGGAAGTAGTTCTGCACGCCGCGGACAAGACCGCCGATGGCCCAGTACAGACCCAGACCGACGGGAACGGAGAAGCCGATGACTAAGGACATCAGGGGCATCATCGTATTCATGGTCTTCATCTGCTGTTCCATCTGGCCTTCACCGCCGGATGTGGGCATGGTCTTGATCGTGATCAGCTGGAACAGGTAGTTGAGCAGCGGGATCGCGAGGGCGGCAATGAGCACGAGATAGCTCTTGGAGGCCCAGGCGTCCTTGATCTGGTTAAAGGGCGTATCGGAAATGTTCAGTCCGAAGAAGTAGTTCACCTTTGCCAGAGCGTTCTGGGTGGAGGTGACCAGATCCGTCAGCGCCGGGAAGGCTTCGCGGGTGCTGTCCCAGCCGCTTTCGGTCATCTTGTAGAGCACGTCGATGATGTAGTTGCCGACGGCTGTGGTGTCGGTCGAGGAAAAATCCACGGTCTGACCGCGCAGGTTCGCGGTGGTCACCAGGTTTTCCATGATGCCGGCGTAGCCTTCGGTACCCATAATGCCGGAGACAAGGTCCGTAAAGATGCCCTTCAGGTTCGTCAGGTACGCGGGCACGTTTAAGAACACGCGGTAAAGGGCGAACAGCGGAACAATCTGGATCAGCGACTGCAGGCAGGTACCGGTCATGGAGATGCCGTATTTATCGTACAGCTGCTGCTGTTCTTCCTGCTGCGCCATCATGGAGTCCTGGTCGCGGCGGCCTTTGTATTTCTTCGTGATTTCATCGAGTTCCGGCTTGATGCGGCGCTGCAGAGCAGAGGTTTTCTGCTGCATGTAGGTCAGCGGCATCATCAGCATGTAAAAGATAACCGTGAAAACGATGATGGATAATGCCACGTTCTGTGTGCCGAACAGGGTGTGCATCAGGTTATACACCAGGTTCATCACCCAGCCGAGCACTTTGGCGATCGGTCCAAGGATCTGTCCCTGGTACTGCGTCATAACGACAAGCATAGTTTCTCCTTTTTATTCAATGAAAAGTATGATCTGTCGGGATCGGAATCTTCACGAAGAAGCGTGACGCGGCTTCAGGCGCCGCCGGGCAGAGCCGGCAGAGAGGAGACGGATATTCATCCGATAAGAATACGTGCAAGTATTGAATGTACAGTCAATGGCTGTTTGAAAACCGGATTTTCGGAAATTCTTCCGGCACCGGATCGTACCCTCCATGAGAGAAGGGATTGCAGCGCAGAATGCGCCAGGCTGCCAGCAGGCTTCCTTTCAGGGCGCCGTGTTTTTCGATGGCTTCCATGCCGTAGGCCGAACAGGTGGGGCAGTACGGGCAGTGAAACTGTTTTAGCGGCGAAAGGTACCGGCGGTACAGACGAATCAGGAATAACAGAAATTGCTTGATCATCCCTGCTCCTCGTTTTTGAGAAGATGATGCCGGAACAGCAGCCGCGTCACTTCTTCCCGCAATTCGTCGGAAGCAGCATCGGCGCTTCCTTCCCGCACCACGACGACCAGGTCGTAACCGGGGCGGATCGTCGGCAGAGCCAGGCGGAAGATTTCGCGCAGCCGGCGTTTGATCCGGTGACGGATGACGCTGTTGCCGACTTTTTTGCTGACGGAGACACCGACGCGCACCTTGTCCGTGCCGTTGGCCAGGGCGTAGAGCACCAGGTGGGCAGAAGCATGGGAGCGCCGGCCGCGGTATACGCGGCGGAAATCCTCGTTTTTAGGAATGGAATCCGGATTCTTCATCAATTACTTCATTTGTGCACGAAGGCCACGACGAATCGTGGCCTCCTTTACAATCCATTACGCAGAAAGCTGCTTGCGGCCCTTCGCGCGGCGAGCGGCAAGAACCTTACGGCCGCCGGCGCTGCTCATGCGGGCACGAAAACCGTGAACACGGGCGCGCTGTTTGTTTTTCGGCTGAAATGTCATTTTCATCGCAATACACCTCCTTATATCGTTGGTTTCGCGGATGATCCGCGAAAGGCGTTTCAACCCGGAATCCGATAAGGCTTCTGATCTGCTTCATCGTTTATGATACGGGCATGAATGGTTATAAAATCCGACAGAACAAAACAACTATAGAGAAAAGATCCGTAAAAGTCAAGGTTTTTTTCGTATTCCGGGGTCTTTTCCTTCTGTGGACAACTCTGTGGATAAGTGTAAAATTTATACACGGTCAAGTCCTATTATTGGTGTAAATTGCTCATCCTGCATAATCATTAAGCTGCATCAAGCAGTGCCTGTTGGATGGATGCGATTTCCTTCAACTTTGGAAAGATATCATCTTTTAGCCGGTTGAACGTACTTCCGGAA
>JAZQBE010000050.1:0-9011 GCA_045545575.1 Shuttleworthella sp.
GAACGGGGGTCAGGCACCCGTTCCGTTTTTCTTCGAAAAAGTGGAACGGGTGCCTGACCCCCGTTCCGCTTTTGCGTCAGAAATCTTTGTGATGGATCACCGTGGGATCGAAGCTCTGGCAGTCGGCGACGCCGGTGAAGTACATGGCGCCTTTCAGTTCGGCGGTCATTTCCTTCATGCGTTCCGCGACGCCTTCGGCGCCCTGGCTGCGGGCGATGCCGGCCAGGTGTGAGCCGACACCGACGGCGTTGGCGCCCAAGGCCATGGCCTTATAGACGTCCATGCCGGACTGGACGCTGCAGTCGGCGAAGACGAGCATGTCCGGGCCGACGGCTTTGCGGATATCGGGCAGGACCTTTGCCGGCGGGACTAAGTAGGTCAGGCGGCCGCCGTGATGGGATACGAGGACGCCGGCGGCGCCGATCTCTTTGGCGGCAAGGGCGTCGTGGACGCTTAAGACGCCTTTGATGATGAAGGGCAGGTGCGTGGCTTCCACGTAAGAGCGCATCTGGGCGAGGGTTTTCTGGGAGATGTCGGTGCCCATGGCGATGTCGTTTTCACCGGTGGCCGTGATCGCGTGGTCGATGTCCATGGCAATGGCGACACAGCCGAGCTCTTCGGCCTTTTTGATGTGGTCGAAGATCTTCGCTTCGTCGGCGTAGGGCTTCACGACGCGCACGACTTTTGCGCCGGTGGCCATGATCTGCTCGAAGGGTTCGTTTTCAACCATGCCGACCCAGTGCAGGCAGCCGGCTTCCTTCGCGCCGCGGGCGAGGTGTTCCATGGGGCCGTCTTCGCCTTTGACGTAGCGGGACATATGGGACATGGCGCCTGTCATGACGGGAGACGCGAAGCGCTCGCCGAACAGGGTGATTTCCGTGGACGGCTCGACGGCGCCCATCAGGCGCATCTCGATCAACAGGCTGTCGTAGTAATTGCGGGTGATGGTGCGGGTGCTGCCCGGCTGGGACGCGGCCTGTTTTTTGCTCTCTTTGGCCTTGGAGCTCATCTGCTCGCTGACCATTTTTACGATCTCATCGCCCGACAGACCGGCCGGAAGGCGTTTGACCGCGCCGGCGATCATCGGTACGACGCCGGCCGGCGGGATGTTGTCCGGTACCATATCCGCAAGCTTCTGAATGGTATCCTTGGGAAAGTCTGGTCCCAGCAGTTCTTCAAACATGATGATTTTTTCGCTCATTTTGTCCTCCATACGTTTGGTGTCAGGCGAAATGCCCGGATGATTGCTGTCGCCGTTATCGTAATACG
The DNA here is from genome assembly GCA_045545575.1 of Shuttleworthella sp. GTDB lineage: Bacteria > Bacillota > Clostridia > Lachnospirales > Lachnospiraceae > Shuttleworthia. Next base: position 1,270 of record JAZQBE010000050.1, read on the forward strand.
GATACATCCAAGGAGAGTGTATGAAATGTTCCCAAAGAAGCACGATATTTTCTCTTTCTTGAAAAATGAACAGACTGTGCTACACTGAAAAAAGCAGCCGGCGCATCGGGAAAGCCGCCGGGACAGCCGGCCGGGGCGGAAGCGTCTGCCGCGGCGACAGGAGGGAAATCATGCAGGAACAGAAGGACACGTCCCGCTGGGATGCTTTTTTTCAGTTTTTTCAGGGGCTATCGATCCCGGTTTCTCGGGTCGCGTGGCCGATCGCGCCCGGAACGTTCCCGGACCGCGACCTGCGCAGGACCCTTCTGGGGGACCGCCTGACCTGGGCGGCCGGCGTGCCGGCGCTGCCGAATCCTTTTGCGCCGGACCTTTGCATCTATTTTCTTCTGGACCGCTATCTTTGCAATTACGTGATCCTGCCGGATCCGGACGGCAGCGACGTGATCGTGGTCGGGCCGTTTCTGTACGATGCGCCGGTGCGCCCGCGCATGCGCGAACTGGCGCGGAAGCTTCAGATCCAGCCGCGCATGCAGACCTGGTTTTTTCAATATATGGGGACGCTGACCATCGTCTACAACCGGGCTGTCGCGGAGAATTACATCCGGGCGTCGCTGCCGCAGATTTACGGCGGGCAGGCGGATGCGGTCCGCATGGACTATCTTCAGGAACAGACGGCCATGCCGCTGCTGGACATGCCGACGGCCGTCGGGGAAGATTACAAAGAAAACTTTATGGAGATGGAGCTGCGCTACCGCACGGAAGACGCGATGTGCGGCTATATCGAGCGCGGAGACGCGCTGCGCGCGCAGAAGGAACTGGTGCAGCTCGAACGGGCGGGAATTCCGTCCCGGTCGGAAAACCCGCTTCGCGACGCGCGCAACTTCCTGCATATTTTTCACACGCTTTGCCGCCGGAGCGCCTACCGGGGGCAGGTGCATCCGTTCTATATCCATGAGATGTCCGAGCAGTTCTATCAGCTGATCGTGCATGCGGACAGCATCGACGAGATGCGCAAGATCCGCAGCGACATGCTGCAGCAGTACTGTCTTCTGGTGCGGCAGTTTTCCACGGAAAACGTGCGGCCCCTGATTCAGGACGTCATCAACTTTATTCTGGCGAATTATACCGAGAACATTTCCCTCGAGCAGATTGCCGAAGAATTCCAGGTGAACAAATCCTATCTGGCCAAAACCTTTAAAAAGGAAACGCAGACGACGGTGGTGGACTACATCAACCGCAAGCGGGTGGAGTATGCCTGCTACCTGATCCGCACGCAGAACATCCCGTTAGGCGACGTCGCGCTTTCCTGCGGATTTGGCAGTCTCAATTACTTTTCGCGGATGTTCCGGCGTTACCAGAACATGTCTCCCTCTGAATACGTGGCCATGATGCGCTCCTGACTGGACAATATCGTGCTCCTGATGGAAAATTTCATACAACAGCCCTGTTCTTTTCTCCTCTATGATGAAACTGAGGTTGCAGGCACATGCGGTGCCTGCTTTCAACAGCGACAGGAGGAGCAGTATGGAATCTGTCATTGGCAATCGCGAGTTGGTTCAGATCTGCATCGTCACGCCGGATGCGGTCCGTTCCAACCGGAACTGGGCGGCGTTTCTGGGGCAGAAGTTCGTTGCGCCGAACATGTATTACGATGCACAGGTGCCGACGAACAACCCCGGCATCCTTTACAAGGGGGAGCAGATTTTTGACGTCGGTTACGAGACCAACACGTTTGACCTGGCCCAGGAGGGCACCAGCATCCAGTTTGAGGTGCTTAAGCCGCAGGGCGGACCGAGCGAGTGGCTTCGCTATCTGAAGGAAAGCGGCGGCGGCATCCATCATATCGCATTTCGCGTCGAAGACCGGGAGGCCTGCGCAGAACGCGCGGCGGCGCTGACCGGTAATATCTACGTCCACGAAGGACATCCCTATCCCACGCCGGAGGCGAAATACGCCTATTTTGATACCAAAGAGAATATCGGCACGACGATCGAGGTGCTCGATTTCGGCGCGCACGCGGCGGATCAGGCCAACTACCGGCGGATTAACGCCCTGTTCGCGTCGACGATGGCGACCGAACAGCCGGTGCCGGATACGCCCATGCCCTGCGCGGTGACGCTCGTCGTCAAGGATATGGAACAGAGCCGCAAGGCCTTCGGAAAGCTGGTCGGCATGCTTCCGCCGGCGGTTTCCCATGTCGAAAACGGCTCCGCGGTTTTCCGCGGACAGGCATCGGCCGGCGCGTCCTGGGACAAGACCTCCTGGGATCTGCAGACGGTCAGCCTCGAGATGATCCGTCCGCGGACCGGTGCGACCGTCTGGAGCGAATATGCCGGCCGCCTGGGCGACGGCCTGATTTCCGTCTGTTTCGAGGCGGCGGATCCGGACGTGACCGGGGCGCGCATCGAGGCCTTCGGCGGTACGCTGCTTCAGACCTACACGCTGGAGGACGGGCTGACGGAAGGCCGGATCTACGACCTGACCGAGCAGCTGGACGCGCTGATCGAAATCCGTTCGTCCGACCGGATCCGCGCGCATCTGGAGCGCGTAAAGCGCGAATCGCCGCGGCCGGTGGATCTGTCGAAGAAATACAACGAAGCGTCGCGCATCGGCGATATCGGCGAGGATCCGCGGGCGCGCAAAATCGTGCACCGCTATCTGCCCGGATTCTATGATAATCCGCAGATTTCCACCGGCGCACGGTTGCCGCTGGGTATTTCCTGGCGGCTGATGGCCGGGCGGGCGCCCTATGATATGTCGGAGGAACGGCTGGCTGCGATGCTGGATGATCTGAACGCATCGGATGCCGAATAGGAACAGGAGAGTGCGATTGCACGGAAAGGGGATCCCATGAAAGGAATATTTTGGAACAGACGGATGCCGGCACTTGTGATGGCGGTGCTTCTGGCTGCGGCGGCCCTGGCCGGCTGCGGCGGCGGAGGGACGGAGCCGGCGGCGAATGAGCCCGCGGCGCAGGAACCGGTCAAAGAGGAGACAGCCGCACCGTCCGGCAGCGGGGAAGCGGAACCGGCGGACGGCGCTGACGCGGCGGAAGCCGAAGACGAAGAAGACGGCGGGGAAGAGACCGTCGCAAAAGCGGAGGTCGATCCGCGCTCCACCGATTTCACCTTCCTGACGTCGGTTGCGGAAAACAGCTATTTCTATGAAGAATACGAGGACAACGAGGTGGTTCAGTACTGGCTGAACCGCGACTGGGAGGTGGACGGCAATCCGTACCGCGTCAGCATCGATTTTTCGGCGCTGCCGGCCGGTTCGGAAAAGGACGTCATGAGCACGCTCATCGCCACCGGCGAGTACCAGGACGTCATCTCCATGACCTACAGCTCGGATACGGCCACGGCGCTGTATGAAGAGGGCGTGGTCCTCGATCTGACCGATCTGGTGGCCCAATATATGCCCAATTACAGCAAATGGATGGAGGAGCACCCGGAATACGCGGCCCGCATGCGCAACAACGTGGACGGCGCGGACCGGATCATCCAGCTGTTTTCGGTGGGCGATGCGCCGGAAGCGCCCTTCAGCGGCTATCTGTACCGCCGCGACTGGCTGGTGAAATACGGCAAAAATCCGGAGACCGGCAAAGCCTTTACGGGCGGCTGGCAAGACGACGAGCGCCTGGAGTGGGAAGACGACGTGGTGTTCCCGTCCGGCAACACCGATCCCGTCTACATCTCCGACTGGGAGTGGATGTTTGACATCTTCCAGGAGGCCATCAAAGGCGAAGGCATCACGGAGGACGGCTACGCGTTCCAACTGTACTATGCGGGCGACAACACCGTAGGCGGCCTGACCTCCAGCTTTACCGGCGGCAATTCCTACTATTATCTGGACGCGGACGGCAAATGTCAGTATGGTTTTACCGGCGACGGCTACCGCGCCTACATCGAATGCATGCGCGAGTGGTACAGCCGGGGCTATACGAATCAGAACTTCGAAGAAAACACCGACTCCGCCCTGTTCTGGAAGGTTGACGACACCGCCACCTTCTCCGGCAAGGTCGGTCTGTGGTACGGTACCTCCGGCTGCTACGGCAACACACTGGCGGTGGACACCGACGTGGCCCGCGACATGTGCGCCTACGGTGCGCCTTATCCGATTAACGACGTCTACGGCGACGCGTCCTGCCAGGGGCACAATCCCTGCTGCTTCCTGGGCGGCAATACGCTGACGGAAGCCTTCTGCGTCACGGACAAGGCCGCGGACAAGAACCTGCCCGCGCTCTTAACCGCGCTGGACTATCTGTACACCCGCGAAGGCGGACTGCTGCACAGCCGCGGCTTCTCGAAGGAACAGGCCGAAGAGACGCAGTCGAAATTCTATCAGGAATGGGATCTGATGGACGGCGCCTACTCCTTTGACACCATCGACGGCGAGGAGTGGCTGATCATCAACCCGTCCATGAACGTGGAAGGCGTCAAGGGCGCGGCCGCCATTGTCCGTGTCTGCGGTCTGATCGTCAACGATCACGTCGACCTCGGCTACAATCCGGTGGGACGCAAGGCCCACGAGCAGTGGATCCGCTACGAAAACAGCGGATACATCACGTCGGAAATCACCGGGCAGCTGTCGGCAGACGTTTCAGCGGAGACCTCGATCAATACGTCCAACATCCGCACCTACATCGCGATGAAGGTGCCGGACTTCATCACCGGCCGCGCGGATATCAAGGACGACGCGGCCTGGCAGGACTTCTGCAAGGGTCTGGAGGAATTCCATCCGGAAACCTACCGCGATGCGATCAACGCGGTGCTCGGGTTCTGACGCATAAGATGTAACGATGCTTTCCGGGGGCAGCTTCGGCTGCCCCTCCTTTTTTTGAAAAAAACCGGAAAAGCGGTTGACAAATGCCGGCGGCGGGTGTAAGATTCAACTTGTCGGACAACCAACAAGAGGAGAACCGGATGAGCACCTTTCGCCCCGTCGGAAAACAGAATACCGCCGATCTGGTCTACGATCAGCTGCTGGAGCGCATTTCGTCCGGCGAGTGGGTCGAGGGCGACCGGATCCCTTCTGAGAACGAGCTGCGCGAAAGTCTTTCGGTCAGCCGCGACTCCGTGCGCGAGGCGATCAAGCGCCTGGCCGCCATGGGCCTGCTTCGTTCAGAGCAGGGCAAGGGGACCTTCGTACAGAAGATTGACACCGGTTTTTACCTGAACATGCTTGCGCCGGCCGCTTTTTTAAGCGAGGACGACGGCATCGGCATTCTGCAGTTCATGAAAGCGATCCAGGTCGAGAGCGCCCGCATCGCGGCGGATCTTCGGACGGAGGAGGACCTGCAGCAGCTGGAGGCCTGCCTTGAAAAGATGGCGACGGAGCATTCCTCCGAGCGTTTTTTCCGGTACGATAACCGTTTCCACGCGATCCTCTGCCGGATCACCGGCAACGAGCTGTTTATCCGCGCGGCGGAGATGGCCTCGGGCACCCTGCACGTCTGCCTGCGCGCGATCGTCGAGATCCACGGCAGCGAGGCGAGCATCCGGGAGCACCGGCAGATTCTCGAATGCGTCCGCGTCGGGGACGGCAAGGGTGCGGCCCGGGTGATGGTGGAGCATTACGATACCATCATGGCACGCCTTTCGCAGTACCTTCAGGAATCAAAAGCAGAGAGCGCTTCGTAATCTCTGCGGACACCGCACGGAGCGGTGTTTTTCTTCCCTTAACTTGTCGGACATCCGATGAATCATAAACGGACGATACGGCATTCGATCCATACAAAACAGATACAGACAAACCACAGGAAGGAGCAGACAATGAAACATGTTGAACGCGATTTGAAGATCCGCAGCTACAAAAACGGGGAAGAGTTCCTCGCGGCGGCCGCTGACCAGGGACTGGTTTATCCGTACGCGGAGGATATTTCTCCTTTAAGCGGAACCGTGACGCTGCCGAACGGGAAGGTGCTCTCTAACGCCATGGGCATTCATCCCCTGGAAGGCTTTGACGGCACGAAGGAAGGCGCACCGACGGAAACCGTGTTCCGCCGTTACGAGCGCTACGCCCGCGGCGGCGCCGGGCTGATCTGGTACGAGTCCATCGCCATCTCCGACGACGGGCGCTGCAATCCGCGTCAGATGGTGATCAACGAGGACACCGTGGACGCGATTGGCGAACTGGTGGCCCATTCCAACGCAGCTGCCGTGGAAGAATACGGCCGCAAGCCCTACAACGTGCTGCAGCTGACGCATTCCGGCCGCCGCAGCGTCGACAGCGAATACCGGCCGACCCCGCTGGCGGCTGTGCCGAACCCCTATCTGGACGAGCACAATTCCGTGGACGGCAGCAAGGGCGAACTGACCATCGCGACGGACGAGAAGATCGCCGAGATCGTCGAAGGGTTCATCCGCGGCGCCGAGCTGGCGTACCGCGCGGGCTTTGACGCGGTGGACATCAAGATCTGTCACGAGTACATTCTGCGCGAGCTGCTTTCGGCCTACACCCGGCCGGGCAAATACGGCGGAAGCTTTGAAAACCGCAGCCGCGCGATCTTCGAGATCATCCACGGCATCAAGGAGCGCTTAGGCGACAAGATCGACCTGTGCGTGCGCATGAACGCCTATGACTGCATCCCCTATCCCTACGGCTGGGGCATGGTCAAGGAAGAAGGCGTGATGGCGCCCGATCTGACCGAGCCGAAGCAGCTGGTGCGGATGCTGTACGACGAGGGTGTGCAGATCTTTAACGTGTCCACAATGATGCCGCGCTACAGCCCCTACGGTCCGGGCATGCTCGCGGAACACGGCGAGGGCGAGATTCATCCGTTCGCCGGGGTGTCCAACCTGCTGCAGGCGTCTCGGGAACTGAAGGCGGCCGTTCCGGAAGCGGTGTTCATGTGCACCGGTCTGGCCTGGCTGGACGTGTTCGGCGCGAACGTCGGCGCCGGCGGCATCAAGGACGGCTGGTTTGACATCGCCGGTTTCGGGCGCCAGGCCTTTGCCTATCCGGAGTTTGCCCGGGAGGCGATGACGAAGGGCTGCTTTGACCGGAACAAGGTCTGCATGACCTGCGACATGTGCTACGATCTGATGACCGTCGGCCACACCATCACCGGCTGCGCGGCGCGCGATCCGTTCTATCGCGATCTGTACCGCGAGGTGGTGCTTCCGCTGAGAAAGAAATAAAGGAGGGGAACATGAATCGGATTCCGATTGGCAATACCGGCCTGTCCTGTCATCCCATCGGCCTGGGCACCTTAGGTGCCGGCCCGAAGTGGGACGGCGCCGACGCCGACCGCATTTTTGACACCTATCTGGACCTGGGCGGCAATCTGATCGACACCGCCCGTGTGTACCAGGACTGGATCCCCGGCGAGACCGGGCGCAGCGAGCGCGTGGTGGGCGACTGGATCGCCCGTTCCGGCAAGAGGGATTCGTTCCTTCTGATGACCAAAGGCGGCCATCCGGTCTACCGCAAGGAGGGGGATGACCTGCACATCTCCCGGATGACCGCGGCGGATATGCGCGGCGACCTGGAGCTGTCGCTTCGGGCGCTGCGCACGGAAACCATCGACATCTATCTGTATCACCGGGACGATCTCGCCCAGCCGGTCGAGGATCTGGTGGAGACGATGGAGCAGTTCCGCAAAGAGGGCAAGATCCGGTATTACGGCTGCTCGAACTGGACGGCGGAGCGCATGCAGCAGGCCGCGGCCTACAGCAAAAAGATGGGGTATGACGGATTCGTCGTCGACGAGGCGTTTTTAAATCTGGCGCTGGCGCACATGA
>JAZQBE010000051.1:0-3225 GCA_045545575.1 Shuttleworthella sp.
CACCCGTTCCACTTTTGTGGAACGGGTGCCTGACCCCTGTTCCGGACCCCTGTTCCGGTTTTTCACAGTTTCACCCGATTGTATGGCATGTCGGAGCCCAACTGTCTGTAGTAATCCATGTGGCGGTAGACGCCGTAGGGCATTCCGTAATAGGAAACGTCGCTGTAATGCTTGGCCAGTTCCGGGTCAAAGATCATCCCGTCGATTTCGATCCACCCGTGGGAATACCCGCTGCAGGCGTAGACGTTTTCGTATCCGAGGGCCTTGGCCATGTAGCCGAAGGCCGTCGCATAGGCGTAGCAGTTGCCGGTCTGCGTGTCAAAATAGTAATTCGCGTAGCGGCTGACCCAGTCCTCTCCGTGGTAGTGCGGGATCCAGGGATTGTATTCCTGCTTTCCCCGGAAGCTGTCAAAACAGACGCGCAGCTTCTGTTCCCGCGTCAGATCCTGGGGGACGAAATAGGCCATCGCCGCCCGGGCACGCTGGACCAGCGGGTCGTAGAAAACGTCCCGGAAGGGATCGTCCACTTCCGTTTCACCGGCCAGGTCCGCAACGCCGTCTCCGCCGAATACGAAGGCCTGCACGCGGTACAGCCCGCGGATGCCGCGGTGATTCTCGTAGTTCGCCGTCACGCGCCAGCTGCCGTCATCCTGCCGGAAGGCATCATACCAGAAAATGCTTCCCATATCGCCGTCGTGCCAGGCCAGAAAGACCACCTTCTGCACGCCGCCCGGCGCCGACGCGCCGCGAAGAACCATGTCGAAGGTTCCGGTTTCGTAGGCCAGGTTTTCAATGAACAGCTGTGCCGGCTCCTGTACCGGTCCCGGGGCGCCGCCGCCCGCGGCCGTCCAGGCAATGCCTTCGTCCTGCCACAGACCGCTTTGAAGCAGTGCGGCGCGCTCGCCGGCATCCGGAGTGTAGAAATGCGCGCCGATCGTCAGATGCGGCGAAAATAGCCGGTACACCGGCATGGCATCCGCTTCCGCGGAATACCAGCAGATGCCCTCCTGCCGCCAGCCGTATGTCGGCAGTGTTTCGTATTCGTTCTGGTCTGCCGTATACAGGTGCTCACCGGTGGCGGGATGAAACAGGCGCCGGACCGGATCGCCGGACGCCGGCGCAGTCCAGCCGGTTCCCTCGTTCACCCAGGCTCCCTGGGTGGTCAGCACGGCCGCCTCGTAAGAATCTGTCGTAAACAGATGCTCGTGCGTCGGCCGGTAATACAGCCGGTACACCGGGACCGGATCCGCCCCCGCATCTTCAGCAAAAACCCGGGCACCGGCCCGGGGAAAAACTGCGGCAAACGCGGCTAAAACCAAAAGGAAAAGTATATTCCGTAACAAAACCCATCGTGTCCGTGTCATGCTTCCATATGCTCCGTTGATTTGTGAAAATCTCTGAACCTGGCTTCAAACAACGCGTGTTATTGTAGCACAAACGCGCACGTCCGGCAAAGCCGAATTGCGATTTTACGACCCTGTTCCCATTTGCCGGCATCCCGTTACGCCTGCGGCGGCTGCCAGAGAAACAGGCCGTTTGCCAGCGCGAAGCACTGCAGCAGACCGGTCATGTTCCCTTCCGGATCGTAAACGGTCATGCCCGTTTCGTCCCCTTCCAGGTCGATCATCACATGCGGCCCGGCAAAAATCGCGCGCACGAACTGATTCTGCGGAAGCGACTCCACCTGCGCGGCAAAGGTTTCCGGATCGGGATTGGTCTCCCACGTTTCGCACCCGTCAAACGTCACAGACATGCGGTAGTAGCAGTTCAGGCGCAGCAGGATCTGCGCAAAACGGCGATACAGCGGCGTGCGCTGCGCCGGCTGCATAAAATACCGCTCCACGGCAAAATACTGCCCGTCCCCATCGCCGGGCACCTGCATCGGAAACGGATCGAGGATCCGGTACGGACCGTCGAGCAGCTCCCCGCACATCGCGTCAAGCTCTTCCGCGGAAGGCGCCGCATCCGGCTGTTCCCGCAGCTCGATGGTTTGGATGTCCGAGGAAAACAGCTGCGTATCCCCGATGCAGACGCTCTCCTCCTGCCGGCCGAATTCATGCAGACCATACCCGGACGGGCAGAAATCCGCTGTCCCGTCAAAGATCTCTCCGTCCACTGTACGGATTCTCACTTCTTTCTGATCGTACACTTCCAGCAACGTCTTTCTCTCCCTTCCTGCTTTCCTCTCGGTAACCGCATTCTCACCGTTTGATCCCAAGCACCTTCCGGATCTCCGCGTCCGATGCCGCCGGGTATTCGTCCTTCATCTGCTGCAGGATCCTCTTCCGCGACTCCCCGGGATCCTCCGCGTACATGGACGTCACGAAATCATATCCCCACTTGGTCTCCGGGGTCTCCATGACCGCGATGTGCCAGCCGTAGGCCTGGCCCTTTTTGTTCCGCTTCTGACGGAAATCGCCCATCAGAAGGTACGTCTGCATCTGCAGCTGGGTCATCACGCCCTCGAAGCCCTTTTCTCCGTCCTTGCCAAAGCCGGCCTCCGCGCGGATCTCAAATCCCATCAGCTCGCGTCCGCGCATCTGCTCGTCCACGGCGAAGGTGTCCATCACCTTTTTCGCCCGGTAGGACGCAAAGCCGTCCTCGTACAGGGCGTCGAAATCATAGCCGTTCCGCCGTTCGTTCGCAAAGACCGGAAACCATTCCCTGGAGATAAAACCGGCCTTCCGGTCAAAAAACTTCCCGTAGGCGATGTCCGGATTCGACGCAAGCACCTGACGCCACTCCCAGGGATCCCGGGCGGGATCGCCTTCCCACCAGGCATCCGGCGTCGTCTGCTCTTCCACGGAAAAGCCCTCGACGGCATTCGAAAACAGCGGCAGAAATCCCACCTCGCGCACCCGCGAAAGCAGATCCTCCGCCGTCCGAAGCCGCCGCGGATCCCGCGCGCCGCAGCCCTTCATATAGAATACGCCGTCAATCACTTCCATAATATGCTCATCCTCTGATTCCCGCAAATCGGCTCGCCGCCCGCGGGCATCATGTGATAAAATCGTTCTGTATCTGCCGGTGATTCCGAGAATGAGGCTCTTTTCGGAGCCCTCGCAGCATCACCGGATGAACCGCACAGCAAAAGGAAACCGCCCATGAACGCTCTTTCTGAATACTCCTGTCCGTCAGCCGCGCCGCGCCTTCTGTGCATCGGCACCGCGCTGGCGGATTCCATCATCCGGGGCTTTGATCCGGAACCGATTTCCGCCTCCGGCT
>JAZQBE010000052.1:0-67159 GCA_045545575.1 Shuttleworthella sp.
TCCGAAACACTGATCTCATCTGCCAGTAACCGTTCAACTATCTTTACTTTTTCTGCCGGGTCAATCGTGCTTTTTCTGGACATAGAAATACCCCCAAGTAGGTTTTATATTTCAGTGTCCTACTTGGGGGTAGCATATCACTTTTGATTCCGGTTTTTTTTGTTATATTGGATGGGAGATGAACAAAGACGGCCTGCCGGGTTTTTGCGAAGGTCAGACCGGACGGACCGCGGCAGGTTTTATTGCCTTCACACACTGCATTAAGAACGGAGGAGAATATGCTTCAGCTGGCAATGGTTTTTGGCGATCACATGGTGCTTCAGCGCGATAAAAGGATCGCGGTCTGGGGAACGGCCGCGCCGGACTGCACGGTCTGCGTGTCACTTCAGGGACAGACGGCACAGGCGGCTGCCGATGCGGACGGCGCATGGCGGGCGGAGTGCGGACCGTTTTCCGTATCCTTCGGCGAAGAGCTTTGCGTGACCGAAACGGCATCGGACGGCACCGTCACGGATGAAAAGACGTTCACGGATGTCCTCGTCGGCGATGTCTGGCTGGCCGGCGGACAGTCCAATATGGAATATCCGATGTATTATGACCGCGGGCTGAAGGCTGAAAAAACCGTCTGCGAAAATCCGGCGATCCATTTCTTCGATTACCCGGAGGTGTCCTATGTCGGGCAGCTCGACGCGGCGGACTACCGGAAAAACTACGGCTTCTGGCGTCCCTGTGACGCGGAGAATCTTCCGCGGTACAGCGCGGTGGCTTATTACTTTGCCAAAGACATTCAGGCTTCCGAAAACATCCCCATCGGCATTCTCGCCGTGAACTGGGGCGGTACGTCGGCATCGTGCTGGATTCCCCGGGACGTGATCGCCGAAAACGGCGGACAGTACCGGCTGGATGAGTATGACGCGATGCTCGCGGCCACAGACCTTGCGGCCTATGACGAAGCCTTTATGAAAGCGCCGAACAACTTCAGAACAGAGCTGATCGTCACGGATCCCATCTCGGATCTGATCATGTTCGGCTGCTCGCCGGAAGAGCTTCAGGCGGCCTTTGCGAAGATGCTTGCGGAAATGGGTGTGGATCCGTCCATCCTCGAGAGCGGGGAGGATCCTTTCGCCGGGATGCGCCCGGTGCTCGGCCCGAAGCACGAGTGGCGGCCTTACGGCCTCTATGAATCCATGCTTCTTCCGGTGGTCCCCTACGGGATCAAAGGATTTCTCTGGTACCAGGGGTGCTCGGACTCCGATACGGAGGAGCAGGCAAAAGCCTATTACACGCTGTTTCCGGCGCTGATCGCCCACTGGAGAAAGCTGTGGAACGATGACGAGCTGCCGTTCCTGTTTGTCCAGCTGGCCGGCTTCGGCTCCTGGATGGCGGCGAAGGGAACCTGGTATCCCATCACCCGCGACGCCCAGCAGCAGACCGCGCTGACCGTCGCGAACACGGGCATGGCCGTCATCACGGATGCCGGCATGGAGCTGGATATCCATCCGAAGGTGAAGCGACCGGCGGGGCACCGGCTGGCTCTTCTGGCGGAGAACCTGGTATACGGGCACAAGGATGTGCTGTGCGAAGCGCCGACCCTCGTCAAAGCCGAGGTGGAAGACGGAAAACTGACGCTGACCTTCGACAATGCCGGTGACGGCCTGTGCTTCAAGTCGGATCTGCCGATGGGCGATCACGTGCCGGCGGACCGTTTTTGCGGTCTTCAGGTATTTCAGAACGGCGAAGAACTTCCGGCGGCGGATCTTACCGCATCGGCACAGGGCAATACGGTGACGCTGACCGGCAGCGCCATCCGCGGCGGCGTGCCGACGAAAGCGGCCGTGGCAAAGACCGGCTGGTATCTGGTGAACCTGTACAACAGCGCCGATCTTCCGGCCCGTCCGGCCGCCGTCGAATGCAAAGACGTCTGAATCTGATGACAGAGGGACTGCAGCCGCAGTGCGGCCGCGGTCCCTTTCGGTTTTTCAGAGAACATTCTGTTCGCTGACCTCGCTGTTTTGTGGTATACTTACACCAGCATCTGGGGTTTGGCAGCGGGAAGGAATCGTAAACAGTATGATTATCACCATTGATCGGCAGGCCGGGTGCCACGGCACGGAAATGGCACAGCGCGTAGCGGATTATTACGGCATTCCGCTGGTGCGGGAAAAAGAACTTCGAAGCAAGGCGGAGGAAGCGGGGGTTTTTGACAGCGTCGCCAGCTTTTTTGAGGAGCGCCCCGTCGACAGTCTGCTGTATTCCGTCGCGATTCACGGCGGGTTTCCGAAAAACCAGCGCGAAGCGGCCGAGCAGATGCGCGCGCTCCTGCGCGGGCAGTCCTTCGTCATGGTCGGACGCTGCGGGAACTATCTGTTTGAAAAAGAGCCGGACAGCGTATCCGTTTTCATTCATGCCCGGCATCTGGACCGGGTCAATTCCATCATGCGCAAAGAAGAGCTGACAGAAAAACTCGCGCGTGAAAAGGTCAAAAAAATCGAAGAGCGCCGAGCTGAGTTCTACCGGCATCACACCGGCCGGATCTGGGGAATGGCGGAAGATTACGATCTGTCCGTAAACGCCAGTATCTTCGGAATAGAAGCAACCGCGAAACTGATTACGGCATTTGTGGATGCCTGTCACCTGAAATAGTTTTCTGTTACAGAACAGGAGAACCGTGATGACGGGACGTATTGTTGCAACGCTGCTGGGGCAGATTGAAGGGGAGGAAACGCTTTCGTATGCCGTTTTCCGCGGGATTCCCTACGCGAAGCCGCCGGTCGGCGATCTTCGTTTCCGCGCGCCGCAGCCCGTCGAGCCGTGGAAAGGCGTCCGGCCGGCGAAGGTGTTTTCCGCCCGCAGCTTTCAGAACCCGAAATCCGTCGGATTCTATCAAAAGGAATTCTATTCCAATCCGGACTTTCTGCCCGCGGTCAGTGAAGACAGTCTGTATCTGAACATCTGGACGCCGCTGAAAAAGAGTGCGGACGAGGCCGGATATCCGGTGGCATTCTGGATTCACGGCGGCGGTTTTATGGGCGGATTCGGCAGCGAGCTGGAATTTGACGGAGCGGAATTCGTCCGCCGGGGCGTGATCCTCGTCACCGTCAACTACCGTCTGGGTCCCCTGGGCTTTCTGGCGGTTCCGGAGCTGGCACAGGAGGATCCGCACCAAAGCACCGGCAACTACGGCATCTTAGACCAGATCGCCGCGCTGTCCTGGGTCCGGGACAACATCGCGTCCTTCGGCGGCAATCCGGACAACATCACGATCTTCGGACAGAGCGCCGGGGCCATGAGCGTGCAGACCATCGTAAACTCGCCGCTGGCAAAGGGCATGTTTGCCCGCGCCATCCTTCAGAGCGGCGGCGGATACAACAACGGTCTCGGAACCGCACTGTCCCTGGACGCAGCCTGTGCGCGCGGCCGGCTGATGATGAAGCTGCTGCGTGCGAAAACGGCGGACGACCTGCGCAGAGCAGATCCGAACGCGTTTCTGAAACGCATGCTTCCGCTGGTCCTGCAGGCAAAGGGCCTGCCCTTCGCGCCGGTGATCGACGGGTGGGTTCTGACCGAATCGACGGATGAGAGCCTCCGGCGCGGGCGGATTGCCGACGTGCCCTATCTGCTCGGATCCAACAGCGAGGATATCGGCGTGAAAAAAGGCACCACGGGCCGGGACGGCGGAAGGCTTTACCGCGGCTGCATCGACTGGGCGGCCCTGCGGGAAGCGCGTTCGGACAAGCCCTGCTATCTGTACTATTTCCGGCGGCGGATGCCCGGAGATAAAGCCGGCGCGTTTCATTCCGCGGAACTCTGGTACGTGTTCGGCACCCTCGCGCGCTGCTGGCGGCCTGCCGAGGACTGGGATTTTGAGATCTCCAACTGGATGCTGAACGCCTGGACGAACTTCATGAAGTACGGGGACCCGAACGGCGCGCCGGGCAGTACGGATCCGCAGGCGGCGGACGCATGGCGGCCGTACCGGAGCACGGATCCTTATATTCAGGACATCGGATAATGAGAATACTGCATAAAAACTACCCCAGGCCGCAGATGGTGCGGCCTGTGTTTTATTTGCTGGACGGAGCGTGGACGCTGAACGGACAGCCGGTCTGCGTACCGTTTCCGCCCCAGTCTGAAGCCTCCGGTTTTTTGGGCGCCGTCGGGGAAACGCTGGTCTACGAGCGGACGTTTACCCTTTCGGAAACGCGGCAGTCCGCCTGGGACGCGCCGGACGGCCTGCCGGAAGATGCGCCGGAAAAACGGCGGTGGCTGCTGCATTTCGGCGCCGTAGACGAGACCTGCACCGTCTTTGTCAACGGCCGGCCGGCCGGCACGCACGAGGGCGGGTATCTGCCGTTTACGCTGGACGTAACCGACGCGCTGGTTCCGGACGAAGAGAACCGGATCCGCGTGGAGGCAAAGGATACCCTTTCCGGGCTTTATCCTTACGGCAAACAGCGCAAAAAGCGGGGCGGCATGTGGTACACACCCGTCAGCGGCATCTGGAAGAGTGTCTGGATCGAAGGGGTGCCGGAAGACGGCATCGAGGAAATCCGGATCTGTCCGTCGGCGGAATCCGCGCGTCTTTCGGTATCGACGCGGCAGAACAAAGGCTGCGGCGGAACGGTCGTTCTGCTCGATGAAGACGGCCGTGAAACGGAAGAGTCCTTCGCCCTGACGGACGGGGAAGCACTGCTGACCCCGAAAACGCGCCGCCTGTGGACAACGTCGGATCCGTACCTCTACCGGATCCGCATCCGGACCGCTTCCGATGCCGTCGACTCCTATTTCGCGCTGCGCACCGTGGAGATCCGGCCGGATGCGGAAGGCGTGCGGCGCCTGTGCCTGAACGGGACGCCCCTTTTCCTGCACGGAGTCCTCGATCAGGGCTATTTCCCGGAAGGGATCTATACGCCGCGGGACCCGGACGCCTACGAAAAGGATATCCTGCGGATGAAGGACCTGGGCTTCAATTGTCTGCGCAAGCACATCAAAGTCGAGCCGGAGCGCTTTTATTACGACTGCGACCGTCTGGGCATGCTCGTGGCGCAGGATATGGTCAACAACGGCGGCTATCACTACATCCGCGAGACGGTGCTGCCGACCGTCGGCTGGAAGAAAAAGCGCGACACGCTTCCCGCGCTGACGCCGTTTGAAAAGCGCCGCCGCGCCGTATTTGAGACGCAGGCAAAGGAAACGATCCGCCTGCTGTATTCCCATCCCTGCGTGATCCTGTACACGATCTTCAACGAAGGCTGGGGGCAGTTCGAAAGCGACCGGCTCTACACGGAATGCAGGGCACTCGATCCGACGCGGATCTACGACAGCACGTCCGGATGGTTCGCCCAGCACGAATCCGACGTGGTAAGCGAGCACATCTATTTCCGCAACGAGGTTCTTCCCCGGGCGGACCGGCCGGTGTTCCTCTCGGAATGCGGCGGATACGGGTATCCTGTGGAAGGGCACCTGTGGAATCCCAAGGGCAGCTACGGATACGGGGATATGATGCACAGCCCGGCGGAGCTGACCGACAAATTCGCCCTCCTGATCCGCGAAATGGTGCTGCCGTCGATTGTGAACGGCCTGTGCGGCTGCATCTACACCCAGCTGTCCGACGTGGAAGACGAAATCAACGGACTGTACACCTATGACCGGAGCTTCTGCAAAGCCGATCCCGAACGGATGCGGGCGCTGGCGGAAGAAATCCACAGTGCGATGCAAGAATGAAAGGAAATGCCATGTTTACGATGCAAAGCCGCATTCGCGACATCTATGCCCATCCCCTCGGCCACGACATGCTCGACCGGATTCTGTACGCCGCCGGCGTGCCCCGCGCGGTCCTGAAGAACCCGGTCGTCGGAAGCCTGCGGCTGTCCGGACTTGCGGCGATCGCGCAGAAGAAGATGGACACGTCGTTTTTCCAGTCCTTTATCGATCTTCTGAACATGCACAACGAACCGGAACCCTCCGCGGACGGCCCGGTGACACACGCGTGGTGGAAAGAGGCGGTATTTTATCAGATCTATCCGCGCAGCTTCTGCGACAGCGACGGGGACGGAATCGGCGATCTGCGGGGCATTCTGTCCCGCCTCGATTATCTGAAGGCGCTGGGGGTGGACGCGCTGTGGCTGTCGCCGATCTATGATTCGCCGAACGACGACAACGGCTATGACATCCGCGATTACGACCGGATCATGGAAGAATTCGGCACGATGGAGGATTTTGAAGAACTGCTGGCCGCGGTTCACGCGCGTGGAATGCGGCTGATCATGGATCTGGTGGTCAACCACACCTCCGACGAGCACCCCTGGTTCAAAGAAGGGCTTTCGGATCCCGGGTCCAAATACCGGAACTATTATTTCTTCCGGGATCCGGACCGGACCAACAACTGGACGTCCTTCTTCTCGGGACCGGCGTGGAACACCTATGAAAAAGAGGGCGTCAGTGCGCTGCATCTGTTTTCAAAAAAGCAGATGGACCTGAACTGGGAGAATCCCGACGTGCGAAACGACGTCATCGCCATGGTCAACCGCTGGCTTGACCGCGGCGTGGACGGCTTCCGGATGGACGTCATCAACTATATTTCCAAGGTGCCGGGCCTGCCGGACGGGAGCGAGGGAATCGGGGAACTGATCGGCTTTCGCGGCATTGAACACTATTTCTACGGGCCGAAGCTGCACACGTATCTAAAAGAAATCCACGACCGGGCTTTCGCGCCGCATCAGGCGTTTTCCGTGGGAGAGTGCCCGGGCATCGGTTTACGGACCGGCCGGTTTCTGACTGCCGAAGAGCGCGGGGAACTCGACATGATCTTTTCCTTCGACCACCTCGACGTACCCGGTCACGTGCGCTATGACGATTACGCCTATGACCTGCGCTATTACCGCGACTACATCACGGACTGGATGGAGAATTACGGCAGCGGCTGCTGGATGTCGCTGTTCTACAACAATCACGACAATCCCCGCATGGCATCGAAGATCCGGCCCGACGGCACACAGATCCGTGCCGTGCAGAAACTGCTCCTCGTGATGCAGATGACGTTAAAGGGCACGCCGTTTCTGTTTCAGGGCGACGAGATGGGGCTGACCAACTATGCCTTTTCTTCGATGGACGAGATCACGGACGTCGAGGCCCACGGCTATCACCGCGAACTGATCGGCCGCGGGAAGACCCCGGAGGAGGCCTTCCGCGTCATCCTTTCCGGCACGCGGGAACACGCGCGCGTCCCGCTGCCGTGGAACCGCGAAAGCATGCAGGAGAGCGTGCTGAAAATGTCAAGTGAAGAACGCGCCGAAAAGCACATCACCGCTTTTCTTGATCAGGAGGAGAGCGAAGAGATCCGCGCGGCCTGCCGGAAGCTGATCGCGCTGCGGAAGGAGCATCCGGAATTTGTGTATGGCACATTCCGGCGGCTGTACGGGCGCGGCTATCAGGGCGGCGGGTACGGCTTTGCCTATGAGCGCCGCGGCGAAGACGCGGTGTACCGCGTGGAGTGCAACCTGGGCGAAACGCCCATCCCGGCGTATCGCGGACCGGGGGGCGGCACCTGGCGCCTGGTCTACGGCACCGAGAAGAACAGAACGGCTGCAGAACTCGCTCCCTTTGAGGCGCGGATCTGGAAAAAAGAACGGTAATCCGCCGGCGTCAGCCGCTTGCATTCGTCTTCGGAATCTGGTAACATACCTTTGTTGCGATACTTGCATCCGCAGGGTTAGTACATCGGTAGTATATCAGCTTCCCAAGCTGAGGAGGCGGGTTCGATTCCCGTACCCTGCTGAAATCAAAAAACCGCGATTCTATGGGATTTCCCGTAGTTTCGCGGTTTTCTTTTGTTTTGAGGTGTACAGGATTTCGGATAAATTGTCCAAGATTTGGGATTTTTCATGGACACGTGGACACGGAAATGGACACGAGATCACCAAGCTGCGCCGCCACCAGATCGGCACTGGCGTCCATGTTCATCGCGTGCATGTAATTCTGCCTCATGACCAATGGAGTCTGGTGCCCGGTGATCGCCTGAATCTGAGCATCGGAGAGGTGCAGGACATTGTGGCAGTACGACACGAAGAAGTGCCTGAGGTCATGGAAGCGGTACGGCGGCATCTTGTTGCGCTTCAAGAACCTGTCCCACCGTTTGGAGAGGCCCTGAGGGGTCAGATCGGTGACGCAGCCCTCCTCCCGGATCCGGTCAGCCAGGGACGATGGGAGACGGACGAACCTGTCCGAGGATGTGGTCTTTGTGCCTTTGAGGTACAGCTTGCCGTCCGCACCGCGCACAAGGGCCCGGTGGATGTGGATGACGTCGCCGTCCAGATCGTCAAGGGAGAGGGCGCAGATCTCCGACCTCCTGAACCCAAAGGCGGCAAGGGCGACCGGGATCTCCAGCGGCGTCCCGGCGGTCAGCTCGGCGATCTGTCGCATCGCGTCCTCTGTCGGGATGTGGACCTGAGGGACGGTCTTCTGAGGGAGCCGCACCTTCGGCAGGGGCATGTCCTGTAGATCGAAGGCGGAGGAGATGAAGGCGTGGTAATTCCTGATCGTCTTCGGGGAGTCACCCTTCGCGACCAGATGATCGACCACGGCCTGAACGTCCTTCTTGGCGATTTCGTCCATGTAGGCCGCGCAGAAGGTCAAGAACCGGCTTTTGATGTTCTGGTGGAGGGAAACATACCCTCGCATCGTTGAGGGCGAAACGGTGGCCTTTTTCGCGGCCAGCAGGGCGTCCAGAGCCTCGCCGACAGTCAACCGGCGGACGGTCTTGTCCCGGTGTGTGTCCTCGTACTCGGCGATGATGCGGCGCAGCTTGACTTTGTCGTAGTGAGAGAACGATTTACGGATGGGCCGGCCGTCTGGGCGATGACCTACAACGACGCGGGCCCGGTAGGTTCCGCTTGGCAGTTTTTCGATTTTCATGATATAATCAACACCGAACCTTTCTCGCTAAGGTGGTGATAGGGCGGATCCTGTGCACGGGGCCGTCCTCTTTTTTTGTGCTACCGAAACTTAACGATCAGGAAGACCCCGAGCGCGATCCCAATCAGGCCGACGATCGGCTCCGCGATCAGCAGAAGCGCACTCATGGCGATCATAATCACGCACAGGATGCGGAGGAACACCAGGAGGCCCTTCTTGAGCTTCGGCGGATGTTCTGGTGTCGGCGGCTCCGGAACGACATCGACAACCGGCACTGCGACTTTTGGCGCGACAGCCGGCTCTTCCTGTCCTGTCGTGATGCTGACGCGGGCCCAGAAGGGCATCTCGTCACGCTCCACCGTCAGCCGGTCATCGTCTTCCAGCACGTCCTTGTACTTCCCGCCGCCGATCTCGACGCTGACGCGGGCGCCCTCCTGAGCGAGGAGGTTCTTCACGTGGGTGCAGTTCCCCTTCTTGATGTACCCGATCTTCTCCCCATCTACGACCACCATGACGGCGTTCGGGTCGTACTCGTTCTCCGGTTCCGGGATCAGCTCGACCTTCGACGGCAAGAACTCATACTGGAAGATCCGGTCGCCGTCACCGTACTCCTGCTTGATCTCGGCGTTTGAGAGGTCGTAGTCGTCGTTCTTCTCCCCGATCGCGAGAAAAGCCTTCGTGTAGTTTGTTACACCGGCTACCTTGAAGTTTTCTGTCATGTCTCGCTCCTTTCGTGTGCTTCTGCTTCAATCTCCTGTACAGATGTCTTTTTCCAGTCATTCCGTTCGATGTGCCAGAGGGCATGGCGGTATGCTTCAGCTCTGGCCTGTGCATCAAGCCGGGCGTCGATGTAGATCGTCCAGCCGTCCGCGCAGGGCATGACGTACTCGTTGATCTGGTCGGGAAGGTCTACGATGTAAACAAAGATCTCATCCATTCGGGTTAGTGCCTTTCAGTTGTTTTGCAAGTGCAGCCAGGGCGGCCACGTTCTCTGGCGTGAGGTCGCGGCTGGCGTCCATGAGGATGCGCAGCTCCTTGTTGTCCATAAGCTCCTGCGCGAGCTGGGCCGTCTGGTCGTCTATGTAGTAAGTCCTACCGGATTCATCCCTCGCGTTCCCGGTCATTAGATAATCGACCGGGACGCCGAAGTAGTCAGCCACCTTCTGGAGCTTCTCGGCCTTCGGTACATACTTCCCTTTTCTCCATTCTGACAGCGTGGCGGCACTGATCCCTGTGGCCTTTGCAACGGCTGCGCTGGTCACTCCGCGCTCTTCCAATAACGCATCGAACGCATTCCTCATTTCGACCTCCCAAAATCATTTCAAAAAAACCGAAATTTGTTGTTGACATTCGAGCAGTCGAAGACTATACTGAACCATAGAGATTCGACTACTCGAATCTCACAGGAACAGCGGGGACTACTCGAATTCGATAAATTGATCTCCAACGCCATTATATCGAAATATCGAAGTAACGACAACCGCAAGATGTGGTGGAAAGGAGGAAACATGTACCACAAGTATGCAACACTCCGCGATGAGCGGGGACTGACCGACTATGAGGTCGCCAAGCGGATCGGCGCGAACCCGTCGCTCTTCTCCGACTGGAAGAAGCGATGCGAGGCGGGGCGCACGGACTCCACGCTGAAGTTCGACTACATGGTCAAGGTCGCCGATGTGCTTGACGTGCCGGTGACCGTGTTCGCAAAGGAGGAGTCATGAGCGACAGAGTTATCGAGAACGTGATCGAGTGGATCGACGGCCAGAAGACGGCAACGGTCACGCTGTCATCCCGGCGGCAGATCACGAAGGTCAAGAGGCTGGCGGAGAAGCACCCCGACCAGGTACAGATCGACTGGGTGAACAAGGACGGGAGCATCGTGGCACACATGCCGGTCTCGGCCATCGTCTTCCGAATCGACACAATCACCGAAGAGGAGCGTGAAAGACGGCGCGAAATCGGACGCAAAAACATGGAGGCGATGAGGAAGTCACGCGAGTGATTAAAACGCGAAATCAACTCGAAAACGCCGATACGCGCATCACGGAGGGGCACATGAGAAGAGACGACAAGACCCGCGAGAGACTGTTCGCGAACCGTAACCTGTCAGCCCTCGCCCGATCGGCAGGGATGACGCACTCGACGATCTACAACCGGCGGGCCAACCCCGGCAAGATCACTCTCGACGAACTGGTTGGCCTGACACTGGGCATGGAGCCCGAGCAAATAGGGAAGATAGTGACTGAGAGGAGATAAGGATGACAAAAGAAGAGATTAAGGAGGTGCTCGAAAAGCATTCGCACTGGCTGAACGAAGACTGTGATGGTTGGGAAGGCATGAGAGCCGACCTGCGCGAAGCCGACCTGTACGGAGCCGACCTGCGCGAAGCCAACCTGCGCGGAGCCGACCTGCGCGGAGCCAACCTGCGCGGAGCTGACCTGCGCGGAGCCGACCTGCGCGGAGCCGACCTGTTCGAAGCCGACCTGCGTAGTGCCGACCTGCGCAAAGCCTACCTGTTCGGAGCCGACCTGCGCGAAGCCGACCTGTCCGGAGCCGACCTGCGCGGAGCCAAGAATGTGCCATTCATTCCATACGCATGTCCAGACTTTGGAATGTTTATCGGATTCAAAAAGGCAAGGGGACGAATTGTTGTGCTTGAGATCCCGGAGGACGCGAAAAGACTGTCCGCAGCAGGGCGCAAGTGCCGGTGCGACAAGGCAAAGGTTCTCGCAATCCAGAATCTTGACGGAACGCCGGCGGAGGCAACCGAGGTATGCTCAGACTACGACAGATCGTTCGTTTATCGGATTGGAGAGGTTGTGACGGTCCCGGAGTTTAACGAGGATAGGTGGAATGAGTGTTCTGAAGGTATTCACTTTTTTATCAATCGGCAGGAAGCTGTCGAGTACAACTAAGGAGGAAAAAGATGATTGAAGTAAAAGGAGCCCGCTGCCCGCTGACCTTCGAGGAGGTGCAGGGCCTCTGCATCAAGTACCGCTGGTTCACCAACGGCGGCAACGGCCAGTTCGAACGGCTTTACAACATGATCCACGACGGCGCTAACCTCGACGAGGTGGCACTGGTGATCTGGATCTGCTCGGACGAGGAGAACCGCGCCTACATCCGCACGATCCTCAACACGGCCGTGATGAAGAAGGGAGGCTACCATGTTTAAGGGACTGATGACGGCGATCTTCGGCTTCACCTCGGCCTTCCTCGTCTGCATTATGGACACGGAAGTCCTGCCGGCGTGGTACCTTCCGACGCTCCTGATCTGTGGAGCCCTGACGATGCTGTTCGGCTGGGCGTGGTACCGGGAGGAGGAATGGGATGACTAAGGGTGAGGTGATCGAGATGCTGATCCGCATCCGCGACGAGCACTACAGAGACTTGTCCAACGAGGACGAAGCCCTGATCTTTGCGATCAACTACATCGAGAAAGGCGGTGACGAGGATGTGTTTCAATCTTAGCGGCAACTGGGCACAGTTCCCCGAACGCCCGCTCGACCCGCCAGAGGGCGAAGACACCCGGCGAGTGTGGAACAGCGAGAGCTGCGAGGTGTGCGGCGACTACATACGCGAGGGCGACACGGTGGTGATGGGCGACGGGTGCTACTACCACTTCGAATGTCTGGATGATATGAGCACCCGGGAGCTGCTGACGACATTGGGTTTGGAGATTAAGGAGGTGGAGTATTGAGCAAAAAAAAGATGCTGCCGATCGACGGCGACAAGCTGATGGGCCTTCTGGGCCGCAAGGGCCTCGACCCGCGGCAGGTGAGTGACGACATCGGGCACGACCGGGGCTACTTGCAGGACTGCTACCGGCTCGGACGGATTGGCAGACCGGAGACAATGACCCTCGAGAAGGTGTACGGTATCCGCTACGCCGACTACGAGTGGGTGGAGAATGAACAGAAAGAGCTGCCGATCCTGGCAGAGGGCAGCCCTTCAAAAACAGAAATCGACAAAGACTTCTTGACCGCATTATACGACACGATCAAAGCGGCGGTCAAGGATGCGATCAGAGAGGAGAGGGAAGCGAATGAATAAATTCAGACTACTGCGAGCGGACGAGATCGAGTGCCGCGTCAGCACCATCAACGAGAAGGGCCTGACCCTTCTGCTCTACAAGGACGCCCGGTGCGACATGAACATCCTGGACGAGACCGTCGGACCGATGGACTGGACCCGCGAGCATACCCTGATCGACGGCCAGCTCTTCTGCCGGGTCGGGATCCGGGAGCGCGAGGATAACTACGTGGGGGCCTTCGTCTGGAAGGAAGACGTCGGCACGGAATCCTACACCGAGAAGGAGAAGGGCCGGGCCTCTGACTCATTCAAGAGAGCGTGCTTCAACTGGGGCATCGGGCGCGAGCTGTACACGGCTCCGTTCATCTGGATCCCGGCGAGCGAGTACAGCGGCAAACAGGATCCGAAGACGAACAGGTTTTCAACCTACGACCGCTTCCGGGTGGTGCAGATCGGCTACGACGGGCGCAAGATCGACTCGCTGGCGATCATCAACGAGAAGACAGGGCGGACGGTCTACGAGCTGACGCCGACCTCCGGGACGATCGAGCCGAAGAAGGCCGCGACCCTTCGGAACCTGTGCAAGAACCACAACATGCCCGAAGAGGTGCTCGCGGCGCGGTACGGCAAGAAGACCATCGAGGAGCTGACGGTCGCCAACTGGGTGGACTTTGGCAAGACCGGCAGCGCATTTGTGGAGGCGTGGGATGCTGAACATAAGAGCGACGATTAAGGCCATCCTTCCTCTTCGCAACGGGCGGACGGCGGTCACATTTGAGGCCGCTGTCGACCCGGCGAACATCGAGGAGCTGGGCGCGGACGTGGCGATCTCCCTGAAGAAGTGGCACAAGCAGCGCACAAAAGGCCAGAACGCCTACTTCTGGGCCTGTGTCAGCGACATCGCGGCGGCGCGGAAGCAGTCCGTCAAGGAAGTCCACGACAAGGAGATCATGGAGCACGGCGTCGGTCAGTACCTCCAGCTGCACAAGGTGGCGGTGGAGGACTTCAAAAAACGCTGGGGCGAGCCCGTCAGAGTGCTGAGCGAGAAGGACGGAATGGTGGAACTGTTCGCCTATTACGGATCCGCGACCTACGACACGGCGGAAATGTCCCGGCTGATTGACGGAACGATACAGGACATGCGGGCCCTGGGGCTGCATGTCCCAGCAAAGGAGGAATGGTTTTGAGCGGTAACTCATCAAGGAACAAAGGAGCAAACGCCGAGCGCGAGCTGTGGCACATCCTCCGGGATTTCTACGGACTCGACGTTCGCCGGGGCCAGTGCTTCAACGGAGAAGCGGATCTGGTGGGCCTTCCGGGAATCCATCCTGAAGTCAAGCGGACGGAGAAGACGTCCGTCTGGGCGTGGATCCAGCAGGCCTTCGACGAGATGAGGAAGAAGAAGGACGGGGACAACATCTCAATCTTCTTCCGGCGGAACAGGAGTCCGTGGTTCGTCATCGTGCCGTTGGATCTGTGGGTTGATATGTACATGGCGTGGAGGGAGGAAGATGATCAGGTGTGACACATGCCCGAGATTCAAGCCGAACAGAGGGACAGACAAAGACGGCTACCCGTTCGGCATCTGCGGAATGTCTGGGAACATTGTCTACGCAGTTCCGCACAAGATCAAGCGGCTGACCGGCTCTGGCTATCTCAAATTCGGGGTCGGCAGCTGTGGACTGTACGACAGCATCGAGGACGCCCTGGGCCACATGACGGACGCGGAGGTGAGAAGATGGAAGGAGGCAGATAGTGGCGAGAAAAGCGAACCACCGGATTTTGATGTATGACGAGTGGCTGGTGCTGTTCGAGTCAATGGACGCTGACTCCCTCGCGGACATCATTAAGGCCATCGCGGCGTGGAAGCTGCGCGGTGAGGCCTACGCATTCGCAGACCCGAACATGAGGGCGATCTGGGCGATGATCCTGGCACGGCTGGAGGACGACAAGGCGGCCTATGAGGCCAAGTGTAAGCAGAACTCGGAGAACAAGAAACAACAACCGTCAACGACCGTTGACGACCGTGAACGCCCGTTACCAATAGAAGAGAAGGGAAGGGAAGAGAAGGGAAGAGAAGCATTTAATAATAGTAAAGTGCGCAAGCAGCGCACGGGGGACGAGCTTTTTGACGACCTCACAATGGCCGAACCGCTCGATCCTTACGTTGAAGAGGCAGCACGTGAGTGGCTCGCCTACAAGAAAGAACGCCGGTTCTCATATAAAAAGAGCGGCATGAAGGTGCTCATCTCCCAGATGCGGAAGGCAACAGAGGAACACGGAGCCGACGCCGTGGTGCGGTGCGTTCACGACAGCATCGCCAACGGCTATCAGGGCATCATCTGGGACAGGATGACCAAACAGAAGAACACGCGATCGGCTGCGCAGAAGCTGATCGACAGCATGGAAGGAGGGATCTTCTTTGACGATTGACGAAGCGAAGAAGCTGCTGGCGGTGGCGGCTACGGCCTACCCGATGCACTTCAAGAACGAGGACTCGATGGCACTGGAGCGTCAGGCGTCGCTCTGGGCGCAGACGACCATCGGAACGTACCAGGAGGCGAACAAGGCCTTGAAGGCCTACATCATGACGAACGAATCGGGCTGGCCGCCTGATCCCGGAAAGCTGAACGCGATCATCCGCTCCGACACGATCGAGATGGGCGCGGCAAAGGACATGGTGACGCGAGCGATCCGGAACGGACTCTATCACGCAGAGGAAGAGTTCGAGAAGCTGCCGCCGCTGATCCAGCGGGCGATCGGAGGCCCGGCGATCCTTCGGGAGTGGGCCAAGTCTGACGCAGAATCCATCCAGTCGGTGATCATGTCGCAGTTTACGAAGCTGTACCTCGCAGCCATCGAGCGGACGAACATCGACGATGCGATGGGCAGACCGCAGCTCCCTGGCTATGAGGCTCCCCAGATCGAAGCGAAGGAAGAGCCTGAGCCAGAGTACCGCGACCGCACGAAGGACATCGAGGAGCTGAAAAAGAGGTTAGGCCTATGAAGATCGACCCCGGCACGCTGTGCTACATCTGCCACCGGCAGGCCTCCGACATCCACCACATGCTCCACGGCCCGGACCGGAAGAAGGCAGACAAAGACGGACTGGTATGCCCGCTCTGCCGCTCCTGTCACGACAAGGTGCACTTCGGGGACGGAACGCTTGACCGCCGGCTCAAGCAGGAAGCGCAGACATGGTATGAACGGACGCACACAAGGGACGAATGGATGGCCAGATATGGCCGCAATTACCTGTGAAGGAGGGAAAAGTGAAATGACCGTGACGAAGATCATCGAGGAAGTCATCGCGGAGGTCTGCGAAAAGATCTGCCGCTACACGCACGAACCGCCACCGGAGGGAAAGGACGACGACTGGCTCTACGGTGACGACAGCCCGTGCCACGAGTGTCCGCTGAACAGGTTGGAAAGACGAACTTAGCAGACTGATCGAACGCCTTGACGACAAGGCAAGACGCAACGAGGAGAACTTCCAGTCCACCGGCACGGCCCGGTACGACTACGAGCGGAGACGTGCGGAGGAGATGGCCGACGCCCTGCGCATCGCCCTGAAAGCGAAGGACGACCACGACAAGCTGATGAATCTCAAGGTGCTCCTCAGCGACTGGGGCGTGAGGGCGGTGCGCCTGGATCACGAGTTCGACGAAGAGAAGGCCATACAGCTGATCCGGGACATCAAGTGGTACGCCGTGCATCAAGGCCTCTGCCGGGACCACTGGTCATGACGGCGGACGAAGCAAGGGCGAACCAGGAGCGGATCGCCGAGACGTTCAACCTCGGCTGGTGGTACGGGGTGCGGTGCGAAAAGTGCTGCGGGGTCTTCCCGAGGCTCATCGTCCCGGACCAAACGACCGGGCGGTGCTACTACCAGTGCGAGGTCTGCGGACGGCGGACAGCCGAGTGCGAGATGCCGTGGATCGCTGAGAAGAAGTGGAACGATCACGAATGGACAGACGAAGGACAATTCAGTCTGTTCTGAGAGGAGGAAAGATGGAGCTGAAGAGATGCCCGTTCTGTGGGCGTGAGGTGGTGATGAATGGCTGCGCAGACCTCAAGGGCGGCCCGTACTACTACGTGGCGTGCGAGTGCGGCGGCAACACGATGGGCGCGGAGACGAAGGAAGAGGCCGCGGCGAAGTGGAACAGGAGGGCAGAAGGGTGGATCCCGGTCGAGGAAGGCCTTCCTGAGGAAGACGGCGAGTGCCTGTGCTGTGATGATTACGGACAAATGATGGTCGGAGTCATATTCAAGGATCAGGGGTCAAACACCGGGGTTGCGGCGGTGGACGATGATCGCTTCATGATGGATGTCATGGCATGGATGCCATTACCAGAGCCGTGGAAGGGAGAAGCGAATGGATGACTTAATCAGCCGACGAGCGGCGATTGATGCGGTTGTAAAATATGCGGCTTGGCTATGGGAGAGATTCAACGAAACTTGTAACGTGGCAGGTGTTGCGGATGCGTTGCGCGATGTGCCGTCCGCACAGCAGTGGATTCCTGTGACAGAAAGATTGCCGGATGTCGGCAAGGACGTGTTGGTCTGCTATGACTTCAAAGGACGAAGGTCGGTGCTTGTCGGATGCTTGTACGGCGATGGAAAGTTTCACGGATACGATGACGAGTATCTGACAGCAGAAGGTCGTTCGTATAGGAAGGGGGTTGCATGGATGCCACTGCCCGAACCGTGGAAGGGAGAAACGAATGAATGATATGATCAGCCGACAGGCGGCGATTGATGCGATGCGGAAAGCATTATATGACTATGAGGACAAGATGGAAAAGCAATTCCAAGAGTCCGATGAATTAGATGTCGCCGAATGGATTGTGCATCGCATTTTTGTACAAAACATGAATGTTATTGATAGGAAAGTGATAATGGATCCGCCCACCGCACAGCCGGAGCGGAAGAGGGGAAAGTGGAGAATATACGTCGACTGCGAGGGCAAGACGCGGAGATGCACCTGTAACCTGTGCGGACATAAGACAGACGAATATTGCTGGGAAAGTCCGAACTATTGCGAAAACTGTGGCGCGGAAATGGAAGACGGTGAAGAAGAAGACGAGGAGGAAGATTGGGAGGAGGACGATTGGGATGAATAACGCCGAACGCTTCAAGGAAGTATTCGACATGTACGCGACAGAGGTCTGGTCGATGCCCGAGAAACTCTTCCTTGAATGGCTGAACAGCGAAGCGAAGCACACGCCCAAGATGGTGCGGTTGACAGATACCGGCGTGGAGGTCGAAGAGCGAAGGTCAGCCATGTGGATTGATTTCGGGGAAATGAACTGGCGCGGGTGGCATTGTTCGAAATGTGACCACGAAACGCAAGAGAAGACGACGTACTGCCCGAACTGCGGGGCGCTAATGAAGGGAGTGGACGACGATGAATGAGGATCTCAAGAAAGCCGTGCAGACCGTCCTGGACTTCCTGGATGAATGCGACGGCGGAACGAGCTACCTTATCACTCCGGATGGGAAGTGGCTCACATCAGACTGGGGCTACGTCTACGACGGACTGGAACAACTGAAGAAATGGATGGGAGGCGACGATGAATGAACTGAAACCGTGCCCGTTCTGCGGAGCGCATTATCCACATTTAACCTTTGAGCGTGGCTATCTTGATGATAGCGCAATTATATTTTGTAACGCTTGCAAAATAAGCGTGAAACTAGAAGAAAACGATCAGGAAGGTCTTAATGACGAAACAGAGCGTAAAGCAGTTGAAGCATGGAACAGGAGAAGCACAGCGGAAGCAGCGAAGACTATCCTGGAAGACTTCGGGCCGGGTGATGCAAACGTCAGGACATCGATCACCAGAAAAGGCCGCCTGATCACCGATGACTGGCACGAGGTTGCATGGACACTACAGCGAATTGCAGAAACGGAGGGAGAGGAAAATGGGAACGCGGAAGATTAACAAGCCGAAACGACTCCAGTGCCACAAGTGCAACAGCGAGTACGGAGGGCATCATTATCTGGAGACGAAGGAATCATACGAAATCATGGTATGTCCAAGATGCGGACGAATAAAAAGAGTGCCAGTGTGGAAGGGTGCGTACAAGTGAAGGGAGAGCAAAATGACGTTAATGTTGACGCTTGACGATGCAGTAAATGTCGCAAGGCGACTTGTCAAGGATGGTATGGATGATGACGAAATAATCCGTCAGGAATTGGAGCAGAAGTGCTGGATTGCACCCAAGACGGATGAACCTGCGAGACGCTTGAGCGATCTTATTTGCGACATCCATCCTGAAACGATATGCAGAGAGATTAAGTCTGACAGTCTGAGTAAATGGTGCGAGGCAATTCAGGTCGCAATGAGGATGGCAATGGTGCAGATGCGGTGGAAGGGAGAAAGCGATGTGGATCCATCAGACCGGTGACATGTACGAGTGCAGCAATTGCGGAATGATCGAGCACATCAAGCCACTGTGGACGCGCTGCCCGATCTGTGGCGAGCCCGGTGAGCGAACACAGAAAAATGACTTGCCAAAATGGCTTGAAGAAGCCATCGCACACAACGTCAAGATGATGAAAGAGAGGTATAGATGAACAAGGCAATCATGTGGGTGGTTGTGCTGGTGGCCGCGGTGATCGCCGTGCGCCTGATTGTGTTCGGGATCGCAAATCCAGAGAAACAGGGCCGATTCTTATATCTGCACACTGAACCGTCATGGTACATCGTGGTGGACAAAGAAACCGGCGTGGAGTACTTCACAAACCGCTACATCTTCACACCGTTGGTTGACAAAAGCGGAAACCCGCTGATCTGGGAAGGAGCAGAAGAATGAACAAGGTAATCATGATGGGACGCCTGACGAAGGATCCCGAGGTACTGTACAGCAATGACAAAGCGGTGGCACGGTTCAGCCTTGCAGTGGATCGGAGATTCAAGAGAGACGGAGATCCGACAGCGGACTTCTTCAAGGTGACGGCCTTCGGGAAGCTGGGGGAGTTCGTGGAGAAGTACCTGAAGAAGGGAACGAAGATCCTCATGGAGGGAGAAGTCCAGAACAACAACTACACCAACCGGGACGGCCAGAAGGTCTACGATACTCGCATCATCGCCAACTCCATCGAGTTCGCGGAGAGCAAGGCAAGCGGCGAGCAGAAGACCGAGGAGGCAAAACCGGAGGAGCCCCACGACTGGCAGCCGGTGGATCCGATGGACGGTCTGCCGTTCGACTAAGGAGGGAGCATGGATGGAACGCTGATCGGGTGGCTCATAGCGATGGGGGTCTTCTGGATCCTCATCCTCTACGGGGCACTCATGGATCCGGGAGGTGGAGACGATAGCGAGATTCCGCATCAACAAGATACCGACCTACATGGGGAGGTGCGACGGCTGCGGCCGCTGGATGACCGGGAGGTTCGAAGAACCGGACGACGTCCTGAACCTGATGAAGAAGAACGGATGGAAGGTGACAACGAAATGGAACCACTACTGTGAGCAGTGCAAGAAACTTAGTCAACCAACTGAACAGCGACCGGGCGCGGATTAAGAGTCTGCGCCTTCGCATCGAGGAGCTGCGGAAGGACGACGGCTACGCATCGTTCGACTACTCGCAGACTCGGGTGCAGACTTCGCCGAACGGCACAAGTCCACAGGAGCGGATCGCCGCACGGGTCGAGGAGCTGACCAACGAACTGGCCGAGGCGACGATGGCCTACACCAACCACAAGGACAAGCTGGAGCGAGCCTCGAAGGAACTCGGCGGACTACAGGGAGACTACATCTTCCTGAGGTATGTTTGCAACTGGCGGCCCGAGCGGATCGCGGATATGCTGCACTACTCGGTGCGGTACCTGGCGAACATCGACGTGGTGGCCGTGCGCGAGATGGACAGGAGGCGGCTGTGCGACTGACGATCAACAAGGGCGACGGCTACCTGTGCTATCCCTTCAAGGGTCCGGTGCCGGTGCGGCTGGTGAGTGCTGAGGCGTTCTACCTCGTGCTGGAAGTGCTGCCTCACGCGAACGAGGAAGGCTTCCGCTCGACGCCGTACACGATCACTGTGGACAGGTGGGATCTGGAGACAGGCCGGGCAAAGTTGGAAATGTTGTGATGGAATGTGATAAACGACCTATGATAGACTGTAAGGTGTAAAGCTGACGGCGATAGGCCTCAGTCACATTTTCCATAAGGCGTCCAGACGGGCGCCTTTTTGATTGGAGCGAATGAAAGACTACGCGAGAACCTTCTACAGCTCGAAGGCGTGGAAGGAGTGCAGGGAAGCATACAAGAAGAGCAAGGGCCGACTGTGTGAGCGATGCCTGGCTAAGGGGCTAATCGTCCAGGCCGAGATCGTGCACCACAAGATCTACATCGGCCCGGAGAACATCGGCGACCCAAGAGTGACGCTCAACTGGGACAACCTCGAAGCACTGTGCCGGGATTGTCACGCGGACGAGCACGCGGGGAGAGTGCGGCGGTTCAAGGTGGACGAGCTGGGGAGAGTACAAGCGACTTTATAGTAGAGGTACAGCCCCTTATACTACCGAGATCGCAACTGGCCGGGGCACCGGTGGGCGGGGTTTCGAAAAAAGGCGTCCCCTCGCGGAGATGGCCAGAGGCGGGAGGAGATGAAGAAAACCGACTGGATCTTGACGTACTACCAAGGAATTAAGAACGGCACCTACAGCGTGGGCCGCTGGATCGTCCTTTTGTACGAAATGATCATCCACGACATCGAGGAGAAGCGCATCGAGTTCGATATCCGGGAGGCGAATGCCGCCGTGGACTGGATCGAGGCGCACTGCTTCCACGTCGAGGGGCCCATGGCTCCGGGTAACATCAAGCTCGAGGTCTGGGAGAAGGCGTTCATCAGCTGCATCTTCGGTCTGATGAAGCCGGGGACGAAAGACCCGGCCTTCCTAGAGATCCTACTTGTCATCGGGCGGAAGAATGGCAAGTCCATCCTTGCATCCGGGATCGCGAACTACATCCTACAGGTCAAGGGCGGCTACGGCGGGCGAGTGTACACCGTCGCGCCGAAGCTGGAGCAGGCCGACATCATCTACGGCAACACCTGGGCGATGATTCAGTTGGATCCAGACTGGATCCGAAAGAAGGAAGAGGTCGAGGCACTGCGCAAGCAGACGCACCAGAAGGTCGAGGAAGACCCGACCTGTGTGCGCAAGCGGATGTCCGATCTGTTCGTGCCGGCGACGAACTCGACCATGAAGAAGATCGCCTTCTCAGCGAAGAAGAGCGACGGCTTCAACCCCTCGTTGGCCATCTGTGACGAGATCGCAGCCTGGGAGGGCGACAAGGGCCTGAAGCAGTACGAGGTCATGCGCTCGGGCATGGGCGCGAGACCGGACGCGAGAATGCTGTCGTGCACAACATCGGGCTACATCAACGACGGCGTATATGATGAATTGATTAAGCGGGCCACCCGCTATCTGTTAGGCGAGAGCAAGGAAAAGAGGCTCTTGCCTTTTTTGTACATGATCGACGACATCGAGAAGTGGAACGACATCAACGAGCTGAAGAAGAGCAATCCGAACCTCGGCGTGTCGATCTCGGTGGACTACCTTCTGGAAGAGATCGCGGTCGCCGAAGGATCAATGTCCAAGAAGGCCGAGTTTATTACCAAATACGCGAACCTCAAGCAGAACAGCTCCCTCGCCTGGCTTCCTGCCTCTGTCGTCGAGCGGGCCTCCGGTGATCCTCTGAACATCGAGGACTTCCGCCGGGGCTATGCGGTCGCCGGCATCGACCTGTCGCAGACGCGAGATCTGACGTCCGCCTGTGTTGTGATCGAGAAGGACGGAGAGCTGTACGTGTTCAGCCACTTCTGGCTCCCGGCGGAGAAGATCGACGAAGCCACGGCCCGTGACGGCGTGCCCTACAACATCTACATCCAGCGAGGGCTGCTGTCACCGTCCGGTGACAACTTCATCGACTACCACGATTGTTATCGCTGGCTGACGGACATGATCGAGAAGTACAAGGTCATGCCGCTGAAGGTCGGCTACGACCGCTACAGTGCGCAGTACCTCGTGCAGGATCTGGAGGCCTACGGCTTCCAGTGTGACGACGTCTACCAGGGAGAGAACCTCTACGGCGTGATACAGGAGACCCAGGGGCTGCTGGAGGACGGAAAGATCCACATCGGAGACAACGACCTCCTCAAGATGCACCTGCTCAACTCGGCGATCAAGATGAGTACCGAGCGAGGGCGCGGCAAGCTCGTTAAACTGTCGCCCTCTGTGCACATAGACGGCACCGCCGCCTTACTGGATGCGATGACCGTCAGGCAAAAATGGGCTGCTGAGATAGGCCGGCAGCTGAAGAACGAGAGAATGGAGCAACGACAAAATGGGACTGCGTGATTTGCTTTTCGGTCATGCACCGAAGCCAGACAAGAAGGCCAAACAGACCTTCGCCATGCTGAACGGCTACACGCCGGTGTTCACCAACCACAGCGGCTCGATCTACGAGGCCGAGCTGATCCGGTCGGCGATCCACGCGAGGGCGACGAACGTCAGCAAGCTGAAGGTGGACGTGCTGGGGACGGCAAAGCCGGCCCTTCGGAACAAACTGAAGCACGGGCCGAACCAATTCATGACGTGGAGCCAGTTCCTTTACAGGCTCTCAACGATCCTCGACATCGCGAACACGGCCTTCATCGTGCCGGTGTACGACGAGCTGGGAGAGATCTCGGGCATCTACCCGCCGAACACGCAGAGGTGTGAGGTGGTGGAGTATGGAGGCGTACCGTATCTCCGGTACAAGTTCGGCTGGGGCCAGACGGCGGCGATCGAGCTGCAAAACTGCGCGATCATGACGAAGCACCAGTACAGGAGCGACTTCTTCGGCGAAGACAACAAGGCACTTCTCCCGACCTTGGACCTGATCTCGATACAGGATCAGGGCATCAAGGAAGGCGTGAAGAGTGCAGCCACCTACCGCTTTATGGCATCCGTGGCAAACTTCGCCGATCCGGAAGACCTCGCGGAAGAGCGCAAGCGTTTCACGTCGCTCAACCTGTCGAAGGACGCGGAGGGCGGCGGCATCCTGCTCTTCCCGAACACCTACAAGGACATCCGACAGGTGGACGTCAAGCCGTGGGTGGTCGACGCGGAGCAGATGAAGATCATCAACGACAATGTCTTCCGCTACTTCGGCGTCAATGACGACATCCTCATGAACAAGGCGTACGGCGACGCATGGACGGCATTCTATGAGGGCGCCGTGGAGCCCTTCTGCATCCAGTTCAGCGAGGTGATGACCAAAATGTTGTTCACCTTCCGAGAGCAGAGCCAGGGGAACGAAGTGGTGGCAACATCCAACCGGCTCCAGTACCTCAGCAACGCCGACAAGTTAGCGGTATCGAGCGCGATGCTCGACCGCGGCATCTTCTCATTGAATGACGTCCGGGAGATCTGGAACCTCCCGCCGGTAGAAGGCGGGGACGTGCGAATCATCCGCGGCGAGTATTACGACGCGAGCGAAAAAGTGGAGGGAAACGATGAACAAGACAATCAGTGACAAATTGAACGAGGGCAGACAGTACCGCGACATCGACCTGTCGAAAATCGAGCTGCGCTCAGCCGATGACGAAGAAATGGTGGTCAGCGGGTACGCCTCGACATTTAACGAGCCGTACACCCTCTGGTCGTTCGACGGCTACACTGTCCGCGAACAGATCGACCCGCACGCCTTCGACGACTGCGACATGAGCGACGTCATCATGCAGTACAACCACGAGGGCCGAGTCTTTGCAAGAACGAGCAACGGCACCCTCACGGTCAAGACCGACGACGTCGGGCTGTCCATCCGTGCCGAGCTGGCCGGGACAGAACTGGGCCGTCAGGTCTACGAGGAGATCAAGGGCGGATACACGACCAAGATGTCCTTCGGGTTCACCGTCCTCAAGGACAAGCGCGAAGAGACCGACAACCGGGAGACCGGCGAGGTCGACGTTCTTCGCACCATCACCAAAATCGGGAAACTCTTCGACGTCTCCGCCGTGTCCATCCCGGCGAACGACGCGACGAGCATATCTGCACGTAGCTTCGGCGAAGGAGTTATCGCCGAAGTCAAGGAGGAGATCCTTGCCCGCGAAAAGAGGGAGCGGCAGAAGAAGGTTATCAAAATCTTAACTGAAATTTAAAGGAGAAAATTATGGATTTCAAGAACATGACAATCGAGGAGCTTAACGAGCGCCGCGCACAGATCGCCGAAGAGGTGGAGAAGCCCGAAGCAGACCTGGATGCGCTCCAGGAGGAAGCACGGGCGATCAAGGAAGAGATCGAGACCCGCAAGGCGAACGAAGCCGCAAAGAACGAGATCCGCAAGGCCGTGGCCAACGGATCCGGCGAAACCATGAACAAGTTCAAAGAGGAGAAAAGAAAAATGGACGTGAGAGAGATCCGCTCCAGCGCGGAATACGCTGAGGCCTACAAGAAGTATGTCCTGACCGGCGACGACACCGAGTGCCGCACCCTGCTGACCGTGGACGCCCCGGCTGGTGCTACCGGCACCAAGACCGTACCGGTGCCCGTCGTCCTGGAAGAGGGCATCAAGACCGCCTGGGAAAAGAATGAGATCCTGTCCCGCGTGAACCGCACCTACATCCGCGGCAACCTTCGCGTCCCGTTCGAGCTGAGCGCCGATGACGCTGTTGAGCATGGCGAGGGTACCGGCGCTCCCACCGAGGAAGATCTGACCCTTGGCATTGTTGACCTTGTCGCCAAGAACGTCAAGAAGTGGATCAAGATCTCCGACGAGGTGGCCGCCATGGGCGGAGAAGCCTTCATGCAGTACATCACCGACGAGATCACATACCGCGTGGCCAAGAAGGAGGCTGCGCTGGTCGTCGCCGACATCGTGAATGCTCCGGCTGCGTCATCCGCGTCCGCCATTGGCGTTCCGGTGGTCACCGAGGCTCCCGGCGTCGTGACCCTGCCGACCGCCGCCACCAACCTGTCCGAAGACGCCACCAACCTGGTGGTTATCATGAACCGCCTGACCGAGGGTGACTTCCTTGCTGCTCGCGCCGCTGGCAGCTTCGCCATGGATCCCTTCGACGGCATGGAGAAGGTGTACACCTCCGCTCTCCCGGCATACAGCGCAGCCACCTCTGGCCAGACCTACGCCATCGTGGGTGACCTGAACGGTGAGCAGATCAACTTCCCGGAGGGTGATGACATCGTGATCAAGATCGACGATAAGTCCCTCGCCGAGCTGGATCTGATCAAGGTCGTTGGCCGCCGCTACGAAGGCCACGGCGTGACCCGTCCGGGCATGTTCGTGAAGGTGGCGAAGGCCTGATGAAGGTCAAGCTCCTGCGCGACTCGCGCATCATGAGAAAGGCCGGGGAGATCATTGAGGTCTCCCCGGAAGAGGCGTACTTCCTTCTCTCCGTCCACTCGGCTGAGCCGGTGGTGGAGACCGTAGCAGAGGAAGGACCCAAAAAGAAATCGGCAACCAAGACGAAGAGGTGAACATTGTGAGCTCTCTCATTGAATCGGCCAAGATGGCCCTGAGAATTACAACTGACGCATTCGACGACGAGATCATGGACCTGCTCGACGCGGGGACGAAGGACCTCGGCCTTGCTGGCGTTGACGTGCCTGACGAGGATGATGCGCTGGTGAAAAGGGCACTGCTGACTTACGTCAAGATGAGCTTCGGCCAGCCTGACGACTACGACAGGCTCAAGAGGTCCTACGACGAACAGAAGGCGCAGCTGTCCATGGCCACCGGCTACACAACGTGGAGGGCGAGCGATGGACAGATCTGAAGTCATTACCTTGGTAGGTACGGCCTACGTCAAGAACGAGTACGGAGTGCCCGTCGCAACCACGACCAGCCGAGAGGTCTTTTGCCAGGTGAACTCCATCACCCGCGCAGAGTTCTTCGAGGCTGGGCGCAACGGGCTTAACCCGTCGCTCATGTTCTCGGTCTTCTTCGGAGACTACGCGGACGAGCCGACGCTGATCTACAAGGGCAAGCCCTACGGGATCTATCGTACCTACCTGTCACGGAACGACACACTCGAGCTCTACGCAGAGCGGAAGGGCGGGACGAATGGCCAAAGTGTATGACCTCGGAGCGGAGATCAAGAAGATCCTCGACGAATATGAAACGGACGTGATCGACGAAATGAAGGCAGCGGTTAAGGCTGTGGCGAAGGCTGGCGTCAAGAAGGTCAAAGCAAACACTAAGATCTTCGGCGGCACCGGCGAGTACAAAAAGAGCTGGACGTCACGAGTGGAAGAAGAGCGGCTGAGCTCTCAGGGCGTGATCTACAGCAAGACTCCCGGTCTTCCGCATTTGTTGGAGAACGGACACGCCAAGAGAGGCGGCGGACGTGTCGCCGGTCGTGAACATATCAGACCCGTGGAGGAAGAGATCGCGCAGGAGTTCGTCAAAGAACTGGAGGTAAGGCTGTGACGTTCCAGAACATCAACAACATGGTGGCGAGCATCGGCTACCCATACGCATATAGAGCATTCCCGGAAGGAACAGAGCAGGCGACACCGTTCGTCTGCTTTTTCTTTACAGGAAGCGATGACCTGTATGCCGACGATGCGAACTACCAGAAAATCGAGCACCTGGTGATCGAGCTGTACACCGACTACAAGGACTTCGACAAAGAGGCGACCGTAGAGGCCGTCCTTGCGGCGAACGACATGACGTGGGTCAGATCGGAAGACGAGATCCCGTCGGAGCGGATGTACATGGTCACCTATGACATGGATGTGGTTATCAGCTTAACGGAGGAGTAAACAATGAGCAACAAGATTAAGTATGGCCTCAAGAACGTCTACTACGCGAAGGCAACCATCGCGGCAGACGGATCGGCCACCTACACCACCCCGGTGCGCATCCCCGGCGCGGTCAAACTGACCCTCGACGCCGCGGGCGACACCAACACCTTTTACGCCGACGACATCGCCTACTGGGAAGGCACGGTGAACAACGGCTACACCGGCTCTCTGGAGATCGCTCGCGTCCCGGAAGACTTCGAGAAGGACATCTTAGGCATGATCGAGGACGGCACCGGCGGCCTGATCGAGGACGCAGGAGCCCCGACGGTGCACTTTGCTCTGCTGTTCGAGTTCCAGGGCGATGAGAGCGCGACCCGGCACTGCATGTATAACTGCACGGCCTCCCGCGCATCCGTCGCCGGCGCGACCAAGGGCGAGAGCATCGAGCCCCAGACGGAGACGCTGAACCTGACGGCCCGGACGATCTACAACGCCCAGCTCACGAAGGACATCGTCAAGATGAAGGCGGCGAGCACCCACAGCGCATACGCGACGTGGTTCACCTCGGTCTATCAGCCGTAAAAGGAGGGAAAGATGCGACAGACTATCAACATCGGCGGAACACAGGTGGCGATGGCGGCAAATGCCGCCTCGCCTTTTTTGTATCGCAAGACCTTCGGCGAGGACTTCCTGTTGAAGTTCTATTCGGAAGGCAACACATTAAACGACCAGATCGCCCTGTTTGAAAAGATGGCCTACGTCATGATGATGCAGGCGAAGGCAGAGGCGGGCGAGATCGACCGCAAGACGCTCTACGCGATGACGGAAGAGGACTGCATCGACTGGCTGGCATCGCTCGACGACCCGATGGCCGTCGCGAACGCGATCACCGATCTGGCGAATCTGTACTTCAAGACCAACATCAACACCAGCAAGGCAAAAAAAGCACAGGGCGGCGGTCGGAACGCCCGTACACGACAGGCCTCTACCTCCTCCGGTGCGCCGAATTAGGACTTCGACCCGATGACCTCCACGACTTCGAGTACGGGATGATTATCGACATGCTGACGGAGCGCAGCAACGACGCGGAGGAGTGGGACGATCTACCGTCTCAGGAGGACTTCGACAAATTCTAAGGAGGGCCAATCATGGCAGGATCACGCATCAAGGGCATTACCGTGGAGATCGGCGGCAACGCTACCAAACTCGAAAAGGCCCTCGAAGGCGTCAACAAGAAGGTCACGCAGACCTCGAGCGACCTGAAAGACCTCAACAAGCTGCTGAAGTTCGATCCCGGAAATGTGGAACTCCTCAAGCAGAAGCAGGAAGCCCTGAAGAAGGCCACCGAGGCGACGAAGGAACGACTCGAAGAAGAGAAGAAGGCCCTCGCGCAGCTGAAGGAAGGCGACCAGACCGACGAGGTCAAACGGAACGCTGAACTTCTCGAACGGCAGATCCAGGACGACGAGATCGCGCTGAAGAACCTCAAGAAGGAAATGAAAGACTTCGGCTCCGTCTCACAGCAGCAGATCAAGGCCGCCGGGGAAAAGATGCAGGAGCTCGGCGGGAACATCTCGAAGGCCGGGAAGAGCATGGAGGAAGCCGGCACCACGCTGACGACTCACGTCACCGCTCCGATCGTGGCCGGGTTCACGGCAGCGGTCAAGACGACGGCGGACTTCGACTCATCGATGAGCAAGGTCGCGGCGGTCTCCGGTGCGACAGGCGACGACCTCGACGCACTCCGCGCCAAGGCGAAAGAGATGGGCGAGGAGACACAATTCTCCGCGTCACAGGCTGCCGACGCCCTCAACTACATGGCGATGGCGGGCTGGAAGACGGACGACATGCTGTCCGGTATCTCGGGCATCATGGATCTGGCGGCGGCATCAGGCGAAGACCTCGCGACGACCTCCGACATCGTGACGGACGCTCTGACGGCCTTCGGCATGACGGCAGCGGACTCTGGTCGATTTGCTGACGTGCTGGCGGCGGCATCGAGCAACGCAAACACCAACGTGTCGATGCTCGGAGAATCGTTCAAATACGTGGCCCCGGTCGCCGGTGCCCTCGGATTCTCGGCTGAGGATACCTCCATCGCCCTCGGCCTGATGGCCAACGCCGGTATTAAGGCATCGAACGCGGGCACGTCCCTGCGCACGATCATGACGAACATGGCCAACCCGACCGCCGACATGCAGGCGGCGATGGAAGCCCTCGGCGTCTCTCTCGATGACGGTGAGGGAAACATGCTCTCGTTCAAAGAGATCATGGATCAGATGCGTGCCGGCTTCGGCGACATGAAGATCCCGCTCGAGGAGTACATCGAGACAGAGCGAGAGCTGCACGCCGCGATGGAAGAGGGCACGATCACAGAATCGGAGTACGACAAAGCATTCGAGCAGCTGCACATCAGGGCTTTCGGAGCAGAAGGCGCGATCAAGGCCCAGACCGCAGCGATGCTCGCCGGCAAGCAGGGCATGTCCGGTCTGCTGGCCATAGTCAACGCATCCGACGAGGACTACGCGAAGCTGACGGAGGCGATCTACAACTCCGAGGGCGCGGCGTCGGACATGGCTGCGACCATGAACGACAACCTCAACGGTCAGCTGAAGATCCTCGGATCCCAGATCGAGGCGGCGGCGATCTCCATCGGCGAGATCCTGATCCCGATCATCCGGGACGTGGTGACGGTCATCCAGGAATGGGTGGACAAGTTCAACTCCCTCGACGAAGACCAGCAGAAGACGATCCTGACCATCCTCGGCGTTGTGGCGGCCATCGGGCCATTGCTTTTGATAATCGGCAAGCTCGTGCCGGTCATCGGCGGCGTGATCACAGCTGTCGGAACGATCACAACCGCGGCGGCTCCGCTTCTCGCAGCCCTCGCACCCATCGCGCCCATCATCCTCGGCGTGATCGCAGCCATCGCGGCGGCGATTGCGATCGGTGTCCTGTTGTACAAGAACTGGGACAAGATCGTCGAGTGGGCCGGCAAGCTGAAGGAGAAGATCTCGGAAGCCTGGGACAACATCAAAGAGAAGACCACAGAGCTGTTCAACTGGGTGACGGAAAAGTGGAACGCCCTGAAGGATGGCATCAGCAACGCAGCCAACGCGGCCAAGACGGCAGTCACCGAAAAGTGGAACGCCATGAAGGACGCTGTCGGCGGCGCGATGGAGAACTTGAAAAGCAACGTAGAGGGCAACCTCGACCGCATCAAGGGCAAGTACGAAGAAGCGGGCGGCGGCATCAAAGGCGCGATGGCGGGAGCGATGGAAGGCATCAAGATCGCCATGGAGACTGAGTTCAACATCATCGACACCCTGACCGGCGGCAAGCTGACGGCGATCAAGGACAAGTTCACGGACATCTTCAACGGCGCGAAGGACATCGTGAAGAACGCCCTCGAGAAGATCAAGGGATTTTTCAATTTCTCCTGGGAGCTTCCGAAACTTAAAATGCCTCACCCGAAATTCACGGGCAAGTTCTCCTTGAATCCGCCATCGGTCCCGACCTTCTCCATCGACTGGTACAAGAAGGCCTACACCAACCCCGTCATGTTCACCTCGCCTACGGTCCTCCCGACAGCTGGCGGCCTGAAGGGATTCGGCGACGGCAGCGGGGCTGAGATCGTCATGAGCGACCGGATGCTCAAACAGATGGCAGGCACGACCAACTACAACGTCACCGTCAACGCCGCGCCGGGCATGGACGTGCGTCAGCTGGCGGATGCGGTACAGCAAAGGCTGGCACAGGTACAGAGACAGAAAGAGGCCGTTTATGCGTAATTACTTCACTTTCGCGGGCCACGACAGCCGTGACTACGGCGTCTACATCTCAGGTCATGGCACCTTCGACTCACCCACGAGGGTGTACGAGCTGATCAGCGTCCCCGGCAGGTCCGGGGACCTGGTCGGCACGGAACGAAGACTCGAGAACATCGAGCTGACCTACCCGGCGTTCGTGTACAGCGACTTCGCCAACAAGATGGCCGCCCTCCGCGGGATGCTCCTGTCGCAGATCGGCTACCAGAGACTCGAGGACACCTACCACCCTGACGAGTTCCGCAAGGCCCTCTACAGCGGCGGCCTGACTGTGGAGACGAACGGACGGAACGACGCGGGCCAGTTTGACCTGACCTTCATCTGCAAGCCCCAGCGGTACCTCAAGAGCGGCGAGACGGCGATCACGGTGGCGTCCGGAGGATCCATCTCCAACCCGACCGACTTCGACGCCCAGCCGCTGATCGTGGTCACCGGCGCGGGCCAGCTGCAGATCGGCCAGACGACGATCACCATCGCGTCCGGGTTTGCATCGGTCACTATCGACTGCGAGATGATGGACTGCTACAGCGGCAAACAGAGCGCGAACGACAAGGTGACCTTCTCGGGCAACAATTTCCCGACACTCAAGCCGGGGAGCAACGGGGTCGTGTACGGCTCCGGTATCACTAACGTACAGATCACACCGAGGTGGTGGCGCGTATGATCCCTATCCTTTTCCCATCAACAGAGACATCCTTCACGACCAACGGCCTCGGACGTCTGGCAGAGTGTACCAGGTGCGAGGTCACCGAAGAGCGGAACGGGGTGTACGAGTGCGAGTTCGACTATCCTGTCAGCGGTAAATTGTACGACCAGATCGCGATCGGCACCTACATCGCCTGTACGCACGACGACAAGGGCGACATTCAGCCGTTTGAGATCTACATGCGCACGGCTCCGCTCAACGGCCTCGTGACCTTCAATGCCAGACACATCTCCTACAAGCTCGGGACGATCGTCGCCAAGCCGTTCACCGCTTCCTCCTGCGCGGCGGCACTGGCGGCGATCCCCAACAACGCGATGACCTCCTGCCCGTTCACGTTCTGGACGGACAAGAGCGTCACCGCGTCTTTTGCGTTGACGAATCCCAAAACCATCCGCTCGATCCTCGGAGGGGCAGAAGGATCCATCCTCGACGTGTTCGGCACCGGCGAGTACGAGTGGGATATGTTCACGGTCAAGCTGCACCAGCACCGCGGGCAGGACTCCGGGGTCACGATCCGCTACGGGAAGAACCTCCTCGACCTGACGCAAACCGTGGACGCGGAGAACCTCTACAACGCG
The DNA here is from genome assembly GCA_045545575.1 of Shuttleworthella sp. GTDB lineage: Bacteria > Bacillota > Clostridia > Lachnospirales > Lachnospiraceae > Shuttleworthia. The sequence goes on from JAZQBE010000052.1 coordinate 32,806, forward strand.
GCGGTCGGCTACTGGGAGAAGGACGGCGACACCCAGTACGGCGCGGTTACCAAGGGCACCGGCGTCACGGCGGAGGCGATCGCGGTCACGCTGGACTTTTCGGGGGACTTTGAAACGAAGCCGACCAAAGCGCAGCTGAACGCCAAGGCGAAGGCCTTCCTCGATGCGAATCAGCCGTGGATCCCCAAAGAGAATATCAAGGTGGACTTCGTGCAGCTGTGGCAGACGGAGGACTACAAGGACGTCGCCGCCCTCCAGAGGGTGGGCCTGTGCGATACGGTGTCGGTGATCTACCCCGAATTAGGGGTGACGGCTCAAAACGTCAAGGTCATCTCCGTGACCTACGACACCCTGCGCGACAGGTACTCGGAGATGGAACTCGGCGAGGCCAAATCCTCGTTTGCGGAAGTGATCAGGGTCGAGACTGAGGCACTCGTTGCGGACAAGCCATCGATCTCCATGATGGACGCAGCCATCGCGGCGGCGACTGAACTCATCCGCGGCGGCCTCGGCGGTCATGTGGTCATCACGACCAACGCGGACGGTGAGCCCGAAGAGATCCTCATCATGGACACGGACGACGTCAACACGGCCCAGAAGGTCTGGCGGTGGAACCTCGGCGGCCTCGGGTACTCCTCGACAGGCGTGAGCGGCCCATACGGCACAGCGATCACGCAGGACGGGGAGATTGTGGCGTCATTCATCACGGCTGGAATCCTGAACGCGAATGTGATCCGCGCCGGGGTTCTACAGGATCAGCAAGGGGCGAACCATTGGAACCTCGAGACCGGAGAGTTTCGGCTGTCCACCATGCCGACGATCAACCTCCTGCCGTCGATCTACCGGCGCGAGTACATGAACCCGGAAACGACCACATCCGCGGGATGGACGAACAACGGCGTGACGTGGACGGTGGACGCACTCGGACGTGTGACAGGCAGCGGCACGGCGACAGCGGACAACAGCTACTTCCTCATCACAGCCAACGACCTGACCAGCCCCATCCCGCGAATAACCCTCGACCCGGCGAAGAGCTACTTCTTGCAGGGCGGCCCGGCTGGCGGAAGTCAAGAAGGCTACTCCCTCCGGGCACAAGCATATGACGCGAACGAGAACATCATCAACACCTACGCGGACTGTGGTGACGGCGTGGTCATTCCTGCCGGCGCAACCTACCTCTACGTGTGGATCCGCTTCATGTCCGGGACTTCCACGACAAAACGCTTCTGGCCAATGCTGTCGGAAGGAACATCGAGGAAGGCCTACCAGAGCACCCACGGCGCAGAAGGGCAAATGAACGCCTCCATAAAGGTGAACAGCGACAGCATCGCGCTGAAGGTCAACACCTCGGACTACAACGCCGCGAACATCGTCGGCAAGATCAACGGGTCCTCGCTGGTGATCGACCCTGACAACATCAGCCTTGTGGGAAAAACGATCAATCTGACCTCGGAGAACATTCAGATCCTATCGACGAGCGGCATGAACGTGTCGAAGGACGGTGCGATCTGGACGGGCGAGATGAAACCAAACAAGTCCTACGCGTCTATCACTAAGGACGGTGTCCTTTACTCCCGCTACCGGCTCGGGCGCGGAGACGTTCCTGTCGGCCAGAGAGTGCTCGTCTCCTCTGGCGTCATCTATCTGCAAAAAGGAGAGGCAAGCGGGTCATGGACTGACCCCTACCAATACACTGGCCCGTATGAGTGGACGACCGTTTCGACATATGGGTTGGCACCTGAGCCTGATGACGCCTACACGCTGTCGTCATGGGCCAACATCACGCACATCACCGCGGGCGACATCGAAACGGGCAAGCTGCTGACGACGGGCGCGGCACGGCTGCACAACTCGAGCGGCATCTGGAGGGCGAACGCGACACCGCAGTTCTGGTTCTGGAGAAGCGACACAACGTCACAGGCGAACACGCTCGCGCTGATCTTCTCTAACACGCAGACAGTCAACGGTAAAGCGTGCATGGAGCGGTTCTACATCCGCGAATACTCCTACGACGCCTCGACCGGCGACCAGAAGAATAACTGGGAGAACTACTACCTCCCGACCGTGAACGCGGGACGGACGACGAACGCGAGCTATCAGATCCTGACCACAAAGACGGTCGCAAAGAACACGGTTACCTACAGCGCGACGGTGAACTTTGCCGCCAACGAGACCAAGAACATCGCCCTCACCGGCACGCTTCCGAGCGGATACGCTGTGACGGACGTTGCTGGCATCATCGCCCAGAACACCGGCAACGGCAACGTGGTCTTTGTAACGATCTCACAGCCGAACACGGCGACGTCAATGGGCGTCACCTGTCGCAATTTTTCAAACAGTGCGGCGACCAACTGCACCGTGAGCGTCACCTATCGGTTAATCAAAGGATTGTAAGGAGCAGACAATGGAATGGATCCCATGGAGCATCAGCGGACTCAGCCTTCTCTTCGTGATCCTGACCTTTGTCAGGACTGGCACGAAGGAACGAAGAACGGAGGACGCTGACCAGAACGCGAGGTTCGAGAGCATCAAAGAGGGCGTCTTGAAGGCGAACATGAAGCTCGACCAAGTCTGCGCGACAACCACAGAGCTGCGGTCGGACATCAAGAGCATGGACAAGGATCTCAAAAATTACTCAGAACGCCTGACCGCCGTGGAGCGGGATCTGAAAACGGCGTTCAACATGATCGACGAGATCCGGGAGCAGATGAAAGGAGCATGATATGAAGATAGACAAGAGATGGTGGAAGGCAGCGGGCATCCGTGCGGTCAAGACCATCGCACAGACGGCGATCGCGACAATCGGCACGGCGGCGGTCATGGGCGAGGTAAACTGGCTCGGCGTCGGGTCAGCTGCCTTGCTGGCGGGGATCCTGTCGCTCCTGACGAGCGTGGCGGGACTCCCGGAGTTGGAGGAACACAGCAAATGAAGGTCAATCGAGACTATGTCGAGACCAACGACTACGAGACGCGGCGGGGGCAGGATGTAGAGTGGATCGTGCTCCACTATACGGGGAACTGGACGGACAAGGCAGTCAACAACTGCAAGTACGCCCGGCGCGAGAAGCTCAACCGCTCGGCGCACGTCTACGTGGACGAGGAGGGGGCGTGGCAGAGCGTCCCCTACGCCTACGCCGCGTGGAGCGTCGGCAAGAACTACGGACACCTGAACCTCTTCGGGAAGTGCACGAACTACAACAGCATCAGCGTGGAGATGTGCTCAAGAGGCGGAACCATCCAGCCGAAGACGGTCGACAACACGGTCGAGCTGGTCAAGGATCTCATGCAGGCCTACGCGATCGACGCTGACCACGTGGTGCGGCACTGGGACGTGTGCTCGAAGAATTGCCCAGGGTGGTACGGCTGGAACCCTTCGACCGGATCTGAACAGCTGTGGCTGGACTTCAAGTCACGACTCCAGGCACCGAAGGAAGAGGCGGCGGACAACTTCGACCTGATCTTCAATGCTACGGACTACCGGCATTACAACCCCGAGGTGCAGGGCGACGATCTGGCGGCCTTCTTCCACTTCTTCTTCCAAGGGATGGATGAGGGCAAACGGGGATCCTTCTGGTTCGACCCGAAGTATTACGCCGACCAGAACGGAGACCTCCGCGAGGCGTTCGGGATCCTGTGCCGGCCGTACTACGAACACTTCATGCGGTACGGCTACCGGGAGGGACGGTTCCCTCTGGATCTGTCGCCGGTGTACGACTGGGAGTTCTACCGCTCGCAATATTGGGATTTACAGGAAGCCCTCGGAGACGATCAAGCGTCCTACCTGACGCACTTCCTCTTGTACGGCATGAAGGAAGGCAGACAGGCACACAAGAACTTCGACCCGGTGACCTACCGGATGGCCTACCCCGATCTTGACGAGGCCTTCGGGGATGACTGGCGGAGCTACTACCGGCACTATTTGGAATATGGGATCAAGGAAGGGAGAGAAGGCTAATGGCTGTAGTAAGAGGCACAACGCCAACCTTTACATTGACATTCCCGGAGACGGTGGACTTGACGGAGGCGGACAACGTCTACGTCACGTTCACGTCCGGGGGCAGCATCCTGACGAAGACAGGGACGGATCTGGACGTCTCCGCGCATGAGGTCTCCGTCTACCTGACACAGGCCGAGACCTTCGCTTTCGACACGGGCGTGATTGAGATCCAGGTCAACTGGACGCTGAGCGGCAACAGACTGGCCTCGGAGATTAAGAAGTACTCGATCACGAAGCAGCTGCTCAACGAGGTGCTCTCGTGATCACGATCCCGATGACGGTGGCCGCATCCAATGCGGAGATACAAATCGACATCGCGCAGTCGCTCGTGCCGATTGAGATGACCGTCAACGCCACCCAGAGCGATGCCGGCAAGTACACCGGCGAATACATCGTCACCCCGTCCGCCGTCCAGCAGACACTGGAGACCGCCGGGAAGATCCTCAGAGAGAATGTAACCATTGAGCCGATTCCGTCAAACTATGGTTTGATCAGTTGGAACGGCAGCACACTGTTAGTATCATAGAAAGGCGAAAGAAATGGCTCAGAACGTAATCATCAACGGCGTGACCTATCAGTCTGTCCCCGAGGTGGACATCCCCAAGAGCGGCGGCGGCACTGCGAAGTTCTACGACACCGCGGGCGCGGACATCTCCGCGGGAGACGTCCTCACCGGCAAGACGGCCTACGGCGCGAGCGGTCAGGTCAGCGGATCCATGGCGAACAACGGAGCGACCGGCGGCACGATCGGTACGAAGGCCGGCACGGTGACGATCCCGGCGGGCTACACCACCGGCGGCACCGTCTCCCTGTCGAACGTGTCCGACTGCATCGCCGCGAACATCCTGACGGGCAAATCCATCCTCGGCGTGAGCGGCTCCCTTGCCATGCCCACGATCTCGCAGGACGGCACGACCAAGATCCTGTCCATCTCGTAAAGGGGGCAACAATGGCACAGAACATCACATTGATGGGTGCGTCCTACTCCGACGTCCCTGCTGTCACCCTCCCGAAGACCGGTGGCGGCACGGCACGATTTGACGATGCGTCCGTCACGACAGCCATCGCCGGGGACGTGGCGCAGGGCAAGGTGTTTGTCGCGGCTGACGGCACGATCACGACCGGGACGGCATCAGGCGGTGGGGGATCGTCAAACATTGTACAGGGTACGTTCACTTACACGGCTCCAACCACAAGCAGTACGGTTTTGGAGATCGACCTGCCGTATGAGGGCACCGGGTATCCGATAGCGATTGGCATTTATGTTGCGGACGGCCCGTACAACTCGTCTTCATACTTTTACAGCCACGTACAACAGTATGCCGTGGCGCATTATCAGGCGATCAAGGCTAACATGACCACGACCCCTGCTTATACTGGCGGAAATCAGCAGAACGATGGTTTCTCCTGCGTTTGCCGATATAAAAGCAGTTCCTCGAGCGCAACATCTTACACGCAAGCTGCAAGTAACGCATTTGTCATTTGTTCACAAAGTGCTCCGACCACGAGCAACTATTTTCAAATCGTTCGTATGCCATCGGCAAAAAAGATGAAGGTGCTGATTGCACATACATCTGTCGGATTTGCACGGGGCATCACGTATGCCTACTATGTCATTTACTCATCGTAAATGGACACGAAATGGACACGACAGGCTACGAGGCCGCATAAATACGCTATGGTTGGCGGGTTCGATTCCCGTACCCTGCTGAAAAAGAAAAGCGTAAACAGGAAGACCCTGTTTACGCTTTTTGTTTTCTGAAGCCGCGGCGATTACCGCTGCAGCACGCCGAGCAGCCGGTCGTTCTGTTCCGGCAGCAGGAAACAGAACCGGATGAAGCGGTCTGAGAGGAACGGGAAGGTGGAGCAGTCGCGGATCATCAGCCGCTCCCGGATGCAGTGGTCGAACAGCTGATGGGAGTCCAGCGCGGGATCCTCGATCCGCACCAGCATGAAATTCGCTGACGGCGCAAAGGGCGTATAGCGGTCATCCGCCTTCAGCGCCTCATACATGCGTCTGCGTTCCGTGCGGATGAGATCGCGGGTTTCGCGGATGTAGGGCTCGTCGGAAAACATCGCGCCGGCGCAGACAGCGGCGAGGGAATTGATCATCCAGGGGCTTTTTTTCTGGGCGACACGGAAGAGCAGATCCTCGTTTCCGCAGACGGCATAGCCTAAGCGTAGGCCGGGCACGGCGAAAAACTTGCTGGTTCCGCGCAGGACGAGCAGGTTGTTGTAATCGTTGGTCAGCGGGACGGCGGTGGCTTTCTGCGGCTCTTCGACAAATTCGATGTAGGTTTCGTCGATGATCACGAAAACGGACCGCTCCTTGCAGGTGTCGAGGATCCGGCGCAGCTGCGCGGCGGGGATGCAGGTCGAGGTGGGGTTGTTCGGGTTGCACAGAAGAAGCAGTTCCGGCGCCTCGCGGATCTGGTCGCAGAGCGCGTCGATGTCCGTGTGAAAACCCGTCTCGGCGCGGAGCGGGAAATAGCGTACCGAACCGCCGCACAGAAGGACCTCCCGCTCATACTCGGAGTAAGTCGGACCGAGGATCAGTGCGCGCTTCGGGGCGAGCAGTTCGATAAACAGAGAAATCAGTTCCGTCGTGCCGTTGCCCACCGTAATCTGTTCCGGCCGGCTCTGGGTGTATTCCGCGAGCTGGCGGCGCAGTTTCGTATATTCCCGGTCGGGGTAGGAGCAGATGGCGTCGATGTGGCCGGAAATGGCGCTGCGAAGGCGCGGGGAGATTCCGAGCGGATTGACATTCGCGGAAAACTGCAGGATTTCTTCTTTGGGAATATGGTAGACGGCTTCGATTTTTTCAAGATCGCTTCCGTGAAAGTGGTCTTTGTGCTGGATGGAGGACATAAAAACTCCTTTCCTGGTTTCCTGGGTAAAGATTTTTCCTTTTTCTCTTCTTTTTTCAAGCCGTTTCAACTATAATTCATTCATATGCGTGTGTCAAAGGATCATTTTAAGGGTAACGGTAGTGCGCAAGAGGATTCAGGCCTTAGCAGGCGATAATTTCACATCACAGGCACCGGTGTGCGACTGCCGGCCGGCTTCGATCCGGACGGAATGCGCTGCCGGGTCCGTCGTGACCGGGAGCTTCGAAGTGGTATCCGCAAACGAGGTTCCGATGCGGGGGCTTGTCTATTCCACCAACCCTTACGTGATCTGTACCAATCCGCAGTTTTCCGGGCTGAAGGTCCGGGTGGCATATGAAGTAAATGTTCCCGGCGCCCGCGGCGGCGAGACGATCGAAGGCGCGTTCGTCATCGTCTGCAGTCAGTGCACCGTGCGCATTCCCTATCAGTTCCTTTTTGCGGCCGCACCGTTTCGTTCTTCCCGCGGCGAACTCGAAACCCTTTCTGATTTTGCCGACCTCGCCCGCGAACAGTGGGAGGAGGCGCTCCGGATGTTCTTTACAGACGGTTTCGCCGCCTGGATCGGACAGTTTGACCAGCGCACGCGGCTCCTTTACCAGGGATACCGCCGGGGGCTTCTGTCTTCCCGCAATCTTGAAGAATTTCTGGTTGCCGCCGGCCTGAAAAGCCGGATGGAGTGTGAGATCCCCGAAGAGACGCGGCGCTATGAATTCATCTACGAGGACCGCCGTGAGAGCATCGAGCTTTCCCGCAGCGGATGGGGCTATCTCGATCTGACGGTGGAAAGCGACGCCGCTTTTATCGAGGTCGAACCGCCCGAGATTTCCGCGGAACAGTTCATGGGCAGCTCCTTCCTTTCCTATTTTTACCTGCGCGCCGACAAAATGCATCCCGGACAGAATTACGGCCGGATCCGCTTTACCAGCGGCGGACAGACGAGGGTCATCACGATCATCGCCTGTTCCGGCGCGATGGACGAGTGGCCCCGGGAGAAGGAGCACGACTGCCGCACGCTGATTCTGCGCGCCTTCCGGGACTACGAAAGCTACCGTCTCGGACGCATGGGCGTCTCCGAATGGACGAAGAGATGGATCCGCGATCTGAATGCCGCAAGCGCCCGCTCCGGCGCGCTTGACATCTGGTGCCGGCTGCTTTCCGCAATGGCCGTCCTTGAGAACGGCCAGAACGAGAACGCCCTCTGGATCATCACGGACCTGCGGAAGGACATCACCGACCATCAGAGCGCGGAATGGGCGTTTCTGCTGTATCTGTGGAGCCGGCTGGAAACGAAGCCGTCGGCCTATTCGGCCAAGATGATCTCGGAGATCCTTGCGATCTGCCAGCGTCATCCCGGGGATCTGCGCCTGTTCTGGATCGAACTGCAGGTGCGGCAGGAGTGGAAGGAAGACAGCGCTGCGCGCTATCACGCCATCGAACGGCAGATGCAGGCCGGGCGCATTTCGCCGCTGCTGCATCTGGAAGCCTATTCGATCCTTGTCAGATATCCCTATCTGCTCAGTTCGCTCGACGAAGTGCCGCTGCTGCTTCTGGAATGGATCCGCCGGCGCCGCGCCTTTACGGCGGACATCGCCGTCCGGCTCGCGGAAGTGGCCGACACGGGCGCCGCGTCTGACCGCCGCCGCGTGCTTGCGCTGCTGCAGGCGGCCTACGAGGCATTTCCGGAGCGCGTCCTGCTCGAGAAGATCATCGCGCGCATGCTTGCGATGCACCAGTACGGCGAACCGTATCTGGTGTGGTACCGGCGCGCCATCGATGCGGAGATCCGCATGACGGGCGTCTATGAAGCCTACCTGATGAGCGTTCCCCAGGCCAGCGTCGATCCGCTGCCCCGGGTCGTGACCCGCTTCTTCCACCTGCAGAGCACGCTGCCGGCCGAGAAATACGCCGTTCTGTATGCCAATATCGTCGCGGCGCGCAAAAAGGATCCGGAAACCTACGAAATGTATCTGCCTGTGATTGACAGCTTCGCGGCGGAACAGATGCACCAGGGCCGGATCGACGAGAATCTTGCGCTGTTGTACCAGGACGTCCTGCGCCGGAAGGAGCCGGACGTACAGATGTGCGAGGAAATGGCGCCGCTTCTGTTCGTGCATAAGATTTCCAGCCGTCTGCCCCGGCTTTCGCGGGTATACGTCTGCCACGAGCAGCTGACCGGCACCGTGATGGCCGCGGCCAGGGACGGCGTCGCCCAGCTGCCGGTATACACACCGGAAGCGGCGGTCTTCCTTGAGGACGCCGCCGGGAACCTTGTCGCGGACCGCGGCGCGATGTACGTCGAGCCGCTGTTTGACGTGGACGGCCTGTATCAGCGGATGCAGCCGCGGATTCCGGAAGCCCTTCCGTATCTGGTCCGGGCCATGGCGGCGTATGCCGACCGCCGGATTACGATGGCGGATCTTCCGCAGAAAACGGAAAAGAAGAAAAAGAAGACCTCCGCGGAATATGTGCGGGAGCGGACGGTCAAAGAGGAGGGCCTTCTGCGCAGCAAAGAAGCGGCCGACGAGCCCCAGACTTCGGCTGAACCGGATGCGGCGGCTGTGACGGCGGCGGATCCGGGACTTCGGATGATTACGCAGCTTCTCGCGTCCCGTCAGATCAGCGCCGAGGAAAAGGCAGCCTGGTATCCGACGATCATCGCCTACCTGCGCAGCATCGGACGCGAGGATCTGATCCGCTCGCATTTCGCGACGCTTTCGGAGCTGGACGCGTTTTCACCGCAGCTGCGTGCATACGTCATCGCCTCCTGGATCGGCAGCGGACAGTATCACAAAGCCTTTGTCTGCCTGCGCCGGTTCCCCGGCACGGATGTGGACCGAAAGGCGCTGGAGACGCTGTTTTCCCACCTCGTGTCGGTCAACGGCATGGAGTGGAGCGACGATTTCATGCTGTCCTGGTGCGGCCTGCTTCTGGACAGCGGGATTTCCGATGCGCTGCTGATGAAGTATCTGTGCCTGCGCTATATCGGACCGCTGCCGCGGATGATGCGGCTGTGGGAAGCCCAGAAGGATCCGCTGACGCCGCATGCCATGGCGCTGGCGGAACGGATTCTGGTGCAGATGCTGTTTTCGGAGGATTTCTCCGTCCCGTCGAAGGATCTGTTCAACGCGTTCTGCACCGGCGGGGGCAACGCGATGGTGATTGCCGCCTGGAAAAACTACTGGGCGCATCTGTATCTGACGTCGCCCGGCCAGCGGACGATCGACGTCTTTCCGCACATTTTCGCGGATCTGTCCGCCGGCCGGAAGGTGACGGACAGCTGCCGGTTCGCGCTGATGAAGCGGCTGGCGACGGCCGCGACGATCACGGACAGCGAATTCGACATTCTGGACAAACTGGTGCAAAGCGCACTGTCGGCCCATCTGTTCTTCGGGTTTTTCCGGAGGATGGACCGCCGTCTGGTCCAGAAATACCAGCTGTACGACAAATTTTACGTGGAGTACTACAGCGAACCGGGCCAGCGGATGATCATTTCCTGGAAGCAGCCGGACGGCACCGTAAAGGAAGAAGAGATGACGCAGGTCTATCCGGGCATCTACGTGCACGAATTCGTCCTGTTTTCCGGAGAAGAGCTGGATTACCGTCTGTTTATCGCGGAGGACCGCACAAAGGTCTGCCGCGAGGACAGCATCCGCTATTCCGGTATGCTACGGCCTCAGACAGGCAGCCGGTACGACCTGCTGTGCCGGGCCGCCGAGGAGCTCGAGCGGCCGGACGGCGGACGGGCGGCGGCGATTCTGGAGGATTACCGCCGGAAAGACCGGATAACCCGGGAGTTTTTTGAGGTCTTGTAGGAGGATGCGGTCCCATGACGGATCCGATTTATTACGGCATTGATCTGCGGGAAGATACGACCATTTTCTGCTACATGCCGCTTCAGGCAAAAGAGCCGGCGACCGTCAGCACGGTGGTCGGAAGCGAGGCTTACCAGATTCCGACGGCGGTTGCCCGCGTCCGGGGATCGGCGCGCTGGGCTTTCGGAGAAGAGGCCCGGCGGCTGGCATCCACCCATCAGGCCACCGAAGTCCCTTCGATCTATCAGAAGGCGCTGACCGGCGAAAGCGTGTTCCTCGACGGTACGGAACACCGCGCCGTCGAGCTTTTGGCCCTGTTCCTGGCAAGACTGTTCGTGCTTTCCGGCCACGCCGCGGACGACGCGTCGACCGGGATGGTCGTTTTCTGTGTCCCGACCCTGGACGAGGCGGCGGTCGCCATGCTTCATGAAGCCGGAAAGCTGCTGAATCTCGAACGCAGCCGGATCCGCGTCATGGACCGCCGGGAAAGCTTTTACTATTTCACGTTTCATCAGGAGCCGCAGGTGTTTCTCCAGGACGTCATGCTGTTTGATTACGGCGCGGACGGCCTCGTTTCCTGCCGGCTTCACCGCAATCAGCGCACCAGCCCGCAGACGGTTTCCATCGACCGGATGAAGCACCTGCTGGCCGCCGGCGACGTCGACGCACAGTTCGACGCCATCGCCAAAGAGCGGATGTCGCAGGTTCCCGTTTCCGGCGTTTATCTTACCGGCGACGGTTTTGACGGCGGCTGGCTGAAGGACAGCCTGAATTTCCTCTGTCACGGGCGCCGCGTCTTTGCCGGAAAGAACCTGTACGCGAAGGGGGCTTCCTTTGCCGCCCGCGTCTTAGGCGCCGGCCGGGACTGGCCCTTTGTCTACTGGGGCGATGAAAAGCTGCGGCGGTCCGTAAGTCTTCGGGTGCGGGATCAGGACAAAGTGATTCCCTGGCGCCTTCTTACGGCCGGCGAAAGCTGGTATGAAGCCTCGGCGTCCTGCGAACTGATTCTGGACGACGCCGGGGAGCTGACGTTTTATCTGCAGGACGCGTTAAGTGCTTCGGAATACCCGCAGACGATCGCGTTTAAGGATCTGCCCGAGCGTCCGCCGCGCACGACGCGCGTGCGTGTGACGGTCCGGCCGGTCTCCGCGGTCACGATTTCCGTCCGCGTCGAAGATCTCGGTTTCGGAGAACTGTTCGTTTCCTCCGGAAAGACCTGGAACGCGGTGTTAAAACCGCGCGAAGTCCCCGGGGCGGAACAGAAAGGAGGCACGCCGAATGCATGAGCCATTGCTGTGCCGCGAGCCGCAGGCGGCGGTTCCCTTTGTCATTGAAGCCGCCGGGATCCGGGTCTACTCCCTCGAGGAGCTCTGCTACTATGTCGTGAACAACCTTTCCCTTGTCGACGGCACGTTCTGTTCGCCGGAACTGTGCCGGTGGATTGCGGAAGAGGCGCGCCGGCCCGAAGTCGGCGAAAAGCTGTCCATGCTGCTGTCCGAGCACGCCGCGCTGCATCTGACGGTCGGCGCGATGCTTTCGGCGAGCGGCTATGTCACGCAGCAGCAGCTGCGCGACGTCATGACGGCGCTTGCCTCGTACGAAAAACAGACCCCGGGCGAGCGGATGAAGGTGGCCGCGGACCGGCTGCTCGATCACGGCCGGCTGCAGGAAGCGGCGTTCACCTATCGGAGAATGCTCGACGAACCCGAAAAATACAGCGTCTCCATGGCCCTCTGGGCCGATATCTGGAACAATCTCGGAACGGCCTGTGCACGGCTGTTCTTCTTTGCCGAGGCGGCGGAGTGCTTTGCGCAGAGCTATCGCCGCAGCCGGAAGGAAAGCGCCGCCCGGGCGATGATCGCCGCCTGCCTGATGACCCAGGACCGGCGCCTGGTAAAAACCATGGCGGAAAAATACGAGATTCCCCAGTCGATCTGCGACCAGGCACGGGAAGCTGTGGAAAAAATCGGCAGCTCCGCCGGCGCCGCGTCCTATGCCGGCGAACCCGCCCAGGCGGGCAGCGATATCGCAAAGCTGCGGGCCCTTCTGCGGGAACACGAGAAAGAGTACCGCAGTCAGACCAGTTAGTTACACGAAAACGTTTTGAATCGAGGAAACCATGAAAGTCAGAACACGTTTTGCACCCAGTCCCACCGGCCGCATGCACATCGGCAATCTTCGCACGGCCCTGTATGCCTATCTGCTCGCAAAGCATGCCGGCGGGGATTTTATCCTGCGGATTGAAGACACCGATCAGGAGCGCCTCGTGGAGGGTGCGGTCGATATCATTTACCGGACGCTGGCCGGCGTCGGCATGAAGCACGACGAGGGTCCGGACATCGGCGGACCGGTCGGACCCTACGTCCAGAGCGAACGGCAGGCCGCCGGCATCTATCTGGAATACGCGAAACAGCTGGTGGAAAAGGGTGAGGCCTATTACTGCTTCTGCACACCGGAACGCCTCGAGACGCTTCACGTGCGCATCGGGGACAAGGAAATCTCGCTCTATGACAAGCACTGCCTGTCGCTGACGAAGGCGGAAGTGGAGGCGCGCCTCGCGGCGGGCATGCCCTACGTCATCCGCCAGAACAATCCGCGGACCGGCACGACGACGTTCTGCGACGAAATCTACGGCGATATCACCGTGGACAACGCGGAACTTGACGACATGATCCTTATCAAGTCCGACGGCTACCCGACCTACAACTTCGCCAACGTCGTCGACGATCACCTGATGGGGATCACCCACGTCGTGCGCGGAAACGAGTACCTGTCGTCCTCGCCGAAGTACAACCGTCTCTACGAGGCCTTCGGCTGGGAGGTGCCCACCTATGTGCACTGTCCGCTGATCACGAACGAAGAGCATCAGAAGCTCTCGAAGCGCAGCGGCCATTCCTCCTACGAGGACCTGATCGAGCAGGGATTTCTGTCCGAGGCCGTCGTGAATTTCGTTGCGCTTCTGGGCTGGAGCCCGGAAGAGAACCGCGAGATCTTTTCGCTGGAAGAGATGGTCGAGGTCTTCGATTATCACCGGATGAACAAGGCGCCGGCCGTGTTTGACATCGCAAAGCTCCGCTGGATGAACGGCGAGTATTTCAAGGCGATGGACGAGGACCGTTTCTACGAAATGGCGCTGCCGTACCTGCAGGAGACCGTTCACCGGACGGTCGACCTTCGGACCGTCGCGGCGATGGTCCGAACCCGCATCGACGTGTTCCGCGACATCCCGGAACACGTGGACTTTATCGATTCCGTGCCCGCGTATGACGTCTCGCTGTATACGCACAAGAAAATGAAGACGACGCCGGAATCCTCGCTGGCGGTTCTGCAGAAGCTGCTGCCGGTGCTGAAGGAAACAGAGGATTACAGCAACGACGCGCTGTTTGCGTTGCTTTCGTCCTTTGCCGCCGACGAGGGCGTAAAGAACGGCGCGGTGCTCTGGCCGGTGCGCACGGCGCTGTCCGGCAAGCCGATGACGCCCGGCGGCGCGACAGAGCTGGCGGCTCTTCTGGGGAAAGAAGAGACGATCCGCCGGATCGAAGACGCCATCGCAAAGCTTTCCGAAGCGACGGCGGCCGAATAACCGCCCGGACGCTGTTTTCGGAATCGCGATCTCATGCAGAACGCGGCCGGACAGAGGCAGAACGCCGTCTGTCCGGCCGTTCTCATACCCCGTAAGAAGAGAGGGAAAGGACGATGTGTTCGACACCCTCGATACACTGGATCCCGGGCAGAAGGCGGCCGTCACAGCCGACGCGTCCGCCTGTCTGGTTCTGGCAGGACCGGGATCCGGAAAAACAACGGTGATTGTCCACCGCGTTTTTCACCTGCTCCGCCGGCAGGGCGTCCTGCCCGGCGGGATTCTCGTCATTACCTATACACGTGCGGCCGCGGCTGAAATGCGGCATCGTTTCGAACAGCTGCCGGGATCCGGGAAGGATTCCGTGCGGTTTCTGACCTTTCACGCATTCTGTTATCATCTGCTGCGCAGCGAAGGACGGACGTTCCATCTGCTCGGTGACGCCGAAAAAACGCGGATGTACCGCCGTGCGGCCGAAAGCCTTCCGCCGGGAGAACGGCCGGCGCGGGAACTGTTTTTCGCGGAGCTTTCCCGGAAAAAAAGCCGCGGATCCGCGGACGGAGCCTATGTGCCGGTGTGGCTTTCCGCGGAGGTCTTTGCTGTGCTTGAGGAGCGGTGGAAGGAGGAACAGAAGGCCAGCGGCGGACTGGATTACGATGACCTGCTGCTTTGGACCCGGGATTATTTCGACGTGTATCCGGACCGTCTGCGCGTCTGGCAGAACCAGCTGTCCCATCTGCTGATTGACGAGGCCCAGGACATGAACCCGATCCAGTTTTCGCTGGCCGCCCGGCTGACCGCCGGCGGCGGACACCTGTTTCTGGTGGGCGATGACGATCAGTGCATCTACGGCTTTCGCGGGTCCGACAGCCGGCTGCTTTTGCGGTTTGGGGAGTTCTGGCCGGACGGAGCCATTCTCCGCCTTGAGAACAATTACCGCTGCGCAAAAAGCATCCTGGACGCCGCCGGCCGTCTGATCCGGGAAAACCGCAGCCGCTTTGCAAAGAATCCGAAGGCCGTCCGCACGGTGCCCGGAACGGTTGTGATCCGCCGGTGCGAGGACGAAGAGGAAGAGGCCGAGGAAGCGCTGGCGCTTCTTCGGCGCTGCAGGAGCCGGGCTCCGAAAACGACGGCCGTTCTGTACCGCAGCCGCTATCTGGCCGCGCCGCTCATGGAATGCTGTATCCGTGAAGGCATCGGTTTCGGCTGCCGGGAACCGCTGCCGCAGGAGGGCAGAACAGACCTGACGGACGATCTGCTGGCGTATCTGTCGCTGGCGTCGGGAAAGGGCAGCGCGGCCGATGCGGTCCGCATCCTGAACCGGCCGCCGCGGGGGCTGTCCCGGGAGCTCGTCCCCAAGGGATCCTTTTCGTTTGCCGCATGGGAGGAAAACGCCCGCGGCGCGCCGGCGCAGCTGGAGCAGATCCGTGCTTTAAAGCGTCTGGCAGAACGCGCCGCAAAGATGACGCCCTTCGCCGCGCTTTCCTTTTTCTGGCAGGCCGGCGGATACAAAGACTGGGCGCAATCCGCCGCCGGGTTCAGGCCGTCTGCCGCCGCGGCGCAGGCAAAAGAAAAGGAACGCCTGTGGGCACAGGCCGCGCAGACCGGCACCGGGGCCGGCCCCCAGGCGCCCGCGCGCTTCTGTGACCGCTGCCGCGCCCTGCGGCGTGAACAGGAAGAAAAACGCCAGGCGGCGGAAGCCTCGGAAACCCGGGCGAATCCGGATCCGGAAACCGGTATCTTTTTCTCCACCTTCCATGGGGCAAAGGGCCTGGAATTCGACACGGTTCTGATTCTGGATGCCAATGAAGGGTACAGCCCCTGCGGAAAAAACCTTTCCGCGGAACAGCTTGAAGAAGAGCGGCGCCTGTTTTACGTCGCCCTGACCCGCGCGAAGGACCGCGTTTGCATTTTCTGCACAAAAAAACACCGGGGCAGAAACACCCCGGAGTCCCGTTTTCTTTCGGAGATGAAATGAAGGCGGACGGCAAGCATTCGCCCGAGCGCCGCCGCAGGACCGGCCCGATGCGCCGGTCAGCAGCCGGAATCAATCGCTGTTGAAAAGAGAGGCGAAGAACGCGCCTACGCGATCGTATTCTTCGTCGGTCGCGATGTTGTCGATGGCCGGCGTGCCGGCCTCATCTTCGCTGTAGCGGTAGAGAAGGACCTCGTCCTGGTAGGGCTCGCCGTTTTGGTCGACCGGAAGCAGGGCGATATAATCCCTGTCATTGAGTGTAAAAATGGTAACGATCTCGCAGTCAAGCGACTCGCCGTTGTCAAGATCGAGGGTGACTACGACGTCAAGATCGTTCTCATCAACGGGGAATACATCTTCTTTCGGATTGGACATGAAAAACTCCTTCCGGGACGGGGTGATGGTGCTATAACAGCATCGTAGCAAGAAATACAGGATCTGTCCACCGGTTTTTTGAAAGAAACAACGCTGCGCGCAGACTCGAAAAACGCTGCGCGTTTTCCTCGTTATAGCTTTCGCAGCTTCGCTGCGTGCGTTTTTCGCTGCGCGAAAACCGCCGAAACGCTGCGCGTTTCTAAATCTATACATTTCCAGAAAAAAATAGTAAAATATATGGATATTCACAAACACTGATACGCCGATCAATAGAGAGGAGCCTGCATGGAGGTGAACACCGGACGTTTTACATCCTTTGGCGCTGCGCCGGAAGAGGGGGGCTATTCCTTTACATTCGATGCGAAGGGGGCGGCATCCTGCGAGATTCTTCTGCTGGGCCGGGGAGGACAGACCAAGCGTGTTCCGGTACCTGAGAGTGCGCGCTGCGGAGATGTCTGCTCCGTTTATATCAAAGAGATTCCTGAGGAATATGACCGTTACCTGTACGTGCTTGACGGCCGGCGTGTCTGTGATCCCTACGCGCCGCTGGTTTCCGGCAGGGATCAGTGGATGGATGCCTCCCGCGAAAAGAATGCCTATGAAACAGAGGGCCGCTTCCGCCTGCATCCGTACCGCTGGAGACACCGTGCGCCGAAGCTGCGCGCGGAGGACCTGAGCATCTTCAAACTGCATCTGCGCGGCTTTACCATGCAGAGCCGTCTGAAGGATGAGGAGTGCGGATCTTATAAAGGCGTGATCCGCCGGCTGAAGAACGTCGCCGACATGGGCTTTACGGCCGTGGAATTCATGCCGCTGTACGATTTCGAGGAGCTTCTCTGGACAGAGAAGGCTTCCATGAACGCGGCCGGCGAACGTGAAGTGACGCGGGAAGCAACCGGCAAAACCAATTACTGGGGCTACGGAAACGCCTGTTATCTGGCGCCGAAGGCGTCCTATTTCGGCGGCGAGACAGCTGATCTCGGAATGAAGAAACTCGTGGACACGGCACATGGACTGGGCATGGAGTTTTACATGGAGATCTGCTACGCGCCGGAGGTCTCGGACGACCTGTTCTGCGAGGCGCTTCGCCGCTGGGTGCGCGAATACCGTGTGGACGGATTCCATCTGGTCGGCATGGGTCTCCCCGCGGAGCGGATCGCGACGGATCCTTATCTGGCCGCCACCCGTCTGTTCTACGACGGGTTTGACGACGCGCTTCTGTCAGCGGAGAGAGAGGATAAACGGCTGTTTGTCTACAACCCCGATTTCCTGTTTGCGCTCCGGAAACTTCAGAACCATATGGACGGGGACCTGCCGTCCTTTGTCGTGCAGATGCGCCGGCAGAATAAAGCTTACGGATTTGTCAATTACGCCGCGAACACGAACGACTTCACCCTGCTCGATTCCTTCAGCTACGGTGAAAAACACAACGAGGCGAACGGGGAGAACAACGCCGACGGCCGGAATGCCAGCTTCACCTGCAATTACGGCGTGGAGGGTCCCACGAAGAACCGCGCAATCCGGGCAGACCGCCGGCGGCAGGTCCGGCTGGCACTGGCCGCAACCATGCTTTCGCAGGCCGTTCCGCTGCTGAGCTTCGGCGACGCGTCTTACAACACGCACGAAGGCAACAACAACCCGTACTGCCAGGACAATTCCCTGGGATGGGCGGCTTATTCCACGGGCAAGGAAGAACGCGCACTTCGGGAGTATGTGCATCGTCTGCTCACCATACGGAAGCAGCTTCCGGTTCTTCGCAGCGCCAAACCCATGCAGATGACCGATTATGCACGGAAGGGACTGCCGGATCTTTCCTACCACGGACGGGAGCCCTGGGTGGTCGCCATCGGAAGCGAGCGTCGGGCGGTCAGCCTGTTCTACTGCGGGGACTATGTCAGCGACGACGCGCCGGACGTGCTGCTTCTGCTGAACTTCCATTATGAAGAAGAGTTTTTCGCGCTTCCTCAGCTGATGCATAAGCGGCAGTGGCACTATCTTGGCAATTCGGCGTCCTTCGAGCCGGCCGTCACCGGCGGTTCCTTTGACTTCGCCGTTCCGCTGACCGATCAGAAGGAAATCCTTTGCCCCGGTGCGTCGATTTCGGTACTGCTGGGAATGCCGGAGGCGAAGAAATGAACCGGATCCTCGGACATCTTCGAACCATCAATCATCACAAATGGCTGGTCATGAAAGGCTGCTTTGCCGTCGGTCTGTACTGGCAGGGGCTCGCCCACGACATGTCCAAATACGCGCCGGTGGAGTTCTTCAACGGCTGCCGGTATTACACCGACGGACACGAGAGCCCGAACAACCGGGAGCGCCGGGACCGCGGATATTCGCTGGCCTGGCTGCATCACAAAGGACGCAACCGTCATCATTTTGAGTACTGGATCGACTATGACGCAAGCCGGAACAAGACGGGGATGTCAGGCATGCGGATGCCGGCAAGGTATGTCGTGGAAATGTTTATCGACCGGGTCGCGGCCAGCAAAAACTATCAGAAGGAAGCGTATACGGACCGGAGCGCGCTGGACTATTACATGCGCGGAAAACCGCACTACATCATGCACCCTGACACGCAGGCGCTTTTGGAACATCTGCTGGAGATGCTTGCCGAAGAAGGGGAAGCAGCCGTCAATCAGTATATCCGCACGGTCGTTCTGTCCCATCCGGCGGACCGGGACTGGTATCCCCCGCTGCGGGAGGAATAAAGGAGAAACCAATTATGGACGAGAAAAAAGTATTATACAGCGGGATGCAGGCGACGAATACGCTGACCCTTGGCAATTACCTGGGCGCGCTGAAAAACTGGGTGCATCTGCATGAGGAATACGAGTGCTATTTCGGCGTCATGGATCTGCATTCACTGACGGTTCGCCAGGTGCCGGCCGAATTCCGGAAAAACGCACGCTCGCTGTACGCGCTGTATATCGCGGCCGGTCTGGATCCGGAACAGAACTGCGTCTACTTCCAGTCCCACGTGCCGGCGCACACCCAGCTCGGATGGGTGCTCGACTGCTTCACCTACATGGGCGAGCTGAGCCGGATGACGCAGTTTAAAGACAAGGCGGCAAAGCACGCCGACAACGTCAACGCCGGCCTGTTCACTTATCCGGTGCTGATGGCGGCGGACATCCTTCTGTATCAGGCGGACGTCGTCCCGGTCGGCGAGGACCAGCGCCAGCATCTGGAGATCACGCGGGATATTGCCGAGCGCTTCAACAGCATCTACGGGGACGTCTTTACGATTCCGGAGGCCTATTACGGCAAGAAGGGCGCCCGCGTCATGTCGCTGGCGGATCCGACACGCAAGATGTCGAAATCCGACGAAAACGCCAATGCCACCGTGCTTCTGCTGGACGACCGGGACGCCATTATCCGCAAATTCAAAAAGGCGGTCACCGATTCCGTCGGCTGTGTCCGGTACAGCCCCGATCAGCCCGGCATCTGCAACCTGATGGAGATCTACGGCGCCGTGACGGGCAAAACGGCGGAGGAGATCACGCGGGAATTCGAAGGACGCGGCTACGGTGATTTCAAGCTGGCAGTCGGCGAGGCGGTCGCGGACGAACTGGCGCCGCTGCAGAAGCGCTATGCCGAACTGATCGCGGACAAGGAATACATCGATCAGTGCATCCGCACCAACGACGAGCGCGCGGCGCGCTGTGCGGCGCGGACGCTCCGCAAGGTGTACCGGAAGGTCGGTCTGACGGAGGTTTAAGCCGAAAGACCGTAAAATGTGAACAATTCCTAAAATCTTTCTAAAATCGCTTTTTTTTGGACGGAAGAGTGCTATGCTGAAGAAAGCATAAGCACTCTTTTCTTTTTCCGGCGCCGCATTCTGCGCCGGGTTTCCTGATGAACAGCTTCTTTCCGTACAGGCGTGATGCAGATGACGCTTTTGTTTTGCTGCGCGTCATCCGACGGAAAGGAGAAAAAACATGTATGGACTGGTGCACACGGCGATTGTCCGCGGCATTGAGGCGATGACGGTGACGGTGGAAGCCGACGTCTCCGAAGGACTGCCCGTATTTGAGATGGTCGGATTCTTAAGCTCCGAGGCCCGGGAGGCCCGGGAGCGCGTCCGCACCGCGCTGCGCAACTGCGGTTACACGATGCCGGTCAAGCGGGTGACGGTCAACATTGCCCCGGCCAGCGTCCGGAAAACGGGCACGGGGTTTGATCTTCCGACCGCGATCGCAGTGCTGATGGCGGCCGGGCAGCTGCCGGGCGATGCCTGCGAGGATATGGTCATTGCGGGGGAACTTCAGCTTTCGGGGCGTGTCAAATACGTCCGCGGCGCCCTGCCCATGCTGCTGGCTGCCCGGGATGCCGGCATCCGAAAGGCCGTCATTCCCGCGGAAAACGCCCGGGAAGCGGCGCTGGTGCCGGGGCTGGAGGTTCACACCATCCGCTCCCTGGAGGAATGCATCGCGTTTCTGTGTCCGGGTCTGGCGCTTATGCGCGGCGCAAGGGCGCAGCCGCCGGCGGGCGAGGACCCTTACGAAAACCGAAGGGACGGCGGCGGACAGGCCTGTGATGTCCGCGAAGCGTCCGCGGAAGCCGGACCGGACTTTGCCGATATCTGCGGGCAGGCCCGGGCGAAGCGTGCCTGTGAGATCGCCGCGGCCGGCCGGCACAATCTGCTGATGATCGGACCGCCGGGCAGCGGAAAATCCATGATCGCCCGCTGTATCCCCGGGATTCTTCCGCCCATGAGCGAGCAGATGAAGATGGATCTCGCGAAGATCCGTTCCGTCATGGGCATGCCGCCGAAGGAACCGGACCAGCCGCCCTTTCGGGCTCCGCATCACACGATCTCCGAAACCGGCATGGCAGGCGGAGGAGGCGTTCCGCGCCCGGGCGAGATTTCCCTTGCCCACGGCGGGGTTCTGTTTCTGGACGAGCTGCCGGAATTTGACCGGTCCTCCCTGGAAGTGCTCCGGCAGCCGATGGAGGAGGGCGAGATCCGCCTGATCCGGCAGAACGGCGCCTTTTCTTTTCCCGCCGATTTCATGCTCGTCGCGGCGATGAATCCCTGCCCCTGCGGATATTATCCCAACCGCCGCCGGTGCCGGTGCACGCCGGCGCAGGTGCAGCGCTATCTGTCGCGGATCAGCCAGCCTCTGCTCGACCGGATCGACATCGCCGTGGACGTCAACCGCATGTCCTTCTCGGATCTGGATCCAGATGTGAAAGAGGAGAGCTCCAATGACATCCGCAGGCGTGTCCTCGCGGCAGACGAGATCCAGAAAAAGCGGTATCAGGGGATGCCCTGGCGTTTCAACAGCCAGATTCCGGGAAACGAAATCCGCGAAGCGGTGGATCTCGGCCGCAAGGAGCGGACGCATATGGAAAAACGCTATGAGGCGCTTTCGCTGACTGCCCGCGGCTATCACCGGCTGCTGCGCGTCGCCCGCACCATCGCGGATCTGGACGGCAGCGAGCGCGTCGAAATCCGGCACCTGATCGAAGCGGAATTCTATAAAGCCAACGATCTGAAGAACAATGAATGGGAGTATTGAATATGGAAGAAACAAAACCGGTTCCGGCGGTTCCGGACAGCAGACCGGATGCGCCGGACGCCTATGATTACTGGCTGACCTGTGTGCACGGGGGAATCCGGGATACGGAAAAACGGCAGCTGCTGTCGGCGTTCGGCAGTGCAAAAGCCGTCTTTACGGCGGATGCCGGACGGCTGCGGGAAAGCCGGATTCTCACGGAAGAAAAAACCGAAGCCCTGCTTCGTCTGCGCAGCGAGGCGGATCCAGACCGTGCGTGGCAGGCGTTTGCCGAAACGGGCATGGGTCTCGTAACGCTTGCCCAGCGCACCTACCCGAAACGGCTCGCGCAGATTTACGACGCGCCCTACGGGTTGTTTTATCTCGGCGAGGCGCCGGGCCTGCTGTCGGATGATGTGCCGACGGTCGCGATCGTCGGCGCCCGGACGTGCACCGGATACGGACGGACCATGGGCGAAGATATCGCGGCGGCCTTAGCGGAAGCCGGCGCGGCCGTCATCAGCGGGATGGCGCGCGGAATCGACCAGTCCGGCCACCGGGGCTGCCTGTCGCGGAACGGGAAGACCATTGCAGTGCTCGGCAGCGGCGCCGATGTCTGTTATCCTCCGCAGAGCATTGCGCTCTATGAAGAGATCCGACAGACCGGATGCATCCTGTCCGAGCAGCCGCCGCACACGCAGCCGCTGCCCATGTTTTTCCCGTCGCGCAACCGGATCATCAGCGGGATGGCGGACGCCGTCCTCGTGCTCGAGGCGAAAAAGAAGAGCGGAAGCCTCATCACGGCGGATTTCGCGATGGAGCAGGGAAAGGACGTGTTCGCGCTTCCGGGAAGGGTCGGCGACCCCATGAGCGAGGGGACCAACGATCTGATCGCGCAGGGGGCCCATATCATCCGGTCTGTTCCGGGGCTGCTCGAGGATCTGTTTGATCTGACACTTGCGCAGCGGGTGCGCTTTCCGGACGAAAAAGCCGTGCGGCCGCTGCTCGATCCCGACACGGAAGCGGTCTATCAGATGCTTGACGTTTATCCCGCAAATCTCGACGAAATCCTTGCCGGAAGCGGTCTGGACATGCTTCAGGCCCTTCGGTCCCTGATGCGTCTGTGCGATCTCGGACTGGCAAAAGAGTGTTTTAATAATCAGTATATTCGCGGAAGATAGGGTCTTGAAATCAGAAAAATCATGGTGTATATTTTCTTTCGTGTCAATTCGTGAACTGTGAAAGGAATTTGCACATGGCAAAGAATCTTGTCATCGTGGAGTCACCTGCCAAGGTGAAAACGATCAAAAAATTTCTCGGAAAAAACTACGAGGTCATGGCCTCGAACGGCCATGTCCGGGACCTTCCGAAGAGCTCGCTCGGCATCGACACCCAGCATCATTACGAGCCGAAATACATCACCATCCGCGGAAAAGGCGAACTGCTCGCTTCGCTTCGCCGCCAGGCGAAAAAGGCCGACTGCATCTATCTTGCAACCGACCCGGACCGCGAAGGAGAGGCCATTTCCTGGCACCTGATCGAAGCGCTGCATTTAGAGGAAGGGGTCTACCGCCGGATCGCGTTTAACGAGATCACGAAGACGGCGGTCAAGGAATCCTTAAAGCATCCCCGCGACATCGACATGGATCTCGTCGACGCGCAGCAGGCGCGCCGGATGCTTGACCGCATGGTCGGCTACGAGATCAGCCCGCTGCTGTGGACCAAAGTCAAGCGCGGCCTTTCCGCCGGGCGTGTGCAGTCCGCGACGCTGAAGATGATCTGCGACCGGGAGAACGCGATTCTTTCGTTCATTCCCGAGGAGTACTATACCTTAGACGTACAGCTTGCCGTGCCGGGCCAGAAAAAGCCGCTGACCGCCCACTTCCAGTCCCTTGGCGGGATCCGCAGCCAGATGAACGGGACCAAAGAGCGCGACCGGGTGCTCGACGCCATTGCCGGCGCGGCTTACAGCGTGGCCGATATCACCACGAACCGCCGCGAAAAGAAGAGTCCGCTGCCTTTTACGACCAGTACGCTGCAGCAGGAAGCTTCCAAAACGCTGAACTTCCCGATTCAGAAAACGATGCGTATCGCCCAGCAGCTGTATGAAGGCGTAGACATCCGCGGCGAGGGAACCGTCGGTCTGATCACGTATCTGCGTACCGACTCGACGCGTGTTTCCGACGAAGCCCGTGAAGCGGCCGCGTCCTTCATCCGGGAATCCTACGGGGAAGCCTATCTGGGCAGCGGGGAAAAAACAGCCCGCTCGGCGGGCCGGATTCAGGACGCGCATGAAGCGATCCGGCCTTCGGATATCCGCCGGCTGCCGACCGCCATCAAGGAATCCCTTTCCCGGGATCAGTTCCGCCTGTACCAGCTGATCTGGAAACGCTTTGCCGCGAGCCAGATGGCCGGGGCGCAGTTCGAGAATACGACGGCATCCATCGAAGCGGCCGGGAAGGACACTGCCCGGTTTACGGTGTCGGAATCGCTGCGGGTTTTTGACGGATACCAGCTTGTCTATTCGGTGTCGGACGACGAACAGGAAGAGAAGAACGCACTGGTGGAGGTGCTTTCTGCCGGCATGGAGCTTTCCTTTGCCGGGCAGGACGTGCGCCAGCATTTCACCCAGCCGCCGGCGCACTACACCGAAGCCTCGCTTGTGCATGTGCTCGAGGAGCACGGCATCGGCCGGCCGAGCACCTATTCCCCGATCGTTTCGACTCTGTTAAAGCGCCGCTATATCACGAAGGAAGGCCGGAACATCTTTGTCACGGAGCTCGGTGAAATCGTCAACAGCATCATGTGCGATTCCTTCCCGAACATTGTCGACGAGAAATTCACGGCCCGGATGGAGCGGCGTCTTGACGAAGTCGAAGAGGGCGAGACCGACTGGCACGACGTCCTCGCCGAGTTCTATCCCGGCCTGGCCGAAGACGTCAAAGCCGCGCAGGAATCCATCGATAAAGTCCGGGTCGCCGACGAGCAGACGGACGTGGTCTGCGAACTCTGCGGCCGGAACATGGTGATCAAATACGGTCCCCACGGCCGGTTTCTGGCCTGCCCGGGCTTCCCGGAATGCCGCAATACCAAGCCGCTGTTAACGGAGATCGGCGTGGACTGCCCCAAATGCGGCAAGCCGCTGGTGGAGCGCAAAACGCGCAAGGGCCGCCGGTTTTACGGCTGCTCGGATCCGGACTGCGATTTCATGAGCTGGTCCCGTCCCGTCGCGGAGCGCTGCCCGAAATGCGGCGGCTATATGACGGTCCGCGGGCAGCGCGTCGTATGCGCGTCGCAGGAATGCGGCTATTCAAAGAAAGCCGAAACCGAAACCGAGAACGAATAAATCTGGAAACCGCAAGGAGGAACTGCCATGAGTCTGCCGCTTCTCGACCGCACCCGCAGAATCGCAAATCTTCTGCAGAACAACGCGGGCACGAAGGTTGTGTTCAGCGACATCTGCAAAGTGCTGTCAGACATTCTCGGCGCAAACGTCCTGATGATCAGCCGCAAAGGAAAAGTGCTGGGTCTCTCCACGAGGGAGTCGGTTCCCTGTCTGAACCGGCTGGTGCAGCATAAGGTCGGCACCTATGCCGACGAAGCCTTCAGCGAACGCCTTTTGGCCATTCTTTCCACGAAAGAAAACGCAAGCCTGGAAGTGCTGGGATTCTCCGGTGAAGAAGCCGACGGATGCGTCGCGCTGATCTGTCCGGTCATTATTTCCGGCGAACGGATGGGCACGGCGTTTTTCTACCGCCAGAATCAGCTGTTCGACGTGGACGACATCATCCTCTGCGAATACGGCAGCACCGTCATCAGTCTGGAGATGCTGCGGGCCGAGCTGGAAGAGGACGCCCATGAGGACCGCAAACAGCGGCGCGTCGCGTCGGCGCTGGCTTCCCTTTCTCCTTCCGAGCGGGAAGGCATCGTCCTGATCCTTCGAAAGATGCAGGAAAACGGCGGCTCCGGCATCGTCGTAGCGTCCCGGATCGCCGAGGATTCCGGACTGACCCGTTCCACCATCGTTTCCGCCATCAAAAAGCTGGCAGGCGCCGGCGTTCTCGACGCCCACAGCGCCGGCATGCGCGGGACGCGGATCACGGTGAAAAACAGTTCTGTTTATAAAGAATTGGGGCTTGAATAAGCGATTCCGCTGTGGTATTATTTCAAAGTTGCGAATAAACACGTGCCGTGACCGGCGGACTGGTGCTGCAGCTGATCTGCAGTGGTCTGTTTCCGGGATGACCGGCGCGGAAGAAAAACCGAACGGAGGAAAAAATGAGTGTAGTATCCATGAGACAGCTGCTGGAAGCCGGCGTGCATTTCGGTCATCAGACGAGACGCTGGAACCCGAAAATGGCTCCCTATATCTTTACGGAGCGCAACGGCATCCACATCATCGACCTGCAGAAGACGGTCGGCATGATCGACGACGCGTACAACGCGGTCTTCGACATCGCCTCCCAGGGCGGCACGATCCTGTTCGTCGGCACGAAGAAGCAGGCGCAGGACACCATGCAGCAGGAAGCGGAGCGCTGCGGCATGTTCTATGTGAACGAGCGCTGGCTCGGCGGCATGCTGACCAACTTCAAGACGGTCCAGTCCCGCGTGGAGCGTTTAAAGGCGATCGAGCGCATGGAAGCCGACGGAACCTTTGACGTGCTTCCGAAGAAGGAAGTGACCGCGTTAAAGAAGGAGCAGGAAAAGCTTCAGAAGAACCTGGGCGGCATCAAGGAAATGCGCCGCATCCCGGACGCGATCTTCATCGTCGACCCGAAGAAGGAGCGCATCTGCGTGCAGGAAGCCGAAGCCCTCGGCATCACCTTAATCGGCATTGCCGACACCAACTGTGATCCGGAAGAGCTGGATTACGTGATCCCGGGCAACGACGACGCCATCCGTGCCGTGAAGCTGATCGCTTCCACCATGGCGGATGCCGTCATCGAAGCGAAGCAGGGCACCGTCGACGTCGACGCGGCCGCGATGGAAGACGCCGTCAGCGAAGACGCAGCGGAAGAAGCGCCGGCTGAGGAAGCGTAATCATTATACGTAACGGACAAACGGAATGCCCCGCCCGCCGGGCGAGGCATTTCTTCTGCAAAGGAGGAGAACAAATGGCTATTACAGCAGCAATGGTAAAAGAACTTCGCGAGATGAGCGGCGCCGGTATGATGGACTGCAAGAAGGCCCTTGCCGAATGCGACGGCAACATGGAAGAAGCGATGGAGTTCCTTCGCAAGAACGGTCAGGCCAAGGCGGAAAAGAAGGCCAGCCGGATCGCGGCCGAAGGCATCTGCTGCATCGCGTGCGACGGCGACAAGACCGCGGCCGTGGTGGAAGTAAACTCCGAGACGGACTTCGTTGCGAAGAACGAGAAGTTCCAGACCTTCGTCGGCCAGGTGGCCAGCCAGGTCGTCGCCGGCGACTATGCCGATCTGGACGCTCTGATGGCTTCCGCGTGGAACGCGGATCCGTCCAAGACGGTTTCCGAGGCGCTTGTCGAGCAGGTGGCCGTGATCGGTGAAAACTTAAAGATCCGCCGCTTTGAGAAAGTGGTTTCCGACGACGTGGTCGTGACCTATGTGCACGGCGGCGGCCGCATCGGCGTGATCGTGGACGGCATCGCTCCGAACGCCGGCGAGGAAGTGAAGGAAGCGCTGGGCAACATCGCGATGCAGATCGCCGCGATGAATCCGAAGTACGTTTCCCGCGAGGAAGTTTCCGCCGAATACATCGAGCATGAGAAGGAAATCCTGCGCGCACAGATCGCAAACGATCCGAAGGAATCCAAGAAGCCCGCAAACGTCATCGAGAAGATGATCGAAGGCCGTGTTTCCAAGGAACTGAAGGAAGTCTGCCTGCTGGATCAGGTTTATGTCAAGGCCGAGGAAGGCGAGAACGTCGCGAAGTATCTTGCGGCGGTCAGCAAGGCCGTGGGCGGAACCGTCAGCGTTCGCCGCTTCGTCCGTTTCGAGACCGGCGAAGGCCTCGAGAAGAAGAACGAAGACTTCGCTGCCGAAGTTGCCGCGCAGCTGGGCTAAAACCATCCTGTTTTTACACGAACGGATCGGACAGGGCAAAGGGAACTCCTTTGTCCTGTCTTTTTTTTTGTCCGGCCTTATGGTACACTATCCATAACCGTTTTTTGGGCGGAAAAAGAAAGAAACGAGGTTGTGACAGAATGAAGCGAATCCTTTTAAAGCTTTCCGGCGAGGCCCTTGCGGCGGAACAGCACACCGGCTTTGACGAGGCCACCTGCCGCCGGGTCGCGGCGCAGATTGCCGGCATTGTCAGAGAGGGCACGGGCGTGGGCATCGTCATCGGCGGCGGCAATTTCTGGCGCGGCGCCGGGAAATCCATGATGGACCGCGTCAAGGCCGACCAGATCGGCATGCTCGCCACGGTCATGAACTGCATCTACATGTCGGAGATGCTCCGCGCGGAAGGCGTGGAAAGCCGGATCATGACGCCGTTTGCCGTCGACGGCTTTGCCGAGGTGTTCAGCAAGGATCAGGTCCGCCGTTCCTTCGCGGCGGGTGAAGTCGTGTTCTTTGCCGGCGGCACCGGTCATCCGTATTTTTCAACGGATACGGCGACGGTTCTCCGCGCCATCGAAATCGAAGCGGATGCCATCCTGCTCGCAAAGAATATCGACGGCGTATACGACAGCGATCCGGCGGTGAACCCGGCGGCGAAGCGGTTTGATACCATCTCCATTCAGGAGGTCTTAGACCGCCAGCTCGGTGTCATCGACCTTTCTGCTTCCCTGATGTGCAGCCAGAACCATATGCCGCTGTATATCTTTGCGCTGAATGAAGAGGACAGCATCAAAAAGGCCGCGGCCGGGAAGTTTAACGGCACGGTCGTCACGGTAGAGTAATGCTATTTGGATCATAAAGGAGGAAGTTATGGATGCCCGAGTAAAACCTTATGAAGAGAAGATGCAGAAAACGATGGCCAACCTTGCGTCGGAGTACGGGACCATCCGCGCCGGCCGCGCGAACCCGCACGTCTTAGACCGCATCATGGTGGACTATTACGGAAGCCCCACGCCGCTGCAGCAGGTGGGCAACATCTCTGTTCCCGAGCCGCGTCTGATCGTGATCCAGCCCTGGGAAGCAAAGATGGTCAAGGAAATCTGCAAGGCCATCCAGATGTCCGATCTGGGCATCAACCCCAGCAACGACGGGTCCACGATCCGCCTGCTGTTCCCGGAACTGACCGAGGAGCGCCGTAAAGATCTGGCCAAGGAAGTCCGCAAGAAGGGCGAGGAGGCGAAGGTCGCCATCCGCAACATCCGCCGGGACGGCAACGACGCGTTCAAGAAACTGAAAAAGACGGAGGATGTTTCCGAGGATGAGATCGCGGATCTGGAAGATGAGCTTCAGAAGCTGACGGATAAGTTCATCAAGGAAGTGGACGCCGCCGTGGCAAAGAAGACGGACGAATTAATGACGGTCTAGCGCCCGGAAACGGGAACTTTCCGTCGGGATTCGAACGCTTCATGATGCTGCTGCAAGAACATGATAGGAATGGAACGCAAAGCTGAACGGAAGCCCCGTTCGGCTTTGCGTTGTATTGAAAAAGGTGTATTTATGGAGATTCCAAAGCACGTCGCGATCATTTTGGACGGCAACGGCCGCTGGGCGAAATCCAAAGGGATGCCGCGCACCTACGGGCATACCGTCGGCGCCAAAAACGTCGAGATCATCACGGAAGCCGCGCACAACCTGGGGATCAAATATCTAACCCTGTACGCCTTTTCCACGGAGAACTGGAACCGCCCGGACGACGAGGTCCATGCCCTGATGAAGCTTCTGGACAGCTATCTGTCCACCTGTCTGCGCACGGCGAAGAAGAACAACATGCGCGTGCGCGTGATCGGGGATCTGTCCCGGTTTGAGGCAAAGACGCAGGAGACGATCCGTACGCTGACGGAGGTTTCCTCGCAGTACGACGGGATCAACCTGACCATCGCCATCAACTACGGCTCCCGGGACGAGATCACCCGGGGCGTGCGAAAAATCGCCGCGGAGGTGGCGGAAGGGAAGCTCGCGCCGGAAGAGATTACGGAAGAGTATATTTCACAGGCGCTGGATACGAGAGAGATTCCGGATCCGGACCTGATGATCCGCACCAGCGGAGAACAGCGGCTGTCCAACTACCTGCTCTGGCAGCTGGCTTACGCGGAGTTCTACTTCACGCCGGTGCCCTGGCCGGACTTCAGTCCGGAGGAGCTGCAGAAGGCGGTGGAAGAATACAGCCGCCGGCAGAGACGGTTTGGAGGGATTTAAAGTGAATTCGTTTTGGACTCGGCTGATCAGCGGTGTGATAATGCTGGTCGTGATGATTGCGGTAAACCTGGCCGGCGGCCCGGTACAGCTGGCGGCGCTTGGCGCGATTTCGGTGATCGGCGTCTTTGAGATCTGCCGGATTTTCAAGGTGCACACCAGCGGCGTGGGCGTTCTTTCCTACCTGATGGTGATTCTGTACTATCTGGATCTGCAGTTTTCGTTTCTGCCGGAACACACGATGCTGTTCATCATCTATCTGATTCTGCTGCTTTCGGCCTTTGTGCTCCGCTGGCCGAAGTATCACGCGGACCAGATCATGGCGGCATTCTTTTCCGTCTTTTACGTGGCCGTAATGCTTTCCTACATCTACCGCGTGCGGCAGATGGACATCGGTATCTATACGGTCTGGCTGATTTTCCTTTGCTCCTGGGGCTGCGACACCTGCGCCTACTGCTTCGGCATGCTGTTCGGAAAGCACAAGATGGCGCCGGTGCTTTCACCGAAGAAATCGGTGGAGGGCGCCATCGGCGGCGTGGCCGGCTCGATGATTCTGACGGCTCTGTTTGCCTGGGGGCTGCATGAACGGATGGGGGCGGATATCCGCCTGATCGGCGTACTGTCGCTGCTGGCCGGCGCGGGGGCGCTGATCTCCATGATCGGCGACCTGGGCGCGTCCGCGATCAAGCGCTGCTACGACGTGAAGGATTACGGACACATTTTCCCCGGACACGGCGGCGTGCTCGACCGGTTTGACAGCGTGATCATCACGGCGCCGATCATCTATTATCTGCTGCTGTTTTTCGCGTAAAGCACCTTTCATTTTGGGAGAACGACACATGAGAGATCTGGTCATATTAGGCTCCACCGGCTCCATCGGCACACAGACGTTAGACGTGGTGCGCGCCCAGGGCGGATTCCGTGTCCGCGCGCTGTGCGCCGGAAAGAACATCCGTCTGCTGGAGGCGCAGATCCGGGAGTTTCATCCGGATTTTGCCGCCGTCTGGGACGAAACAGACGCGGCGGCGCTTCGGACGGCGGTCGCCGACCTGCCGGTACAGGTGCTGTCCGGAATGGACGGCCTTCTGGCGTGTGTGCGCATTCCGTCGCTGGTCGTGACGGCCATTGTGGGCATGATCGGCGTGCGGCCGACCGTCGCGGCCATCGAAGCCGGCAACGACATCGCGCTGGCCAACAAGGAGACGCTGGTCACGGCCGGACACATCATCATGCCCCTGGCGAAGGAAAAGGGCGTGTCCATCCTGCCGGTGGACAGCGAGCACAGCGCGATTTTCCAGAGCCTGCAGGGCAATGAAGGAAATGACATCGCCCGCATCCTTCTGACAGCCTCCGGCGGACCGTTCCGCGGCAGAAGCCGGGCGGATCTGGAAAAGGTAACGCCGGCGGATGCGTTAAAGCATCCGAACTGGTCGATGGGGGCGAAGATTACCATCGACTCCGCGTCGATGGTCAACAAGGGGCTCGAGGTGATGGAGGCCCGGTGGCTGTTCGACGTGGATTATTCGCAGATTCAGGTGCTTGTGCATCCGCAGAGCATCGTGCACTCGGCCGTGGAATACGCGGACGGCGCCGTGATCGCACAGATGGGCGTGCCGGACATGAAGCTTCCGATTCAGTACGCGATGTTCTATCCGAAGCGTCTTCCGATGCAGGACAACCGGCTGGATCTGTGCGCCCTGGGGCAGCTGACCTTCGAGGAGCCGGATCTTTCGGTGTTCTCGGGCCTTGCGCTGGCCTACGAGGCGATCCGCCGCGGCGGAAACGCGCCGACGGTCTTCAACGCGGCGAACGAGGAGGCGGTCGCGGATTTCCTGGCCGGAAGGATCGGCTTCCTGGATATTTACGACCGGATCGAACAGGCGATGGATACCGTGGAACGGATCGAGGCGCCCACCCTCGATGAAGTGCTTTACACGGAGCAGCGGGCGAGGGCATTGTTTCACTGACAGACGGTGACGGACACAGAATCAGGGTTTGTGGTTTATGTTAAAAATACTCATTGCGATCTTTATATTCAGTTTTCTGATTTTCTTTCATGAACTCGGGCACTGCCTGGCGGCAAAGGCCTGCGGGATCCGCGTGAACGCGTTTTTCATCGGTTTCGGGCCGGCGCTGCTGAAGTTTCAGGGAAAGGAAACGGAGTACTCGCTGCGCCTTCTGCCCTTCGGCGGCGCGTGCGTCATGGAGGGGGAAGACGAGGCCAGTTCCGACGCGCGGGCGTTTTCCAACAAAAGTGTATGGAAACGGCTGATCGTCGTGTTTGCCGGACCGTTTTTCAACTTCATCCTGGCCTTTGTCATGGCTGTCGTTCTGATTGCCTTTGCCGGCGTGGACCGTCCGGTGATCACCGGCGTTATGGAGGGCTATCCGGCAGAGGAAGCCGGCCTTGCCGCCGGAGACGAAATCATCTCGATCAACCGCAGCCGCATTTATTTCTTCAAGGAGATCAGCCTTTCGCTGTTTCTGCGCGAGGACCAGCCGGCGGACGTGGTCTACGAGCGCGGCGGTCAGCGGTACGAGACGGTGATGACGCCGAAATACAGTGCCGAAGACGACCGCTATTATCTCGGCATTACCAGCACCCTCGGCCGCGAGAAGACGTCGCCGGCGGGAACCCTCGGATTTGCCCTCTGTGAAATCCGCTACCAGATCCGCGCGACGTTTTTAAGCCTCCGGATGCTGGTGACGGGCAAGGTGGGCGTGACGGATCTGTCCGGTCCGGTCGGGATCGTTTCCACCATCGGCGAGACCTATGAGCTGGCGGCCCGGGAAGGTGCGTTCATGGTCTTTCTGAATATGATCAATATCGCCATCCTGCTGTCGGCAAACCTGGGCGTCATGAATCTGCTGCCGATTCCGGCACTGGACGGCGGCCGCATCCTGCTTCTTCTGGTGGAAGCCGTGCGCCGCAAAAAACTGTCCGAAAAACTGGAGGGCACGATTCACCTGGTCGGCTTCGCCGCGCTGATGGCGCTGATGGTCATCGTCATGATCAGCGATATTTACAAGCTGTTTTAGGAGGTTGCTTCCATGCGCAAAATGACAAAACAGGTATCCGTCGGCGGCCTGACCTTAGGAGGCGGCGCGCCGATCCGCATTCAGTCCATGTGCAACACACACACCGAGGACGTGGAGGCCACCGTCGCGCAGATTCTTGCGCTGGAACAGGCCGGCTGCGAGATCATCCGCTGCGCCGTGCCCACCATGGAGGCCGCGCAGGCCTTTGCGAAAATCCGTCCGCGGATCCATGTCCCGCTGGTGGCCGACATCCATTTCGACGCGGATCTGGCCGTGGCGGCGATGGAAAACGGCGCGGACAAAATCCGCATCAACCCGGGAAACATCGGCTCCCGCGAGCGGGTAAAATATGTCATCGACGCGGCGAAGGACCGGCAGATCCCGATCCGGGTCGGCGTGAATTCCGGCTCGCTGGAAAAGCGTCTGCTGGAGAAATACGGCGGCGTGACGGCCGAGGCGCTGGTGGAGAGCGCCTTAGACCAGGTGCACCTGATCGAGGATCTCGGCTGGGACCGTCTGGTGATCAGCATCAAGTCCTCCGACGTTCTGATGTGTGACGCGGCGTACCGGCTGCTTTCCGAGCAGACGGATTATCCGCTGCACGTCGGCATCACCGAAGCGGGCACCGTGACCAGCGGAAACATCAAATCCGCCATCGGTCTGGCGCTGATCCTGTCGAAGGGCATCGGCGATACGATCCGCGTGTCCCTGACCGGGGATCCCGTCGAGGAAATCCGTTCCGCGAAGCTGATCCTGCGCACCCTCGGGCTGCGCAAGGGCGGCATCGAGGTGGTGTCCTGTCCGACCTGCGGCCGCACGAAGATCGACCTGATCGGCCTCGCGACGCAGGTGGGGGACATGGTCAAAGACATGCCCCTCGACCTGAAGGTCGCCGG